>JAISHJ010000009.1 GCA_031262625.1 Ruminococcus sp. | reverse complement strand
TCGCCAAGGCCAAGGGGGTGCCCCGGGCCGAACGCGCCGAACAAATCGCCGAGGCCGTGCGGGAAACCCAAATCGCCGGGGTGCGCCGCCGGATTATCCGGAACCTGTCCAAGGGCTATCGCCAGCGGGTGGGCATCGCCCAGGCGCTTATCGGAAACCCTCCGATACTCATTTTAGACGAGCCTACCGTCGGACTTGACCCGAAGCAGATTATCGAAATCAGAACGCTTATTAAAAAACTCGGAAAACGTCACACCGTTATTTTATCTTCTCACATTTTGTCGGAAATTCAGTCAACCTGCGACAGAGTAATAATCATAAATAAGGGCGAAATTGCGGCAGACGGCAACATGGAAGACTTAACGAAAAACGTTACGGGCGAAAAGCGTGTTATCGCACGAATTGAAGGCGACAGAGAAGAAATTCTTAAGGTTATCAAAGGCATAAAAGGTGTAGAAAAAGTCACAGCCGATATGGAGCGCGAAAAGAACGCTTTCGACTACGAAATAGAAGTCAGTGATGACATAAGGCGCGAGCTTGTTAAGCGGATTGCTGCCCGCAGCTGGAATCTTCTGTCCCTGCAAAATGACGAAATGACGCTTGAGGATATCTTCCTCATGATAACTATGGGTGACGACAAAGCAATAGAAAAGCTTGATAAACTGGATAAGCCTAAAGAAACGGATGTCAGGGTTAAGCTTGAATCGCTCTATACTGCTAACGAAGTACTTGAAACTCATTCTGTACTCAGACAATTTAATGAGAACAGCAAACTGAGCAAATATGGCGCAAACTACGAAGCAAGCCTTGATATTGAACTTGCAAATGAAAGCGAGGAGGATTAAGAATGGGCGCGATTTACCGCAGAGAAGTTAAAGCTTATTTTACCTCTCCGATAGCGTACGTATTCATAGCGATACTGTATTTTTACGCTTCTTACTTTTTTGTCTATTATAACATGGTTTCCGGACTTGCCGAAGTTTCAGCAGCATATTCCGGCGCATTCTTCCTTTTGATATTCATAGTACCGCTCCTTACGATGCGGCTTTTCACCGAAGAAAAACGCCAAAAAACCGATCAATGTTTACTCACCGCTCCGGTTAACCTCTTCTCAATCGTCGGCGGAAAATTTCTTGCCGCCTGTACGATTCTCCTTGTGGGAATGGCGATATTTATAGTCTTCGCATTTATCCTAAACGGGCTTGCAGGTTCGCTTGACTGGGCGGTTATGGTAGGTAATTTCCTCGGTTATTTCCTTCTCGGCGCTTCATTTATAGCGATAGGCGAATTTGTCTCGGCAATGACGGAAAACCAAGTAGTGGCTGCGATTATAGCCTTCATCGTAAACTATCTGCTTTTCCAGATAGATACTCTTTCAAACAGCGTGACTAACGAATTTATATCAACAATCCTTACAAACATAGGCTTTTATACCCGATATAATGAGTTTACCGCCGGGATTTTAAGCGTTACAAGCATACTGTTTTTCTTAAGCGTTGTGTTTATCTTTAACTTCCTGACTGTCAGGGCTTTAGAGCGCAGACGTTGGAACTAACTGAAAGGAAGTGAAAGAATATGAATGATAATGAAAAAAACACCGAATATGAGGCGGGCGTTACGGAAACTGAACGCCGCAAAGTAAATCTTAAAAAACTCAAGTACGGAACGCTTTCGATAATTATAACGATTATCGTTATAGCAGCGGTTGTGCTTGTAAATGTTATTGTCGGAGTGCTTTCCACACAGAATAACCTCACCGTTGACCTTACAGCAGACGATTTTTACGAAATATCGCCCGAGACGACCGAATACTTGAAACAGGTAACTCAGAATATTGAGATTGCCGTAATGGTACAAGAGAGCGCGCTCAATACTTCTGACGGTTCGACATACGGTGTTTACTATAAGCAAGCCTATGAGATAATGAAAAAATATCCTCAGGCAAACTCACGTATAAAACTGAAATTCGTTGATATAACGCTTCATCCCGAAGAAGCCGCACGCTATTCGGCAGTATATCAGGGGAGCATTGAATCGGGTGCGATTGTAACCTCCCTTCTTGATGATGCGGGGAGGCCTGTCCGCGTAAAGGTTAACGCGATTTCAGACCTCTTTAATACAGAGCTTAACTATCAAACCTACCAATACGATATTTTATCTTCAAAAGCAGAACAGGTCCTTACTACAGCGGTTATTTATGTAACAGATGTTAAGAGACTAAAGGCTTACCTTATGTCGGTTGAAGCTGCCGAAAGCTATACTCCTTCAAATATTGAGCAAATGCTTAAAGACAACGGTTATGATGTCGCAAGATGGAATCCTTCCGAGCCTATACCTACCGATATGGACTTACTTGTTGTGGATTGTCCTCTTAACGACTTTCCCGAAAATATTATCGACCAAATCTATAACTACCTTGAGAATGACGGAAAATACGGCAAGAATATGGTTTACCTTGCAAACTCCGCTCAAAAACAAACCCCGAATATAAATACATTCCTCCGCGAATGGGGCTTGTCTCTCCGTCAGGGAGTAGTTATAGGCGAAACCGACCCGCAAAAACTCGTTACTGCACAGAGCGAATACTGGTTCCAGACAAGGATTAACACCATGAATGCTGACGGCAGTGCTTCTAACCCTTATGCCGAAGGTGTTTCCAACACAAATCTTCCGACAGTTGTATTCGCCGCAACGCCGATTGACATACTCTTTTCCAATCAGGGTATAGTTAATACAGTTCCGCTTCTCCAAACCTCCGATACAGCCTTTGCGGACACATCAATCCTTGACGAATTAAACGGAGTAGAACCAAGCACAACAAAAGAGCAAGGCATATATACTGTCATGGCACTCTCGTACAAATATTCATTCAATGATAACAACGAGATGATAAAATCGAATGTCTTGGTACTCGGTTCGAGTGAAATGCTCGATTCTACCGTTACTTCTTCTAACAACTATTCAAACGCCGAATATTTCATCTCCACAGTTAACGTTATGACCGGAAAAACCAGCGCGATTATCGTAACTGCAAAGGCAGACGATACCGGAACGTTCGAGGTTACTCAAGAACGTTACAACGTATCCTATATGGTCTTGATGATTGCTCTGCCCCTTGCGGTACTCATAATCGGTGCGGTAGTTCTCTTGCGCAGGAGGCATAAATAAGTGAGTTCACGTACAAAAGGCATTATTGCGGGGCTTGCGGTACTTCTTGTTTTGGGTATCGCCGCCGCGATAGTTCTTATCAATAAGCCGCCTGAGGATTCTGCTCCGGCAGAGACAACAGCCGCTCCCGCAGAGGTAACCTCAAGGCTTGTTTACGACATTGACCCGACAAAGATAATGTCAATCCTTATTACAAACGAAAAAGGATTTTACGAAATCGCACGCTTTGACATTGAAGGACAGGCGGTGTGGTCTGTTGAAGAATACGCATCACTTCCGCTTGACAATAATTTCATTATTTCCGTAATGAACAGTGCGGCTAAATTTACAGCGGCGAGGATAGTTACCGACACTCCTTCAGATCTTTCGACATACGGACTCGAAAGCCCTCGGGCGGAAATAGTAACACTCTTTGAAGGCGGCGTAATAAAAGACCTTCTAATCGGCAATCCGTCGCCGATGGCAGGAGAATCTTACGCAATGTTAAAGGGCGAAAATACCCTCTATACCGTTACCGACACCGCGATAGCCAATCTTTTAGAAGGCAAAAACAGCGTCATCTCAAAGAATGTTTATACTCCCGTACAGAATCCGAATCCGGACCCTGATATACCCGAGACAAGAATTAATAAGATGACGATTGACAGAACAGATCTTCCTTACGATATAGTTATCGAGTATGACAAACGAAAAGCCGACCCGGAGAGGATAGTATCTAATCAGACAGACTATATAATGACGTCTCCGGTAAGGCTTGACCTTGACCCGGCGCGTTCAAAGGCAACAACCGACACTGTGTATTCCCTTGTCGCAGCCGGAGTAACCGAAGTTTTCCCCGATGAAGCTAAGCTTGCGGAATATGGTTTTGACAATCCTCTCGGCAGCGTTAGCATTGATATTGTGGCAGGACCTTTTGGAATGACTTTCGGTGACGAGTATACCGACGAGACAGGCAAAGTTGTCGGCAGATACGGTATGGTTGAAGGCAGAGACGTTATTTATACCTTCACTTCCGATGTGCTTCCGTGGACAACCATAAAACCTCTCGACATAACGTCAACTATCATCACCGCGAACTATATATTCGACCTTTCGGGCGTAAGTATTACCGGAAGCGGATTTGACGAACAGTTTACCCTTTCTGGAACTTCCGATGATGATTTTAAGGTAACTCACAACGGTGAAGCGGTAACCGACACACAAGCTTTCAAGACATTCTATCAATATCTCCTACGTACTCCGGCGGAGGAACTCTACCTTGAACCTACCGATGCCGAACCTGTGCTTACTGTTCACATTGTAGGAGAGGACATCGACGACAAGCTTGAGTTTATCACCGCAGAAGATCGCCGCACAATTATAAGGTTCAACGACGTTGTTTCCTTCAAATGTAAGACAACATTCGTTGACAGACTGATTGACAACATCGGTCTTTATAACGAGGGTAAGCCGATTATTACGACATGGTAAAATTTATGCGGGAGTAACCGATAAAAAGGTTACTCTCCGCGCTAAATAAAAATTTTTATTATGTTCGTCTTTTGACAAAAAATGATTATAGCTGTGTGGTAAAATAATTCTTGCACGGCTTTACATAATCGCTTGCAATTTATATTCTCGTGTGTTATACTTAATATACGGGGACTGACAGCACTAAAGGAGGATTTTATGGCAGAAAACAGATTTTTTGAGTACAAAGGGTATCCGCTGGTAAGAAGTAACGACACTATATATTTCGGTAATATGTCGGACGAATACGTATGTAAATTATCTATCGTCTCAAAAGCAAAAGTAGGCAACATTGAGGTTGCCGATAAGGTTAGAATTTCTAAGATGGCGACCGCAGATAATCTGCCGCCGGATAAGATTATTATTAAAACATCAGAAAAAACAAGTCTTTATGAAGCACTTGATATAGCGTACGCATGGCTTACGCGAAAGGCTTCCTAAAACGACTGAGTACAGATGCGTTCTAAAGCGTTCTGTACTCTTTTGCAATTTTAAATATATATGAAGAAAAAAAACCTGTTTACCGCAATCCGCAACGCGGGTATGCAAACAAAGCTTGTTCTGATATGTGTTGCGATTATTGTGCCGGTATTTCTTGCCAGCGTATATCTCATGGTCGGCGTACAGCATATTTTGGAAAACTATGCTGTGAATGACCTTAAGGCAGATACCGATAACGTCAGCACAAGATTTTCAGACATTCTGTCGGTTGCGGAGAATGTTGCTAAAGAAATGTCACAGGATGAGACCTTAATAAACTACATATCAACCGGAGAGGGGAGCAACCCTCTTTCCGGATTTCCTGCGTCGCTCAATCAGATTGAAGATGTGTTTGTTTACTACGAAAACGGTTTGGCTTTCACCGACAGTTCATACATTTCTGTTGATGATACTACTAAAAACCTGCCATGGTATAAAAAGGCGAAAACCGATGGTACAGCTTTTTGGAATATCATAAGTGTTCCCGGCGGAAAAACGGAGCAGACGGATAATAGTGAGGAGACGCATTACCTTGCGCTGATACAGCCGATAACAGGGAAAACCGGCGAGACTGCTGTTGCGGTTATAACTATCTCTCCTGGAGCGTATACTGCCGCAGCATCTCCTATAGGTTATCCTGTTGTCTTCACAATGTCAAACGGCGTTGTCATATATTCAAGCAACAGTTCGGAAGAAATCCTCGATACTATGTACGTGCCGTTTTACGGTAATGATACCGCTTCGGTTTTACAGGATAACTTCTTTTACGGAAGCAACTATACGGTAACAGTACCCTTTAACACAAACTATACAAGCACAGCTTTCAGAATATATATGACAGTTCCCTATACCGAATTAACCGAAGAAAGCAGAAATGTTACTCTTATATATATTTGGTATGTCGGTCTTTGCTTGATATTGTCGATTTTAATTTCAATACTTCTTACGGGATTTTTCACAAGGCGGATTAATTTCTTAAAGCGGCAGATGAATAAGGTTACAGACGGCGATTTTGAACTCAGCGACGAGATTAAGGGCGAAGATGAAATATATGAACTTTACGGTCTGTTAAAACAGATGGTAAACAGTATCATGATATCGAATACCGAAACGACCGAAGCAAAACTCCAAGCGGAGACTTTCCGCCTTAATCAGGTTGAAGCGGAATTCAAGGCGCTTGCAAGCCAGATTAACCCGCATTTTCTCTATAATACTCTCGAAACAATAAGGATGAAAGCGTACTCTAATGACGACAAAGAGACGGCGGAACTCTTAAAAGTCTTGGGGAAATTCATGCGGAGGAGTTTAGCGGTTAAGGACGGACTCGTAAGTCTCGACACGGAGATAGATTTTACCCACAACTATTTAAAACTACAGTCTGCGCGCTTCGGCGACAGAGTAACCTATAACATATATTGCGAACCCGACGGGGAGTATATGATATTGCCGCTTATTATCCAACCTCTTGTGGAAAATGCTTATGCACACGGTGTGGAGAAGGTCAAGCAGGGCGGTTATATTCTGATTGCGGTGAAATACGCAGGAAAAGACGTTATAATTGAAGTTTCCGATAACGGCGGCGGTATGGACAAGCAAACCCTTACTTCCCTTCGTGAGAAGATTGAAAACGGCGATACTTCTTCGGGAAAATCAATCGGCTTAACGAACGTTCATATGCGTATAAAAAAGTACTTCGGTGCAGATTACGGAATGAATATATTCAGCGAACTCGGTAAAGGCACTACCATACGGCTCACCTTACCCAGAGAAACAGGAGCGAAAACGGAGGAATAAATTATGCTCGGAGTAATGCTTGTTGATGATGAAAAAACGGTAAGAAGCGGCTTACGCATGATGATACCGTGGGATGAATTGGGACTTAAGGTAATAGGTGAGAGCGGCGACGGGGATGAGGGGCTTGAAAAACTCCTGACACTTTCTCCCGATATAGTTATTGCGGACATACGTATGCCCGGAATGAGCGGGCTTGATATGCTTGAAGAAGCGAAAAAACGCGGATTTTTAGGGAAAGCAGTTATACTTTCCGGATATTCCGATTTTTCTTACGCTCAATCGGCAATCGCTCTCGGCGTGAAAAAATTTATACTTAAGCCGGTTGATGAGGACGAACTTATAGCAGAACTAAACAGGCTTTCGGACGAAATAAAAGAGGAACGTAAGACCGAATTTGTAAAGCAAAAGGGGAGCGAATATCTACAGGATGAACTGATTAAGTCGCTCTTTTTAGGAACAGCCGGTGCGGAACAGATAACCGGAATCCCGCAAGACGGTAAATTTACGGTTGCGCTTATTTCACTCTCCGACAATTCCGATGAAACCGATATGGTTTACGATATGTTAGAGGGCGTGGAAAACCCTATCTATGTAAAGCTTGATCTTGAGCATACCCTCGGTCTGCTCTTTATAGGGCAGGGGAAAACCGAAACGACGAAATTCATGGAGAAAATTACTACAGAATTCGCGGCGGTGGGGAAGACTGTTAATTCTGTCTTTGAGATTAAGGAATCCTATCGTTCGGCGACGGAAATATATCGCATGAAATTTCTCTATATGCACACCGGTGTGATTTCACCCGACATATTAAGTAAATACTGGTCGGAGAGCGGCGAACCCGAGGATATTACCGCAAGGCTCTACGCCTTTGTAACGGTTAATGACATTGAAAAGCTTATTGACCATCTTGAGAAACTGCATAATATCTTCATGAGCGGAAGATTTTCTCCCGAAGCAATCCGTCTTATCTATATAAATACCGTAAACGAGATAGTTAAGGCAAGCGCAAAGGGCGGGAATGACAATAAGACTTCAAACCTTCCGACAGCGGAGGATATTGCGAAAATATCGTCGCTTCCTTCTCTTTATGAGATTAATAATCATGTTTCTGAACTTCTTTGCGGTATATCCGACAATGTTTTCGGTGATACTACACAAAGTAACATTGAAAAAATCGTTCGGTATGTTGCCGCAAATTTCCGTACCGAAATAAGACTTGAAGGGCTTGCACAGCTTTTTGGCTATAACAGCGCATATCTCGGAAAAGTTTTTCATAAATATACTGGTGAGAATTTTAATAACTATCTTGATAATATACGTATAACCGAGGCGAAACGCCTTCTTGAATCGGGAAAATATAAGGTATATGAAGTTGCGGAGATGGTCGGTTTTTCAAATATTAACTATTTCCACAACAAATTCAAAAAAATTGTCGGTATAAGTCCCATGTCCTATAAAAAGTCGGGTACGGAATAACAAACACAAAAACAGCATTATTTGTTAACTTTTAAGATATATTTTATGCAATTTATTTTCTTGACATTTACATATTTACGTGTTACAATTATAGCAGAAGATAATTAACAGGAGAATTTTTATGCATTCTACAAGAAAAGTCACGAACGATATTGTCTGGGTCGGTGCGAATAACAGGCGGCTTGCTATGTTTGAAGGCGTTTATTCCGTTCCGAACGGCGTATCCTTTAATTCATACCTCTGTCTTGACAATAAGACGACACTTTTTGACACAGTTGATGCTACCGTGTCCGAACAATTTTTTGAAAATATTGAGTTTGTACTTAATGGGAGAACTCTCGATTATGTAGTAGTTCATCATATGGAGCCTGACCACTCGGCTACTCTTTCGGAGCTTTTAAGGCGTTACCCTGACGTAACCATAATCTGTAACAAACAGATACTTACAATGATAAAGAACTTCTTCACATTAAACGCGATAGATGAACACGTTATGGTTGTGAACGAGTTCGATACATTCTGCACCGGGATGCATACATTTAAATTTGTTTTTGCTCCGATGGTACACTGGCCGGAAGTTATGGTTACTTATGACGAAACCGACGGCGTTCTTTTTTCAGCGGATGCTTTCGGAACATTCGGTGCTATAAACGGCGCACTCTTTGCGGATGAGGTTGATTTTGACAGGGATTACCTTGACGAAGCGCGCCGCTACTACACAAATATTGTCGGTAAATACGGACCTCAGGTTCAGACACTCTTAGGTAAAGCCGCAACCCTTGATATTAAGTACATCTGTCCGCTTCACGGCTTTGTTTGGCGGAGGAATATTGCTTACTACCTTGATAAATATGACAAATGGAGTTCCTATACTCCGGAAGTGAACGGCGTTTGTATAATTTACGCTACAATCTACGGGCATACCGAAAATGCGGCGGAGATTCTTTCAACAAAACTTCGCGAAAAGGGCATCAAAACGGAAATGTTTGACACTTCCGTTATTCCTGCTTCAAATATTGTTGCCGCCTGCTTTAAGTATTCGCACATTGTCTTTGCTTCGTCAACCTACAATGCGGGAATTTTCGTTACTATGGAAGCGGTTGTTAACGACCTTACCGCGCATAATTTCCAAAACCGAAATGTTACGGTTATCGAAAACGGCTCTTGGGCACCTGCTGCGGGAAATCTTATCAGAGCAGCCATGCTAAAGTGCAAAAATATAACCCTTGCGGAAAAATTTCTTTCGATTCGCTCAAGTGTAAAGCCTGCCGACCTTGAAAGGTTAGGGGAAATTGCGGACACAATTGCTTCCGGAATAAAAGTTAAAACAGTTCCCGTATATAACCCGGGAGAGATACAAAACGCCGCGCTCTTTAAGCTTTCATACGGCCTCTATCTGCTCTCTGCGAAACCTTCGGATAAATATCCGAAAGACAACGCTTGTATAATAAATGCGGCGATGATGATTACCGACACGCCGAAACAGATAGCCTTTACCGTCAACAAAATGAATACTACGCACGATATGCTGATGGTACAGAATGAATTTACGCTTTCGGTGCTTGAAGAAGATGTACCGTTTGGTCTGGTTGAGCGTTTCGGCTATCAGTCCGGGAAGGCTGTCGATAAATTTGACGGCGCAGGATTTGTAAAGCGCGCTTTTAACGGAACGCTTTATGCCGACCGCCACGCAAACGCTGTTATCGCAGGGGAGATTACTAACAGAATAGACTGCGGCACACATACAATGTTTATCGCAGAAATAACCGAAGCTTTTGAACTTTCGACAATACCGTCTGTTACCTACGATTACTACCAAAACCACATCAAACCTGCTCCGAAAAAGCCAAAGGATTCACCGAAAAAGGGCTGGATTTGTAAAGTCTGCGGCTATGTTTACGAGGGCGAGGAACTCCCCCCTGACTTTATCTGCCCGATTTGCAAACACGGAACGGATGTTTTTGAGAAAATAGGATAAAATATATACATTAAACGGAGGAAATAAAATGAAATTTTTCAGATGCAAACATTGCGGAAACATTATCGTTATGCTTGAGGATTCCGGCGTGAATGTTCAGTGCTGCGGCGAAAAAATGACGGAAGTTGTTCCCGGTACTGTCGAAGCGGCTGCTGAAAAGCATATTCCCGTAGTCAGTGCTGCAGGGAATACTATAACCGTTAACGTCGGTTCTGTTGACCACCCCATGCTCCCCGAACATTTCATCAGATGGATTGTTCTCGAAACAAGCGAAGGCTTCCTCGTAAAGAATTTAAAGCCCGGCGATAAGCCTGCGGCGGTATTTACTCTTGAACCCGGCGTTGATGCGTCTGCGGTTTACGCTTATTGCAATCTCCACAGTCTCTGGAAAAACAGCTGAGAAGCTTTTAATATCTATTAACGGAGGTTATAACTATGAAATACGTTTGTACTATCTGCGGTTACACATACGACCCCGAAATGGGTGATCCCGAGCGCGGAATTGCTCCCGGCACACCTTGGGAACAGGTTGATGATGACTGGAACTGTCCCATCTGCGGAGCAGATAAATCAGCATTCGAGCAAGCCTAAAAAACTACTATCTGCGCAGATATAAGAGCATTCGAGCAAGCCTAAGGTATATCCGCAATAATCCTACACATAATATTCACGGTGATTATTATGGATAAAGGCTTAACACTTCACGGTAACGCCGCGAAAGTCGGGAAAAAATCGAAACAGGAAAACTCCCGAAATCTCACAAACTCTGCCGTAAAAAAGCAGGGCGAACCCTTTGATGCAGAATTTGCACGAAAAGAAGTAGACAATATCAGGCTTTAGACATACGAAAATTAAAGGGGCAGACAGGTTCTGCCCTTTTATACAAAGAATAGTATACATATTTTAGTAAAAAATTGGAGAATATTATGACCCTTCGTGAAAAATTAAGATTAACAGAAGGTCTTTCGGCGTGGAAAACCGTGCCTGTTCCTGAGGAAGGTTTAGAGTCCCTTTTCATGAGTGACGGACCTCACGGGCTTCGTATGCAGGACTTTACCGAAAACATCTTCCATCAAGGTTCAAAGCCCGCAACTTGTTTTCCTACCGCTGTTTCCACCGCTTGCAGTTTCGACACGAAACTTCTCGGCGAAATCGGTACAGCAATAGCGGAAGAAGCGAATGAACAAGGCGCGGATGTCGTTCTCGGTCCCGGCGTAAATATCAAACGTAACCCGCTCTGCGGACGTAATTTTGAGTATTTTTCTGAAGACCCTTACCTTGCGGGAAAGCTTGCCGCCGGCTTTATAAGCGCGCTTCAAGCTTCTGGGATAGGCGGCTGTATTAAGCATTTTGCCTGCAACAATCAAGAGAATCGCCGCATGAGTTCAAATTCGGCTCTTGACGAGCGTACCCTCCGCGAAATTTATCTGACAGCTTTTGAAATTGCTATAAAGGAATCCTCACCTTCCTCCGTAATGGCGGCTTATAATCTCATTAACGGCGAATACTGCCCTGAAAATAAGATGCTTCTAACCGACATTTTACGTGACGAATGGGGCTTTGAAGGGCTTGTAATGTCGGACTGGACGGCTATCAATAACCGTACAGAATCGCTTAAAGCGGGCTGTGACCTTCTCATGCCCGGCTGTCACTACTACATGGAAAAAGAAGTTGCGAAGGATGTTAAGGAAGGTAAACTTAAGAAGGAAATTATAAGAAGAGCCGCAGATCGCGTTAAGGCATGGGTGCGTAAATTCGGCAAAGACGGCGAAATGTACAAGCTTCGTCCGAGTTCCTGTAATTACGACCAACACCACAACATTGCCCAAAAAGCCGCTGAACAATCGGCAGTTCTCCTCAAAAATACCGATAATATTCTTCCGATTAAGCCGGAACAAACCGTCTCCGCTTTCGGCAGAATGTATACAAAACTTCGTTATCAAGGCGCAGGTTCGTCGCTTATTAATCCTACAAAATTATCGCAGTTAAGCGAAGTTATAAAGAGTGATGGTTCTGCAGCTGAATGTGATATAGCTGTAATCTTCACCGGACTTCCCGACGAATACGAGTCCGAAGGTTTTGACCGCACAAATTTAAGGCTTCCTCCCGAAGATATTAAGCTTATCGAAGAAACTGCGGCTGTTAACCCGAATACTGTAGTTGTTTTGTTTGCCGGCGGTGTTGTTGAAACGCCTTGGATTGACAAGGTTAAGGCTGTGCTATACATGGGGCTTCCCGGTCAGGCGGGCGCGGAAGCTGTTAAGAACCTTCTTTACGGTTTCGCTAACCCCTGCGGACGGCTTGCGGAGACTTGGTGTATGGAATACGCCGATACTCCCTCTGCCGACACTTACGGTGCTAAAAATGCCGTTTATAAAGAGGGTATTTACGTTGGTTACCGTTATTATGAAAAGAATGCGATTACCGTTCGTTTCCCCTTCGGACATGGTTTGTCCTACACAGAATTTGAATACTCAAAACTCACTGTGACTAACGACACAGTTTCCGTACGCATAAAGAATGTCGGTAACAGAGCCGGCGGCGAAGCAGTACTTATGTACGTTGCTGCACCCGAAAACACGACACTTGACCGCCCTGTCCGCGAACTCAAAGGCTTTACAAAAGTATTCCTCGAGCAGAGCGCCGAAACTGTTGTTAAATTTACCCTTGAACCGCGCAGTTTCGCCGTTTGGCAGGGCAAATGGGTAATTCCCGGCGGTATCTATACTATCCAAATCGGCAATCAAACCGCCGAAATTGCCGTAGAAGGTGATACCTTCGCTCCCATAACCTACACAATTCCCGCCTACGACGACTTCCCCAAACGTCCCGGCGAATTCACCCTCAATGATACTCCCGACGAACTTGCCGCATCCTCACTCTTCTGTAAATCATTCTGCACAATTACCGAAAAAATCCTCCTTCATAAAACCGGCGGCGTAAAGAATAACCAATTCCACATGATGTACGCCTGCTCTGTCCTCGGTCCTCTCCGCGCCACTATTCAAGCCGGCGGCATCTCCTCAGAACTTGCTAACGCTCTCGTCGATTCCGCCAACGGTAAGCATATCGACTCCGCCGAACACCTAATGGACCTCTTTGTAGCTAAACTAAAAAAATCTTAAGGATGCGTTGGGGGGAAAACTCTCTGAAGAGAGTTTTCCCCCCAAACCCCCCTTTCAGAGACTTTTTCGCTTTTTCTTCTTGTTATTTCTTAATTAAAATCGTTCCGCTTATGTACGGCATTTACTCTCATAAACAAACACCGCAAGTTTTTCTTGCGGTGTTTGCTTTGCTATTTGAAGAAAAATTCAATTAGTTGAAATTTTCGTGTTATTGTGATATAATTAATAATTGAGAGCGGAGGATGATTTTTATGATTCCTGTTTTACTTATGATTGAAGATTCACCGGATATACTTGACCTTAATGAGACTGTTATCGACCGTTATTTTAACGGAAATGTCAGAATTCACAAATGCGTTTCCATTTCGGAAGCAAAAGGTGTTCTATTTGACATCGGCAAGGAAATTGATGTAATTTTACTTGACATTAACCTGAAAGACGGCGATGGTTTAGCTCTAATGCCGGAGATACATCTGCGCACTAATGCAACCGTAATTGTCCTTTCGGCAAAAAATACAAAAGCAGATATAATCCGCGGAATTTCAGCCGGCGGCGATGATTATATTACGAAACCATATGACCTTGACGAACTTTGCGTAAGAATCGCAGCGGCATTCCGACGCAAAGAAAAGAGCTTCAGTCTTTTCAGAGGCGGAAGGCTCAGAATTGACACAAATACTCTTACGGCATATCTCGACGGAGAGAATCTAACTCTTACACCGAAGGAATTTTCTATACTTATGATATTCCTTGAAAATGAGGGGAAAACTCTCAGTCAAAAATTTATCTATGAATCTGTGTGGAAAACGCCGATGGTCGGTGACTCAATGGCACTGCAAAAACAAATCTCAAACCTGAAATCGAAGATTGAGCGTTCCGACTTTATCTCAATAACTAATCTGCGTTCTGTCGGATATGTCTTTGAAATTTCGCAGAATTTTTACCTGTAATTATTTTATCGGCAGCGAAAACAAAAATTCAGAACCTGCTTCCGAAGTTTTGCTCAGGGAAATTTCGCCGCCCATAGCATTAATATAAGTTTTACATATATAAAGTCCTATACCATGTTCTGTTTTAATTTCGCCGATTATGGTTTGCGGATATTTTTTGAAGAGTAAAGGAATAAGTTCGTTCGGTATTCCCGAACCGGTATCGGCAACGGTAATTATTACCCGATCGTCTTCACGCTTTGCAGAGAGCGTAACTACACCGTTTTTAGTATGTCGGTTTGCATTCTTAATAAGGTTAAAGAGAACCTGAATCACCTTATCCGGGTCGGTGTTTATGATAGGGAGGTCACCGATTTCTAAAACTTCGAGAGTATTTTCCGAATCATTTGAAAGAGTATCAAACTGTCCGCGAATCCGCTCCGCAATGTCCCTAAAGACACAAGGCGCAGGGTTAATTACCACGACACCTTGTTCAATCATGGTAATTTCAAGAAGCTGTGTACTCATACGGTCAAGATAAGAAGCAGAGCGTGAAATTTTCGCAAAGCTGTTACGAATTTGATTAATATCCTTTTCGGTAAAATTTTCTGTAGTTTTGATGATATTTTCGCCGAATTGTGCGTAACCGCTGATGGAAGTGAGCGGTGTTTTCAGTTCGTGGGAAAAATTGCTTAAAAATTCTATCTTGTTTTTGTTCATTATTTGAAGTTTTTCCGCCTGACGTTCATACGCATCAATAAGCCATATTACGGTAATAGCAATTGCTCCTGAATTGAGAATAAACGTCATAATCTGCATTCGGATTTCTGCGAAATCAGGTTTATCATTACTAAACGGAGGAATATGCTCAATAACAATAATGACAGAGTAGTATAAAAGCAGTGCCAAACAGATTAATATTGCATTTTTCCTTTTTTCAAACAGTACCGACGAAAATAAAATACCGAGGACAAAAATAATCATACCGTAGTCACCGACTTCAAAAAAAATCATCGGAAAAACGGTACAAAAAATTACAGTTACAGTGATAATTTTAATCGGCAGTCTGTACTTAGTAAATGTAAAAATATACATCATTATCACCGCAACGACAGCAGCTGCGGCAGAGGCAAAAACTAAAACAGGATTATTTGAAAACGCCGCATTTACGGCAGAGGCAATGCTGACTATTACCCCCGTAAGTCCGATTACGTTAAAAACACGGATTCTGAATGAGAGTTCTTTATCAAAAAATTTAGTGATGATATTTTTCAGGTAGCTTAGCATATAAAAAACCTTATGTATTTTTTTAATAATTATATCATTATATTTACGTTTTGTCAATGTCAAATAACAACATAAAAAGGGCAGTTTATAACCACCCTTTTATCTTCTATGCTTTTTTAATGAATACCCGCATTATAGCTTTTCGCAGTAAGTCAATCGGGATAATTATGACCGCGAAACAGAGAACAACTGCCCATTCGGAAAGCGTAAGCCCCCAGCACTCAAATACGCCGCGCCCGAGGTAGATTAAAGCAACCTGAATAATTACAATTGCGGCAATGACATAAAGGAAACCTTTATTTTTACTAATATTGTCGAATAGGTTTATCCGTTCAGTTCGTGCATTAAATGCGTTAAATACTGCAGTGAAGACGAAGAATGCGAAGAAGCCGGTGTAGAGGTAGCTTTCGGTAATAAGCACACCGTTAGGTGAGGTATATTCTGCCGCGGGACGGAACATATCTTTAACGAACGGCGCAAGAAGGTAGATAAGTGCGAGGGTAAATGTTACAACGCCCGCTGTACCGATTTCCGACATCATTTCCCGACTCACAATCGGTTCATCGCGGCGTTTGGGTTTGTCATTCATATAGCGGTGGAGAGCAGGCTCGCCGCCGAATGCAATTGCCGCAAGGGTGTCCATAATAAGGTTAATCCAGAGAATCTGTGTAATCGTAAGCGGTTCGCCGAGACCGATTAAGGGCGCTATAAATGAGATGAGTACTGCCGAAACATTTATAGTTAACTGGAAGATAATGAATTTGCGGATACTGTTAAATATTGTACGTCCGTATAAAATTGCCTTGTCGATTGAACTGAAATTGTCGTCCATTATTATTATTTCGGAAGCTTCCTTAGCAACCTCAGTCCCTGTTATACCCATTGCGAAACCTATATCGGCGGCTTTAAGGGCAGGGGAGTCGTTAACACCATCGCCTGTCATTCCGACAACAAGATTTAAGTTTTGCGAAATACGCACAAGGCGAGATTTATCGTGGGGGAGTGCGCGGGCGATTACGCGAAGTTTCGGGAGAATTTCCGCAACTTCTTCGTCTGAAAGTTCATTAAATTCATCCGAAGTGAGGAGTATATCGTCTTCATTCTTAACAAGCCCTGCTTCTTTCGCGATAGCAACAGCAGTTTCTTTTCTGTCCCCGGTAATCATTACTACTTGGATTCCCGCTTTTTGAACTTCCGCAATTGCAGTAATAGACTCGGGGCGAACATCATCGCGTATTCCGAGGATTCCGACGAGTGTCCAGTCATCCCCTTCTATATCCGGGTTTTCGGCATCCATTATTGTGTCGGAAACGGCGAACATAAGTACGCGTATTGCCCGTTCGGCGAGAGCATCAATTTTATTGTCGATAAGCCAGTCGCCTTCGACCGGCATTTTGCTTCCGTCAGCTTTTAGGATATATTTACAGCGGTGCAAAATCCGCTCCGGCGCGCCTTTTATAACAGTACCCTTAAAGTCCGGCGCATCAATAGAAGTTGCAGAATATTTATTTGAACTGTTAAAGGGGAGTACCGCAAGCTTCTTAGCGCCTATAGAACCTCTTCCGCCCGTGTAAGCAAGAACAGCACGCTCGGTGAGATTGCCCCCTATAACCTTTACGTCGTGCGGTGCGTCACCGCTGATTACTGCATCGGTATTTTCGTTAATGCAGTAACTCATGAACTTTCGCTGAACATCGGGAATGTCGTCATATTTTTCGGTTTCTACTCCCAAACCGTCAGCGTAAAGAATCGCTTCAAGGTGACCCTTCGTAATTGTCCCGGTTTTGTCGGAAAAGAGAAGATTAATACTGCCGGCAGTCTCAATACCGCTTATTTTTCGTACAAGCACATTGTCTTTGAGCATCTTTCCCATATTAAGGCTTGAAACGAGAGAAATCATCAGCGGCAAGCCCTCGGGCACAGCCATAACTATAATTATAACCGCAAGCATTATAGC
>JAISHJ010000106.1 GCA_031262625.1 Ruminococcus sp. | reverse complement strand
CCGGTATCTTGGGGAGGGGGTATGTTACGGTGGGTGGGAGCGGTTTTTTTTGGGCTGCGCCACCATCCACTCTCCCACCCAGACCCCCCCTCTCCCTGACTTTAAACATTTTTCTTGGCGCTCGCTTTCCTCTTTTCGCTCCGCTTTCGGGGCTTTCGCGCTTTCGCGCTTCGTATTGCGCTTGCTGCGCTTTGGTTTTCGCGCTATAAATACGCATTTTCAACGGTTGTGCCGTTTACTATATAAAACAAAAAGATGAATAATGAAAAAGTCTTTGGAAGGGGGTTTGGGGGGAACTTTTCTTCAGAAAAGTTCCCCCCAACGTACTTTTGGCTAAGAGATTATCTATAAACGAAAGACCCAAGTTCCCGAAACGTGCTGTTGTTACGGGGGGGATGCCTTATGGGAATAAGAAGCTGCATTTTGGGCATATTGGCGGGGTATTTGTGTTTGCTGATGTGTACACGCGGTTTTTGAAGGATCGTATTGGGGCTTCTAATGTAATATTTGTGTCGGGGACGGACTGTTATGGGTCGCCTATTGTTGAGAGTTATCGTAAGCTTTGTGAGGGCGGCTATGAAGGCTCTATTACTGATTTTGTGATGGAGAATAATGCTTCGCACAAGGCTACGCTGGCGGCTTACAATGTATGCCCTTCTATATTTGAAGGGTCTGCTATCGGTCGTGCGGGGGAAATTCATCAGGAATACACGCTTTCTTTCATGCGAAAGATGTATGATAATGGGAAGCTTGAGAAGCTATCTACCAAGCAGTTTTTTGACGAGACTGCGGGGGTATTTCTTAACGGACGGCAAGTGACGGGGCGGTGTCCTGTTGCGGGGTGTAATTCCGAGAAGGCGTATGCGGATGAATGTGATCTGGGGCATAGCTTTTTACCGAAGGACCTTATTAACCCTATAAGTTCTATAACGGGTGAAACTCCTGTAATGCGGGAGGTTACTAACTACTACTATAAGCTTCCCGAAGACATGGACGTTTTGAAAGAGTATATATCGGGTGCAGAGAATGTTCGTGCTGTCGTTAAGAAGACAGTATCGGAATTTTTAGAGCCGCCTGTTATCTATATAATGAATGACTATCGCGAAGGATATGAAGCTGTAAGCTTTAGTCTTCCTGCTCACGAAGAGATTACAGACCCTAAAAAGAGTTCTTTCACGATTACATTTACTAAGCTTTCGGACAGGGAAGCGGCGGAAGAAATCCTCTCTTCAAAGCAGATACGTTTTCGCACCGGAAAGACTCTCGTACCATTTCGCCTTACCGGTAACACGGAATGGGGGCTTAAAGCGCCTGTTTTTGAAGCGGGGGAAGAACCTTCAACTGTGTATGTATGGCCGGAATCTTTATGGGCGCCTATAAGTTTCACTAAAGCTTATCTTGAAAGCATAGGTGCTTCCGAAGATGAGTGGAAAAAGTACTGGTGTTCTTCCGACTCTAAAGTATATCAGTTTATAGGGCAGGACAACATATATTTTTACTGTGTGGCAGAGCCGGGAATGTTTATGGCTTATAACTCCTCCGAAGCGCATCTGCCTTTAGACGGAGAACTTATAATACCGGAATTTGTGGCTAACCACCACATATTATTCCTTGATAAAAAGGCATCTTCGAGCGGAAAAATAAAGCCTCCCATGGCGGACGAACTGCTTGACTTTTACACGGTAGACCAGCTTCGTATGCATTTTATCTCCCTCGGTTTGGGAATGAGGAGCGTAAGCTTCCAGCCGAAGCCTTTTAATCCCGAAGCGAAAGAGACTGATTCCGACCCGGTAACAAAAGAGGGATTTTTGTTAAACAACGTGCTTAACCGCATTTGCAGGACCTGTCTTTACGAAATACAAAAATGTACGGACGGGAAAATGCCTTTAGGGGAAGTGTCAAAAGAAGTAATTGACGAAGCGGAGCAAGCTATTTTACAGTACGAACGCTTCATGTATCGCTATGAATTTCATCAGGTATCATATGTACTCGACAGCTTCATTCGCTTTTTAAGCAAGGTTCAAAGCAAAGGCAAGACTGCTTCGGACAAGGCTGAAAATGCGGATGCTATACGAAGACAGTGGCTTATAGACAGCATTTACGGAATAAAGGTAAGCCTTTCGCTTCTTCGCCCGATAGTTCCCGAAAGCTGTGAACTTGTGAGGGAATATTTCCTCCTTCCGGAGAGTATTTATAGTTGGGATAATATCTTCGACACTCTCACCGACATTTTCCCGGGGCAGGCGGAATACACGCCGAAATTTTTAGAGCCTCGTTTTGACTTTTTCCCCAAACACTCCTCTCAACTGTAAATAAATGATACATGGACGTATTATGCGAAAGAAAAAACTAAGCTTCTCCCTCTATACAAATGTAATTTTTCCGATAATGCTTGTTATAATCCTGATGATTATAGGGGCTTGTTTGCTCATATGGCGAAACGGGACTATGCAGACACTTACGGAAAATTCCCTTAACATTCTTGCTAAGACTTCAGAGGGAGCGGCGAGGGCGCTTGACGACGATATGACAGACCACTGGTCTAATATCGGAAGTCTCGGCGAAGACATCGGAGCAGTTGTAGAGCGTTATCTTGATGAAAGCGGTCTCACCGTCAGCGATCTCTATGAAAGCCAAGAGAAAATCGCGGTACTTGATGAGGAGTTTGCCGATTCTATGCTCGGCACGCTTCGTTTCTCTAACGCTAACGGTGTTTTTGTTGTATTTTCAAACGGAGACGACGGGAGCAATATACTATCGGGAGAACCTCACCACGGCTTACACTTTCGCGACCTTGATCCTACAAACAATCCTTCCGACTACTCCGATATAATTTTAGAGCGCGGACATAACGACATTTCCGCCGACAGAGGAATTCCCGTCGATGTTTACTGGCGGCCCGACTATACAATAAGAGAAGATAATAAGCACGTCTTCGATATGCTTATAAAGCCGATAGAAGCGGCGAAAGAGAACCCCGGTCTGCCCGCTTCCGCTTACGGATATTGGGGACCTCCCCGCGTTTTATCCAACGACGAAAGCGGAACTGATACCTACACCTACATAACCTATTCAATGCCTATATTTGTCGGAGACGAAATTATCGGCGTTGTGGGGAGCGAAGTACAGGTTAGCCTTATAAAGAGCGAATTTTTCCCTGTTTCCGATTTTGACACTATCGGACAGGGCGGCTTTATGCTTGCTTCCTACAAAAAGTCGGAAATAGCGGTTAACCCTCCTCATTCTTCCGATGCTCTTTCGGAAGAAAAAAGTCTTCTTCTTAACCCTTACATTTTAACAGGAGAAGCGGCTTCCGATATATTCTCACCGGGCGTTCCCACCGCTGTCTATAAGGACGTTTACGAGCCTTGGCATATGGTCACGGACAATATTTATGTGTATAATCGTCTTCATGATGAAGCCGGCGCAACATCCCATATGAGTATTTACAGTCTCGACCTTTATCCGGATGATTCACCCTTTGCGGATGAGGTATGGGCAGTTGCCGGAATATCGCCCGACACAAGCCTTTTTGCTACTGCTTCTCACCTTTGGAGCGACGTTTTAAAAGCGGCAACCTTAAGCGTAACCCTCGCGCTGCTTTTCTGCTTCATTATCGTTAGGTTAGCAGTAAATCCTCTCAAAACCCTCACCGAAAGCGTTAAGCGCAATTCTTCAAATGCTCCGATTCCTTCGCCTAAAAATTTTGACGTTAAAGAAATCGCTGTTTTAAGGGGCGCACTCAACGAAAGTTACAGGCGGTCTCAAAGCGATAAAAAGCGGCTTTCGGAGGAGCAGGAGCGGTATAAACTTGCCCTCTCTCTCGCAACAGGTACGCTTCTTGAATATTCCCCCGATACGGATATTACGAAAATAAGCCGTTTCGGTATCGACAGCGATCCCTTTGTATGGACGGTTGAGCATACAAGGAAGCGTATGCGCGACGGCGAGTTTGTTCACCCCGAAGACGAAAAAAAGATCAGCGCACTCTTTACCGGAGAGCCTGTTTCGCCTGTTACGGCAAGAATTAACATGGCATTTTTGCCGCGTGCTATATTTAAGTCCGACAACGAATATGCTTGGATTCGCTTCTCCTGCAAGACCTTTTTTGACGAACACGGAAACTTCTTGCGCCTTATCGGTACTACTTTAGATGTGTCGGAAGAGGAATATCGCCGCGAACGCGAACTCCTCCGTATGCGCACCGACCCCACCACAAAGCTTTTTAACCGCGAATATGGACTTTCGCGCTGTGCGGAAGCAATTCTGAAAGCTAAAGAGCCGCTTCTTCTCTTGCAAATTCAGCTTGAGCCTGCGCTTTTATCCGAAAGCTACTACGGGCTTTTCTACACCAATGTTATTCACTTTATGGTTGCGGAAAAACTTAGAGAAATTGCGCCGGAAGGTTCGGTTTTAGTACGCGGCGGCGATAATGAAATTTTCGCGCTTATTCCTCCGGAATCTTTAGAAATTAATCACCGCGAGATTATAGAGCGGATTCATAAATCAAAAGATTCTATCTATTTCGGCGAAAATAAAGACTTAGAACTTTCCATAACCATAGGCGCGGCAAAATCATTACCGGGTATTACTATATACGACCTTGCGGGGAGGACAAATGCCGCCGTGCAGTCGCTTTCCGACAAAATATTTACCGGCGGCGGCTATGTATACTTCTCAGAACTTCCGGAAGAGATAAGAAAGCCTTTAACCTATATTCCTACGCCTATCACTTTTAATTCCGACATAGCTTCAATGTCTGTTGCGGCGATTGCTTTCAACCTCTTTGAACGTACGAAAGATACTTCGAGCGTAATTAATATGCTTTCGCGGATTGCCGCAAAGCGTTTTAACCTCTCGCGTGTCTTCATTGTCGAAAACGACATGGACTTTCTCACGAATACCATTACATATTCATTCGTTTCCGACGGTACACCGCCCATTACCGACAGGTTAAGCAGAGTTCCGCGCGAATACTACTCCGATTTTGACAGCTTCGCTCACGGCGAAGGTATGCATATTGTCACAAGCCTTGACAACGCTTCCGACAGCATAAAAACTCTCCTTCGGGTAGGAAACCTTTCCGATTACTCCGTCTTCGCCTGCGGAATGTATGTTAACGGCGAACTTGCCGGAAAGATTGTCTTTACTCACGCCGACCCGAGATTTGTCTGGACAGAAGCGGTAATAAAAGACCTTAACGAAGTAACGAAGATTATTACTTCTCACCTTTCCCGCGCTAAATCCGATACTGCTTCAAAGGCTAAGACTGAATTTTTATCGAAAATTTCACACGAAATCCGCACCCCCATGAATGCGATTTTAGGTCTTTCCGATATTGCGCGGAAAGCCGAAACGGACGGCAATTCCGACCGCGCTTTAGACTGTCTGAACAAAATTGACAGTTCCGCAAAGTTCCTTCTGACGATTATTAATGACGTGCTTGATATGTCAAAAATCGAAAGCGGAAAAGTTTCGCTCCAAATCGCTCCTGCCGATTTAAAAGAAGCGGTTGAAGATGTCTGCGGTATGATTCGCCCCATGATAGAGCGAAGCGGCATGGACTTTTTAACCGAAATTAATATACTGCACAAAAACGTTTTCTGTGACGCACCGCGCATAAAGCAGGTGCTCACCAATCTTCTCGGTAACGCCGTGAAATTTACCGAAGCAGGCTACATAAGCCTTAATGTTACCGAAACAGACAATGACTACTATTTCTCGGTAACCGACACCGGTGTAGGCATATCAGAGGAGGACTCCAAGCGCGTTTTCGACAGCTTCGTTCAGCTTGACTCCTCCGAAAAAGTCTACGGCGGAACAGGCTTAGGGCTGTCAATCTCCTCGCGCATAGTAAAACTTATGGGCGGCACTATCGAAGTCTCCTCCGAACTCGGGCGCGGCAGCAAGTTCTTCTTCACTATCCCCCTAAAACAAAGCGGTGCAGTAGAACCCGACCCCGAAGACCACGCCCCCAAAAACTACGAGGGCTTCTTCACCGGAAAAAATGCCCTCCTCGTAGAAGACAACGAACTTAACACCGAAATAGCAGTTGCTATCCTCGAAGATGCCGGCTTTAGAGTAGTTACCGCCGAAAACGGCAAAATAGGCGCAGACGAATACACCGGCAGTTCCGAAGGCTTCTTCGACGTAATTCTAATGGATATACGTATGCCCGTCCTCGACGGCCTAGGCGCAACAAGATTAATCCGCCAAAACGAGTCCCACTCCGACGCCCGCACCATCCCCATAGTAGCAATGACCGCAAACGCCTTCGACGAGGACATGAAAAAATCTATGGACGCCGGTATGTCCGGCTACCTCCCCAAACCCATCGACGTTAACCTACTCTACAAACTCCTCGATACCTTACTCTCCCCCAAAAAAGACGAAACCGACGACTCCGGACAAGTCGTTTAACGCGGGGATACTGGGTACGGGGTACGGGGATGATACTTTTGGTGAGGGGAGGAGCGGTGACCCGCCCCTCCCCTCCCCAAAACCCCCACCCCTCCCGGACTTTAAACATTTTTCTTGGCGCCTGCTTTCTTCCT
>JAISHJ010000042.1 GCA_031262625.1 Ruminococcus sp. | reverse complement strand
TTTTGCGAAGAAACCCTAAAATCATATGAAGAAAAGCAATAGCTATTCCCCAAAGCAATCTCTCGAAGAAATGACGAAAAAGTCTTTGAAAGGGGGTTTGGGGGGAAACTTTCGCAGTTACTTTAGTAACTGCTCAGAAACTGTTTCCCCCCAACGTATCCTAAATTGTTTGATAAGCAAAAACATAAAATCTTGATTCCCGATATGCTGCCTATACATTTTGGGCTTATAATGGCTGTCTTTCGTCAGCACGGATTTGACATAGAGCTTCTGACTTCTTCGGAGCGGAGTGTTACTGACGAGGGGTTAAAGCACGTCCATAATGATACTTGTTATCCGGCGCTGCTTGTTATCGGGCAGTTTTTAGAGGCTATTAAGTCGGGGCGATATGATACCGATAAGATTGCAGTAATGATTTCGCAGACGGGCGGCGGATGCAGGGCTTCTAATTATTTGTTCCTTCTTAAGAAGGCTCTTGCGAAAGACTATCCGCAGATACCTGTGCTTTCGATAAATTTTTCGGGGCTTCAAAAGAATCAGGGGTTTGAAGTAACTCTCCCGATGTTTTGGATGTTCCTCCATGCGGCTCTCTATGGCGACATTTTGATGAACTGCTATAACAGAGCGCGCACTTATGAGAAGACTTCCGGCGATGCGAAGCGTATGCTTTCACGCTGGGAGAAGCGGTTAGCGCATAGTTTCACCGACGGTTCTTACAAGCGCACGCGCCATTTTTACAGGCGAATTCTTGACGATTTCGCGAACATTCCCATGCACAGATTTGACAAGCCGAAGGTCGGGATTGTGGGGGAAATTTACGTTAAGTACTCTCCCCTTGCGAATAATCATCTTGAAGACTTTCTAATCCGCGAGGGAGCAGAACCTATAGTTCCGTCCTTTTTAGACTTCTGCCTGTATTGCGCAGTAAACACCGTTAACGATAGCAAAATTTACGGCATATTCACTCCCAAGACTTTAGCCTTTAATGCGGCGTATAAATTTTTGCTCGCGAAGTCTTATGAAATGTCGGAATTAATAGCTTCCCAAGGCGTGTTTGAAGTGCCGCACAATTTCGAGGAACTCCGCGCCTTTGCGGACAGCCTTATTCATCAGGGCGTGAAGATGGGCGAGGGATGGCTTATACCGGCGGAGATGTCAGCACTCTGCGCGCACGGCGTGCCGAATATAGTTGTAGCGCAGCCTTTCGGCTGTCTCCCTAACCACATAGTAGGGCGCGGCATGAACAGAGTGGTGCGCGACAATTTCCCCGAAGCGAATATAGTAGCGGTAGACTACGACCCCGGCGCAACGAGGGTTAACCAAGAGAACAGAATTAAATTAATGCTGTCGAATGTGAAGAACTAATGGAAATAAAGATAACAACCGAATATATAAAGCTGCAACAGGCGTTAAAATTCGCAGGACTTGTTAACATGGGCTCTGATGCTAAAGCTTATATTTTAGACGGAATGGTAAAAGTTAACGGAGAAGTCTGCTTACAGCGCGGAAAGAAGCTTCGCGAGGGAGACATTTTCGAATTTGACGGCAAAAGCTGCAAAGTAACTATATGATAATTACTAAATTAAAGGCGGAGGGCTTCCGCAACCTTAAAAATATCGACTTATCGTTCTCCCCCGGGCTGAATATTCTTTACGGTGACAACGGCGAGGGCAAAACCAACCTCTTAGAACTTATATGGATAATGACAGGGGTAAAGAGTTTTCGCGGAGCAAAAGAGCGTGAGATGTACAGCTTCGGAGGAGACCGCTTTGAAGCAGAAGTAGAGTTTGAGGACAAGCTTCGCAGTCAAGTCTTGACAGCATCAGCATTCCTTAAACGTCCGCCCGACATAAAGATTAACGGCGTTCCGGTAAGAAGATTTTCAAAGCTTTTCGACAGTCTGAGAGCAGTAATTTTCACCCCGGACGACTTAAAGCTTGCTTCCGGCGAACCGTCTTGTAGGAGAGCATTTACAGACCTATCCATAGCACAGATTCGCCCAGCCTACGGGGCAGTACTCGCTCGCTACAATCGAATTCTCTCGCAGCGAAACGCCGCTTTGAAGGACAGCCGCCCCGTTGATACCGAAATGTGGGATATACAGCTTTCAAAAATAGGCTCCCATCTTTCTCTTTATCGTGATGTTTATATAAAAATGCTTCAAAAAGCGGCAGGGCGCATTTATTCCGAAATCTCCTCCGACAGAGAGACTTTAGAAATTAGATACCGCTCAAATGTCTATAAAGACGAGAGTAATTTTACCGCTGATTACTACCTTTCGCGCCTTGCTTCTCATGCTTCGGACGACAGGCGCGCCGGAACTACTCTCGTAGGAATCCACCGCGACGACTTGCTTTTCACCCTTGACGGGAAGCCGGTGAGAGAGTATGCTTCGCAGGGGCAGCAGAGGAGCGTTTCGCTTGCCGTAAAGCTTGCGGCGGCGAAAATCTTAACGGTTGAGCATGAAGACCCGCCGATAGTACTCCTCGACGACGTTTTGTCGGAGCTTGACGGTAAAAGGCGAAAGTATATTTCCGAAAATCTATCCGGCTTTCAAACGATAATTACTTCTTGTGAAGAAATTACTGCTAAGGGGCAAAAATTTCATGTTAAAGACGGCGAGGCGCATCCACTTAGGTGAGGGCGTTTTCATCACAGACACTGATATAGTGGGAATTTTCGATATAGAGAAGACCTCTTCAAATAAAGACACGAAAAATTTCCTCCGTCATCTCGGGAGGAAGACCATTACGATAACTTACGATATGCCCAAAAGCTTTCTTGTGACGTCAGACAAAACCTATATTTCAAAGCTTTCCCCACGGATATTAATGCTTAAGTAAGGTAATATAAAATGGTAATAGTTTCATTTATACTAATCGCTTTAGTTTCATATCTTCTCGGTTCGGCGAATTCTTCGATAATTTGGGTACGTCTTCTAAAGCATGAAGACGTCAGAGAGCATGGTTCGGGAAGCGCAGGCTTAACGAACACCTACCGCTGTTATGGCGCGTTTCCGGCGTTATGTACTCTCCTCGGCGACCTTGCTAAGGGAGTAATAGCAGTACTGATTTCGATATATGTTATAGCAGAAATTCTCCCTGTGCCGCTTGATAACATGAGTATCGGCTATATTTCGGGAATTTTCGCGATTATAGGGCATATCTTCCCTGTGTATTATCACTTCAAGGGCGGGCGGGGAGTACTCGTCTCCGCTTCGATTCTGCTTGTAATAGACCCTTTAACTTTCGCGATAATAATTCCGTTTTTCATACTGATGATAATAATAACGCGCTACGTTTCGGTAGCTTCAATCAGTTCTGCGGTGCTTTATCCCTTCTTAACATTCGCTCTCCACTACTTCGCAGAAGGCGTTAGCCTGTCCGAAAGCCTTATCCATGTAGCATTAACAGTACTTACCTCCGCGCTTTTAATTTATATGCATAAAGATAATATAAAGCGATTAATGTCACATACTGAAAATAAGTTCACTATTCATAAAAAGAAGTAAAGCGGAACAGTAAGATTTTAATAAAAGTATTTCGCGCAAGCGGAACGAAAAAGACCTTCAAAACCAAGAAGAAGAACAAGCAGTCTTTGGAAAGGGGGGGTTTGGGGGGAAACCTTTCTTTAGAAAGGTTTCCCCCCCAACGTACCTTACATGAGAATAGGTATTTTAGGAGCAGGGTTTGGGCTTGCTTTAGGCGTAATGTTTTACCGATACGGACACGCGGTAACTATTTGGAGCAATTCCAAGAGAGAGATAGCGGTACTTCAAGCTGACAATGAGAATCGTTTGAAGCTTCCGGGGGTGTTGATACCGGCGGGGGTGGTGCTTAGTGCCGACCCGACGGAACTTTCGGAATGCGATATTATAATATCGAGCGTGCCTACTTTTGCTTGCAGGGATGCTTTAAGGGCGATTGCGCCTTATATACGCTCAGATGCAGTTATTGTGAACACAAGCAAAGGTTTTGAAGCGGGAGCTGACGGGGCATTACCGCTTAGGATGAGTGAAGTAATGGCGGAGGTTCTGCCATCTCACCCCTGTGTAGTAATAACCGGTCCTTCACACGCGGAGGAAGTCGGGCGCGGTGTCCCGACGGCAGTTACTGCCGCATCTTTAGACGAATCCGCAATGTTAATGATAGAGAACGAACTCTCAAACGAAGTCTTCCGAATCTATCACAACAACGATATTATAGGCTGCGAACTCGGCGGCGCGCTCAAAAACATTATCGCTCTCGCCTGCGGTATCTGCGACGGTCTCGAAAAAGTTACCCCCGTCGGCGACAACACCAAAGCCGCCCTAATGACCCGCGGCTTATCGGAAATAGCCCGTCTCGGCATCGCTTTAGGTGCTTCCCGACAAACTTTCGCCGGCTTATCAGGTCTCGGCGACCTGATAGTAACCTGCACCTCCATGCACTCCCGCAACCGCCGCGCCGGTATCCTAATAGGCGAAGGCACCTCCCCCTCCGACGCCGTAGCCAAAACCGGCACCGTCGAAGGCTTCTTCTGCACCAAATCTGCCCTCGAATTCTCTAAAGCCCTCGGCGTCCCCATGCCCATTACAGAACAAACTTACAACATCCTCTACGCAAACACCAAACCAATAGACGCCCTATCCATCCTAATGGACCGCCCAACAAAAGAAGAAAACGATAAATTTTGGGGGTAGGTATGGGGTACGGGGATATTACGCTGGGGGGGAGAGGA
>JAISHJ010000116.1 GCA_031262625.1 Ruminococcus sp. | reverse complement strand
CTTAAAATCTCACCCGACAGCAGAGATATTCCTACTCCGCCCGGGAAAGCTACTGCGGCGGCGGTGAAGATTACATTTTCGATGTGAGACTTTCCGTCTTCTTTTGAAACAGTCTCGGCTATAAGCGGAAGCGCGCTCTTCCCAAACATATTTGTAAAGGACGGAATGAGCGTGAAAATTGTTACTGCAAGACCGGTAAAACTTCCGAAAATAAAGGGCGCAAGTTCTGCTTCGGGAACTCCTGCTTCTAATATGGGAAGAAAAGGAGTAATCGAAGCATTTATCGCCGCCTTAAGCGACGGTATAGTAGTAGTAATGTCGATAAGAGACGTAAGGTTTGTTACAAGCGCTCCGAGAGCGATAGGGACTGCTGTCTTAACGAGAGGAGATAGTATTTCTCTTGCGGTTTGCGTTTTTTTATCGGTGTTTTTTTCAGGGAAATCGTCTTTGAAAGCCCCTCTTATAAGCAGATAAATTACCGATGAAACTGCCGAAAGGGTAACGCCTAAAATCGCGGCGGCGGCGGCGGCGGATAAGCGCGAAAGTTTCCCGAAAATATTCGCATATTCTGCCGACGGCATATTAAGCACTGCAATAGTCAGAGCAAGCCCGAGGGCAAGTTTTGCAACCGCTTCGATAACCTGCGAAATCGCGGTGGGGTGCATATTCCTAAGCCCTTCATAGTAGCCGCGGAGTACGCATGAGACCGAGCCGAAAAATACCGCCGGAAGTATAGTAAGCACCGGCAGCAAAGCTTCGGGATTGTCCGAAACTTTTATGAAAATAAAGGCGGCGGGGATAGATATGAGGGTGAAAAAAAGCCCTGCGAGGGTAAAGGCTATAAGCGACACGCGCTTGATTTTACGGATGTTTTCATAGCGCGAAGCTGCGGCGTTTTCGGAGACAATTTTCGCGACAGCCGAGGGAAGTCCGGCGGCGGTTACGGCGTAAACGGGCATGAAAACCCCATACGCGGCGGAATAATACCCCATTCCGACCCCGCCTAAAAGGTTAGCAAGAGGAATCCTGAAAACCGCGCCGATAACTTTCGTTATTACTACCGAAATAATGAGGATAAATGAACCGTATAGGAATGATTGTTTTTTCATATGAAAGTATATGAAAAGAGGGGGGGAAATTATGTTGACAAATGAACAAAGAGAGGGTATAATAGTAAAAATAGCTGTACAGGATAATTCCTGTGCAGCTATAATATTATCTCCCTGCCAAACGGCTTTCCCCAGTCGTATTTTTCCGGCGGCACGCCGTCCCAGTCCTCTAAAAGTTCATCGAGGGTCGGAAACTTTTTCTCTTCCTCAATCATAACATCCACCATATTATCCACCTCATTTTTATTATACACAAAAAATTTCACCAAGTCAATATAAATTTTTTAACAATTTGTTAAACAATAGCCTTTGATAATGTGATATAATAAAAGGGATAATATTTGTATAGAAAAGATGAAAGACCATGAATTACGATTTTTCCGATAAAGTTACCGGGCTTCAGGCTTCTGCGATACGCGAGATACTAAAATTTACTTCACTTCCTCAGGTTATTAGTTTTGCGGCGGGGAATCCTGCGCCGGAGGCTTTTCCGTCGGAAGCAATCGGCGAAATTGCCGCTAAGATAATGAAAGACAACCCCGTTGCGGCTCTCCAGTACAGTATTACAGAAGGTTATGCTAAACTTCGCGAGACCATGAAAGCAAGACTTCTTTCACAAAATTCATACAATCCCGAGATTGACGACGTAATTATAACATCCGGCGGACAGCAGGGGAACGAACTTTCCTGTAAAGTGCTCCTTAACGAACATGAAACTCTAATCTGTGAAGCACCGAGTTTTACCGGCTCCCTCACATCTTTCAAGTCTTATAACGTAAAGCTTACCGGCGTTCCTATGGAGGACGACGGCATGGATATGGCTATGCTTGAAAATAAGCTTAGGAGTGCTTCTAAACCTAAGATTATCTACACCATCCCGAATTTCCAAAACCCCACCGGTATCTGCATGAGCGAAGCTAAGCGCAAAAAGCTTTATGAACTTGCCTGCAAATATAACGTAATTATTTTAGAAGACAACCCCTATGGAGAAATCCGCTTTGAAGGAAAGCCTATTCCTTCCGTAAAATCTTTCGACACAGAAGGAAGAGTAATCTATGTCGGAAGCTTCTCGAAAGTAATTGCTCCCGGGCTTAGAGTAGGATTCGTCTCTGCGCCGAAAGAGATTATTCAGAAAATCGTGGTCTGCAAGCAGGTTGCGGACGTTCACACAAACATCTTCGCACAGATGGTCTGCGATGAATTTGTCAACAACTATAATTTTGACGAACACCTAAAACGTATTCGTGAGATTTACAAGGCTAAATGTCACCTTATGCTCTCAGAACTTGAAAAACATATTCCGGCTTCGGTACAGTTTACCCGCCCGGAGGGAGGATTGTTCCTTTGGGGAACGCTCCCCGAAAAGGTTAATATGCCCGCCTTCTGCAAGACGGCGGTGGAAAACAACGTTGCGGTCGTTCCCGGCTCTGCCTTCTTAGTAGACGAAAACACGCCGATAAATTCTTTCCGCTTAAACTACTCCACGCCGTCTGATGAGAATATCGTTAAAGGCTGCGCTATCTTGGGAGAAGTACTTAAGCAAATGTTACATTAAACGGACAAGCGTTTTACTAAAGATACTTAGGGAAATATTTGCTGACGGAAAAGCATTTCACTAAAAACCATATAAAAGAAAAAGACGAAAAAGTCTTTGAAAGGGGGGTCTGGGGGGAAACTTTTCGCAGTAACTTGTTACTGCTCAGAAACAGTTCCCCCCAGCGTACCATGAAGAGAATATTTTCAGGTATACAGCCTACAGCTGTATTTACCTTAGGCAACTACCTCGGTGCGGTTAAAAACTGGAGTGAGATGCAGGAAGAGAATGAGTGCATATACTCGATAGTTGATATGCACGCTATAACGGTCAGACAGGAGCCTGCGAAACTTCGCGCGCAGACCATGAATTCTTACGCGCTCGCTATGGCTTGCGGAATTGACGTTAACAGGTCGGTTTTGTTTGTACAGAGCCATAATAAGAATCATGCGGAGATGAACTGGATATTATCCTGCTCCACACAGTTCGGGGAATTGTCGCGGATGACTCAATACAAGGACAAGGCGCAAAAACACCCCGATGATGTTAATGCGGGGCTGTTTACCTACCCGGTGCTGATGGCGGGGGATATTCTTCTTTATCAGGCAGACCTTGTTCCAATAGGAATTGACCAGAAGCAGCACTTAGAACTGACGAGGAATGTTGCGGAGCGTTTTAATTTCCGTTATGGGGACTTCTTCACTATTCCGGAGGCGTATATTCCTACCGGCGGTGCTGCTAAGATAATGAGCCTTCAAGACCCTGCTAAAAAAATGTCTAAGTCTGACGACAACCCGAATGCTTCCGTTTATATTCTCGAATCTAAAGACGATATTGTGAGAAAGTTCAAGCGCGCTGTTACCGATTCCGGCGCAGAAGTACGCTTCGCGGAGGACAAGCCGGGAGTATCTAACCTTATGACTATATACTCTGTATTTTCCGGAAAAACTCTCGAAGAAACAGAAGCAGAATTTGCCGGCCGCGGTTATGGGGACTTTAAGCTTGCGGTAGGGGAGACGGTAGCGGATGCGCTCGCACCTGTCCGCAACGAATACAACCGCCTTTCCGCCGAAAAGGATTACCTTCTCTCCTGTATGAAAGACGGCGCGGAAAAAGCAATGAAAATCTCTGAAAAAACCCTTAAAAAAGCGTATAAAAAAGTCGGATTTGTAGTTTAATTTCTGACTGCGAAGGGGTAAATTATGCCTACAATTAAAGATATAGCGAATGCCTGTGGAGTATCTATAGCTACTGTATCTAAGGCTTTAAACGGTCACGATGATGTTGCCGAAAAGACGAAAACCCTGATAAAAAATGCCGCGCGCGAGATGGGGTATACTCCGAACTCCCAAGCGCAGGCTCTTAAAACAAACCGCACCTATAATCTCGGCGTTCTCTTCTCCGACAACGCCGGGAGGGGGCTTACGCACAGCTACTTCTCTCAAGTTTTAGACGGCTTTAAAGTTTACGTGGAGAAGCAGGGTTACGATGTAACCTTTATAGGTCCGCGTTTCGGCAACCGCCGCATGACATATCTCGAACACGCAAAGTGCCGTAATTTCGACGGTATCTGTATAGTTTGTGTGGACAGCTTTGAAGAGCCGATGATAAAAGAGCTTTCTTTGGCAGGCTACCCCATAGTAACGGTAGACTACGCCTACCCCGGCTTCCCGGCGGTCCTCTCCGACAACAAAGCCGGTATGAAAGCCCTCGTTACATACGCTTACTCGATGGGACACAGGAAAATCGCTTATATCTACGGCGACGATTCCGACGTGACTTCCGAGCGCGTTTCAAGCTATCTCGAAACACTCGAAACGCTTCATATTGATGTTAACCCTTCCTATTTAGTAGGCGGTTTGTATATTCAGACCGAACTTACCGAGGAAATTACCACGCGGCTTTTAGAACTCCCCGACCCTCCGACCTGTATAATTATGCCCGACGATTTCGCCGCAATGGGCGGCATCAATGCTATACAGAATAAGGGGCTTTCTATCCCGAAAGATATTTCAATTATAGGCTATGATGGCGCAAAAGTAGCGGAAGTTCTTCGCCCGCCGCTGACGACCTTCCGCCAAGATGCTCACAAAATCGGTGCAGAAGCCGCTCGCCGTCTCATCTCCGACATTAAAAAAGAGCCTCACAACTCCCGTCTTCTCACTGTCTCCGGCGAGATAATCATCGGCGGCAGTGTCGGAAAGATATAGATTTTATGCACTTGCCGTGCGTAGCTTTAGTGCTGCGCACGGCTTTATTTTTTTGCGCGGAGCGCGAGCGAATTCGCTTTCGGATGTCTTTTTGTTAAAGAATGTATTTTGCGTTATGGTTGTTGCGCCGCGGTCTGTCGTACAGACTAAGCACTTCCGTGCGAGGTTTATCCTTTGCGCGGAGCGCGAGCGAATTCGCTTTCGCGTAGCGGTTTTATTAAAGAAAGTATTTTGCGCTATGATTGTTGCGCCGCTGTGGCACTTCCGTGCTGTGGTTTTTTCGCTTCTCCGAATGGCGATTTTTTCGCTTGACAGCGGTGTCTTTTTTTGGATAACCTATCCGAGGGTTTGCAAAGGGGAGGGCAGGGGGGAGGAGGGCAACCTAACTTAAATCGGCTCTTACTTTCTGTTTATTCGTGCCTGTAACTTAGCTTTCCCCCTCCCCA
>JAISHJ010000101.1 GCA_031262625.1 Ruminococcus sp. | reverse complement strand
CCTGAAAAGAAGGCGCTTGTTTGGTGCAACGACAACGGTGAGGAAAGAACGTTCACCTTCACAGACATATCAAAACTTTCAAACAAAGCCGCAAACTTTTTCACTTCACTCGGAATAGGCAAGGGCGACGTTGTTATGCTAATCCTCCGCAGAAGATGGGAGTATTGGGTATGCGCAACCGCTCTCCATAAAATCGGCGCAAGCTTAATCCCCGGTTCGTTACAGCTTACGGTGAAAGACATAGCGTATCGCGGCAACTCCGCGGGAGTAAAAATGATAATTTGCGTTGATGACGATTTTGTTGTAAGTCAGATTGACGGCGCATTTGACAAAGTAGATACACTTCGCCATCGGGTTGTAGTTCCCAGTCACGGCGAACGTGCAAGAGAACATGAAGGTTACCTTTACCTTGACGAAGAAGCGGCGAAATTCCCCGATACATTTGAGCGTCCCGAAGGGCAGAAATGGTCTGACATAATGCTAATCTACTTTACTTCCGGCACAACCGGTATGCCGAAGATGGTACAGCATAATTTCGCGCATCCCTTAGGGCATATTATCACCGCGAAATACTGGCAGCAGGTCGAAGAAAATACCCTCCACATGAGTGTATCCGATTCGGGATGGGCGAAGTTCGGCTGGGGCAAAATCTACGGGCAATGGATTTGCGGCGCCTGTATCTTCGGCTACGATATGGATAAGTTTGTCCCGGCGAAACTTCTGCAAAAAATACAGGACTACAAGCTAACGACATTCTGTGCGCCGCCGACAATGTTCCGCTTTATGCTTCAAGAGGACGTTTCAAAATACGACCTTTCTTCTGTACACAATTTCTGTATAGCGGGAGAGCCGCTTAATCCCGAAGTCTTCCGCCAGTGGGAGAAGCTTACGGGGCTTAAGATGCGCGAAGGCTTCGGGCAGTCCGAAGGTCCTGTCTTAATTGCGAATTTTAAGTGGATAGACCCACAGCCCGGCTCAACCGGAAAGCCTTCCCCAACATATAACATACAGCTTATAGATCATGACGGAAACGTCTGCGGAGACGGCGAAGAAGGTACTATCTGCGTCTGTGATATAGATAAAAAATACCCCGTAGGGCTCTTTACAGGGTACTATAACAACTCCGAGATGACAGAAAATATCCTCGGCGGCGATAAATACGACACAGGCGACGTTGCTTGGCGCGACCCTGACGGCTACTACTGGTTTGTCGGCAGGAATGACGATGTAATAAAATGCTCCGGCTATCGTATAGGACCTTTTGAGGTAGAGAGCGCGATTTTAGAGCATCCCGCTTGTGTCGAGTGCGCAGTAACTGCCGCGCCCGACCCGATTAGAGGGCAGGTTGTAAAAGCTACAATAGTTCTTGCAGCAGGATATGAACCATCCGACACACTCACGAAAGAGATACAAAATCACGTAAAGAAGGTAACTGCGCCTTATAAATATCCGCGTGTAGTGGAGTATGTTAAGGAACTTCCGAAAACTCTCGGCGGAAAAATAAAACGTGCTGAGATAAGGAACAGCGATAAAGGATAATTAATTACGTCTGATATGAAATCCCCCCAAAAGTTTGTAAAAACTTTTGGGGGGATTTTTTTATTCGATTTTTTTTATTTAATTCAAATATCTTTCTTCACCGTATTTTTCGTCAACAAGGAAGCGGTAAATATTTGCGAAGGTTGACATAATGTAGGGGTAAACATAGCCGAAGTATGCGAAATATCCGATGACAGGGATATAGATGACAAAAATCCAAAGTATAAACGACAGACCGGAGATAAAATAGTCACCTCTGTGTCCGCGAACGAGGAATATGCTTTCGCGAATACACTGTCTCGCGCCCTTGCTCGGGTCTTCCGAAAGAATGAAGAATGCCTGTGAGTAATCAATACCGCGTATGATTCCCGGAACAATGAGGAGCAGTGACCAGAGCATGACATAAAGTCCCATCAAAAGCATGAGTTTTATTGCGCCCCAAAATCTCTCCGTTGTCTTAAATCCCCAGAATATGTCCGAGACAATGATTTTTTCGCCTCTCGTCAAAGCTAAGTAAGCGCGGTAAAGCGACAGCATAAACGGTGATTCAATAGCGAATAGTGCAAAAAACATGATAATGTAAGAGATGAAGAAAATAACGCCGTCAGTTTCCAGCCCACGATCCATTGCTATTGACATAACCGATCCGATACCAAAAACAATTGCCGCACCCATTGCAATTCCCATAAATATAAGCATCATAAGACCGAGAGTTACAAGGTTAGGATGAATTTGTTCCTTAGCAAGCTTCTTAAACCATACTCTGTTAAACATATATTTTTCTCCTGTATCTGTACTCAGTTTTTATATAAAAATTTCATCGCTTGTCATTGTGTTTATTATACGATATATATTATCATTTGTCAAGGGATTTTATATATTTTAATAAAGTTGTAACCTTTATCTTTATGATTATTTTGTTAAATATAGAATAAATAACTAAACTTTGTCAAAACTACTCTCAAGATTATGCCGGATAAATGTATTCGGTTAAGATGAAAATTTATACTTCAGCCGCCCATTACTATTGAAACCGGCGGCGGAATGGAGAGCAGATGAAGAAATTCGATTTTTCAAAGTTCACCGGGAAGGGGCTCGCAATCGCGGTTTTTGTGTGCCTTCTTGCAGTCGGCGGCGCAGGTATTTATTCCTACTCAAAGGTTCAGGACAGCTTAGATAATGCCCTCATGTCCTCCGACGATAATTCCTATCCCGTCGAAAACCCCATAGCACAAATTACCGTAACAACCGCCCCCGTAACAAAAATTACTTCCACACCCGAAGCGGACGGCAATTTACCTATCCCCGCCGATAACCCCGCCGCTTCCGAAACCGCTCCTGCAACAGATGTCGCAGCTACCCAAACAAATACACAGGAATCCACTATTCTCCCAACCGATGCCGCCTGTATCCGCCCCGTCTCCGGCGATATAATCAACGGCTTCTCAAACGGCGAACTTGTTAAGTCAAAGACTCTAAACGTTTGGAAAACCCACGACGGTATCGACATCATCGCCGCCAACGGCGAAAACGTCAAATCAATGACCGCCGGCATTATCTCCGAAATCTATATCGACCAGCTTATGGGCGTTACAGTTGTAATCGACCACGGCAACGGTCTCATAGGCTACTACTCTAACCTCTCTACAGATGTTCCCCTCTCCGAAGGCGACACAGTCTCCGCCGGCACAATCATAGGTACCGTCGGCAGTACCGCCGACTCCGAAATTTCCGAAGACCCACACCTCCACTTCGCCCTAAAAAAGAACAACGCATGGATAGACCCCGCAGCTTTGCTCTCAGACAGCGGCTCTTAAGAGGAACGTTGGGGGAGGGGCGCTTGGTGACCCAAGCGTCCCTCCCCCAAACCCCCACCCCGAAAGACTTTAAACATTTTTCTTGGTTTATTCTTTAGTGAACACCTTATACCTTTGTTGAAACTACTGCTGATTATTTTCAGCAGTTGTTTTAATTAAACACAAATTTTCTTTTATATGTCACAAACACTTCACAAATAAATGTTAAAATTATAATACATAATAAAATTAGTTGCGGAGGTTTGTTACTGTGGCTGAAAAAAGAATATTAATTGTTGATGACGAAGAAAAGATAAGAGACGTTATAAAGGAGTACGCAGAGTTTGCCGGTTACGAAACAGCAGAAGCTTCAGACGGTATGGAAGCGGTTGAAAAATGCCGTAAAGAAGATTTTGATATTATAATTATGGACGTTATGATGCCGAGGCTTGACGGCTTTTCAGCTGCGAAAGAAATAAGAAAGAATAAAAATATCCCCGTTATAATGCTTTCAGCTCGCTCAGAAGAATATGACAAGCTTTTCGGCTTTGAAATCGGTGCGGACGATTACGTTGCAAAGCCGTTTTCGCCAAAGGAACTCCTCGCAAGAATAAAAGCGGTCCTGTCACGCTCCCAACCGAAAGACGAACACGCTGACGTAATGAAATTCGACGGGCTTTCGGTAAATGTTGCCGGAAGAGAAGTGCTTGTGGACGGCGTACCCGCTTCGCTTACTCCGAAAGAATATGACCTGCTTTTTTACCTCGTTAAGAACCGAGGGCTTGCCCTCTCCCGCGAAAAGCTTCTTGAAGAAGTTTGGGGCTATGACTTTTTCGGCGACGACAGAACAGTAGACACGCATATAAAAATGCTCCGTACTTCTATAGGAAAGTACAGAACGTTTATTGTTACGCTTCGCGGTATGGGCTATAAATTTGATCCGACTGTTGTCAAAAACGAGGAGTAGTCTTAATGCAGACACGCCGTCATGAAGCCATAGAAAAGGAAAACGCGAAAAAACACCGCAGTCCGAATCTCCGGCGTACGATTTGGATTTACTTTGCGATATTTATCGCAAGCGTACTTATAATGATGTGGATGCTTTTTGTAGCTTCCCTCAGCATGAATTATAAGGCGATGAAAGCCGCCCAGTTCAATGCTGCGGCGGAACAGATACGTGCCGGACTGTCGGACGGAACACTTTCGAGCAAAAGTCTCGACGACCTTGCCTATAACTATGAAATGTGCGTACTTATCCAGAACCGTTTCGGCGATACAGTCTACACCTTTGATATGATGGCGGGGAAGTGCTTAATCCATAATACAAATACTTTCGCGCTTCTCGGCTACCGCCAAAACGCTATAGACTCCGATAATCATGTCTACTACGCGGAGATTCCGAACCGCCGCTTTAACGTTACAACCATGCTCTACGTTACCGTAATCGGTAATCCCGACGACCCCGAAGCTTTCTTATTCCTCAATACTTCCCTCGAACCCCTCGAATCATCAGAGCAGATTATCAAAACGCAAGTCCTTCTTATCAGTATCCTTCTCTTGGTTTTAGGTGTAGGAATATCCTATATTTTGGCGAGACTAATCGAAGCACCCATCCAACGTATAATTAAGTCTGCCGAAATTTTGGGGAAAGGCGACTATAACGTCAAATTCGACGGAAAAGGCTACGCCGAAACCGAAATCTTAGCCGAAACCCTCGAATATACCGCCGGAGAAATAGCTAAGGTTGATAACCTAAAGCGCGACCTTATCGCCAACGTCTCCCACGACCTCCGCACCCCCCTTACTATGATAAAAGCCTACGCGGAAATGGTTCGCGACCTCTCCGGAGATAACCCCAAAAAACGCGCCGAACATATTAACGTAATTATAGACGAAAGCGATCGCCTTTCCGGTCTCGTAAACGATCTCTTAGACCTCTCCAAACTCGAAAACGGCGCAAATGAACTGAAATTAACCGAGTTCGACATCTGCGAACACATAATCTCTATAATGGGGCGCTACAAACTCCTCGCCGAAAAAAGCAAGTATAAATTCTATGTCTCTATGCCCCGAAAATTCTTAATAACTGCCGATATAATCAAAATCGACCAAGTCCTCTATAACCTTATTAATAACGCCGTAAACTACACCGGCGCAGACAAATCTATCTACATCTGCCTTATCCCCCAATCAAGCACCACCGCCCGCATCGAAATTACCGACACCGGGCGCGGCATCAAACCCGAAGACATAAGCACTATCTTCGACCGCTACTACCGCTCCGAAAAAGCCAAGCGTGAAGTAATAGGCTCAGGTCTCGGCCTCTCAATCGTAAGAGAAGTAATGAAACTCCACCGCTTTAACTACGGAGTAATAAGCGAAGTAGGCGTAGGAAGCACCTTCTGGATTGAAGTAAAACATTGAGAGTACGCTGGGGGGGAGAGGAGCGGTGACAGTGTGGCGCTGCGCCACACTCC
>JAISHJ010000064.1 GCA_031262625.1 Ruminococcus sp. | reverse complement strand
CCCTGACCTCATCTATGTTTGTGATCTTATCAGCCCATCTGTCAATGTATATATGTTCGGGGGAAATTACCATATATGTTGCGCCGAAAAGTGTGTCGGGGCGCGTTGTGTAAACGGTTAAAACGTCGTCGGCAGTGGTCGCAAAATCTACCTCTGCACCGATTGACTTGCCAATCCAATTTTTTTGCGTGATTCTTATTCTATCTATATAGTCAACCGTGTCAAGGTCGTCAAGAAGCCGCTCTGCGTAGTCGGTAATCTTAAGCATCCACTGGTCCTTAACCTTATGGATAACCTCCGAATGGCAGCGCTCGCAGCAGCCGTCAACGACTTCCTCGTTAGCAAGAACAACCTTACAGCCGGTACACCAGTTGACATTCATTTCCTTTTTGTAGGCTAAACCTTTTTTGAAAAGCTGTATAAAAATCCACTGCGTCCATTTGTAATATTTCGGATCGGTTGTGTTAATCTCCCTGTCCCAGTCGAACGAAAAGCCCATCATTTGGCACTGTTTCTTGAATTTTTGAATATTCTTTTGTGTAAATTCCGCCGGATGAACCTTATTTTTTATCGCGAAATTCTCCGCAGGCAGTCCGAAAGCATCCCAGCCGATGGGATAGAGAACGTTGTAGCCTTCAAAACGGCGCTTTCTGGATAATATATCCATGGCAGTGTAAGAGCGTGGGTGTCCAACGTGTAATCCGTCGCCGGACGGGTAAGGAAATTCGACTAAAGTATACCATTTCGGTTTGGTTTTATCTATTTTAACCGAAAATGTCTTATTTTCAAGCCAGTATTTTTGCCACTTGGCTTCAATTTCGGTAAAGTTATAATTTTCAAACATAACGTTCATCCTTTTTTTCTTTTGGGGAGTTTTACGGTGTAACAATATCACTTATATCTACATCCAGACCATCTCTCCATAGTCGTTCTAGGGAGTAAAACTCGCGCGTTTCTTTATAGAAAACATGGATAATAAAATCGTAATAGTCCATAATTATCCACGTGTGTCCGGTATCAGACTGTATATTCTTAGGGGTTATACCGGCTTCCTTAAGCTTAAATTCTACTTCATCCGCAAGAGCGCGGGTTTGGGTTTCGGAGTTACCCGAAACAATCACGAAATAGTCCGCAAGGCTTGATAATTTCCCGATTTCTATTACTCTTATGTCAATTCCCTTTTTGCTGTCTAAAGCTTTAATCGCCGTAATTAATCCATCACTCATAATATTTTTATCCCTTTTCAGTGTGTAGATTTTTAAGATTTATACTTTGCTATATCCCATTATAGCGTATACTGCTTACTGCTAAACTCTAATTATATCCCGTTACCGCGTGCGAAATTGTACACCATTTGCGCGTATAATAGTTAATTTTACATGGGCGTAATTCATACACGATATTGGCGTACACTTTCATCAAATTGCAAAAGATATACACGCTTAACGTGTATTTATCCTTTTTTACTGTGCATAATTTGAGAGTTATAAGCGTTTACCGAATGTGTGGACAGGCATATCTTCTTTCCGAGAACATCCGAAATTGAGAAGCTTAGATATTCCAAAACCGTTTGGTCAAGGTCGTGTTTAGCAAGTTCTCTGTAGTGCGAAACGTCGTCAAAATCGCGGTCTGCGGAGATAATATCCGCCGCAAAAATAATCTTGTCAAGAAGCGTCATGTTAGCGCGCCCCTCTGTGTGATAGCGTATAGCGTCAAGAATTTCATCGTCTCTGATGCCGAGTTTATTTTCAATATACCACGCTCCTGCTATGGCGTGATAAAGCGGAGGTGTCATAAGGTCGATACTGTTTACAGCACGTCCGGACTTTCTAACCATCTCAAGCTGGCTCTGCTCGCTGTCGTTTTTGCAGATGTCGTGAAGAAGCCCCGTTACATACGCTTTTTCCGTGTCTTCATATCCGAACCGTTCTGCAAGCGCCATTGCAGTGTCCGCCACATTAAGACTGTGGTTGAAGCGTTTTGAGTTTAGCCGCTCTTCAAGAATCGCTCTGTACATTTTAACATCATATTTCATTTTTTGTAAAGCCCGTTTTTTTCTATATATTCATACACATTTTCCGTAAGATAGTCTTTATACTCTGACGGATTTTCACGAATCTGTGTTGACGAAACTGAAATCGGATTAACTTTTACCGTAAAAACTTCGCAGAGGTTTTTAATACTGTCTGCTCTTTCACTTATTTTCTCGCTGTCGTCGCTGTTGCGCGAAACTACTGCTAAAGAAGCAACCTCTATTATTTCACGATATTTATACCATTTATCAAATCCCAAAAACGCGTCTGTGCCCAGAATTAAAGTATACGCGGAATCGGGATAAATTTTTCGAAAGTATGTTAACGTATCAATTGTGTAACTGACGCCGCCTTTTGATACCTCATAAGCGGATATATCCGTAAATAGCGTGTCGAAAGCAAGCTTTGTCATTTCAAGGCGGTGGGAAGGTTCTGTAATCTTTCGCTTAACCTTAAACGGCGAAATATAAGCCGGGACGACAACAACCCTGTCGAGAGAAAGTGATTCTTTCGCCGAAACAACTGCGTTAATGTGTCCTTTGTGGGGCGGGTCGAATGTACCGCCGAAAATTCCTAACTTCATACTACACCGAAATTGGCAGTGCCATATTGAAGACAGTGTAAACATAAATAAGTGCAAACGGCAGAATAAGGAGACAGATAAAGAGTGTCAGCCAAAATACAGACGTTCCGCCTTTTTTACGGAGTACTTCCGAAAGCCCATCCGGTTGAAGCATTCCGTACGCCGCAGCCTGAACTGTCATCATTAATTTTTCGTTCTTTATGTCGCGGATTACCTTTTTATAGTAAATACCGTTAGCGTTTGTGCAAAAAAACCACATTCGCGCAAAATCTGCTACCATACAGATGAAGGCGAACATTGAAAATGCGGTGCTGTCGGTATTAAAAGTCTTCGCGAATTCCGAAAGTTCTCCGGCGTTTACCTGAGAATACGCTAAAATCACGTTCGGTATGAGGAAAATAAGCCGTAATATAAGCGCGCCGAGTGCCGCCAAAATCATCTTGCGGTTAGCGAAATAGAGTTCCGGTGCAAGTAACGCCGACAAATTCCATGAAACGTGTTTGCCGAATGTCTTGAAATTCTTAAATATCGGAATGTAATAATGGGTATTCTTGTCAACATAATCCGCAATCTCCGACACCTTCACTCCGTCAAACTCTTCATCGGGATTGAGTCCGCAACAGGGGTCGGTATAGTTAATAAGGTGCGGGTACATTATAAAATTGTCTTTGATTTCTTCCGGTTCCGATTCCTCGTTCGTACCGTTAACTTCCTTTATGATGGAGTTAAGAGGATAGCCGCAGGCTTCGCAAAAAAGGGCGTTTTCAGGATTTTGTTTCCCGCATCGCGTACAGAGGGTATCGGAAGTCTCGCTCTCGATTACTTCGGTAACTTCCGGTTGCCAGCTGCCTTTACTTTCGTGAAGCTCATGGTTAACACAGCTTCCTACAGATTTGTAGCAAGCTCGGTGATAGGGTGTGCCGCAGTCGGGGCAGACTACTATGTCATCGTTATCCGTGAAAACGTTACCGCAGACTATACACTTACTGCCCTTAAATTCATCCATATTAATCTCCGACCTGTGTCAAATAAAAATCCAAATAATTCACATGAATTTATTATACTATAAATACTCGTAAAAAGTCAAGCAAATTAAATAAATATGAAGTTATCCTACTAATATCCGCGCTTCCGGGATAATTTCGTTCTTCGTCGTTTTCGCATTCTTTATCGAAAGTGACGCGGCAAAAGTTACCGGACCTACACGCCCTATTATCATTGATAAGCAGAGCGCGACAATTGACGGAAGTGTTAATGATGCTGTTAAGCCGCTTGGAACGCCGGCTGTGCCGAATGCCGAAGCCGATTCAAAAGCACATTCGAGAGCCGAAAAACGATAAGTGGGATTGGTGTTAATTAACACAAGGGAGGTTATCGAAACAATTACCGCTGACAGCACCATAATTGTCATTGCTTTATAGACCGCATCTTTTTCGATTCTCCTGCCGAAAACCACCGTTTCAGACTTGCCTCTAATTACACAAACCATAGTCATTACTATAATTGCGAAGGTATTCGTCTTTATACCGCCGCCTGTTGAGCCGGAAGCACAACCGATAAACATATAAAGTATCGAAAGCATTTTAGAAGTATTTGTAAGTTCGTGCGGATTTAGGTTAATAAAGCCTGCTGTCCGCATAGTTACCGATAAAAATCCGCCGTTTAGTATCTTGTCGCCGACGTTCATATTACCGATAGAATTCGGGTTCTCCCATTCTGTAGCTATATAAAAAATCGCACCGAAAACGAGGAGTATAAGTTCCGTCACAACTACTATCTTAGTCATAAAGGAGAATTTTTTCTTCTGCTTATAATTAAGTATATCATTCCAAACATAATATCCCATACCGCCGATTATAACCATCAAAGCAATTACAATCATAACATATGGGTCGTGGGTATAGGGCAGAAGGCTTTCACTATTCGGCAGAACTCTTGAAGTTATGTCAAATCCGGCATTACAAAACGCCGAAATTGACAGGAATATCGCCTGATAAATTCCCGCCGCTCCATATCGCGGAATAAACGCAATCATAAGGAGCAAAGCACCCGAAACTTCTGCTACAAGGGAGAATTTCACGATACTTAAAACTATTCCGCGAACGTCCGAAAAACCGGAACTGTTCACCGATTCGGTAGCAATCTTCATTGTGTGCAGTTCAAGCTTTCGCCGCAGCGCAAAGTTTACGAATGAAGCGAAGGTTACAAGCCCCAAACCGCCTATCTGTATCATCAGGAGTATTGCTATCTGCCCGAAGACGTTATAATACGAGCCGGTGTCAACGAGGGTAAGCCCGGTAACGCAGGTCGCAGAAACGGCTGTGAAAACTGCTGTAACAGGGTCGGTAAACTCCCCGTCAGCACTTGAAAACGGCATCATTAAGGTTATCGCGCCGACGGCAATAACTACCAAAAAACTCATGACAATTATTGATGTCGGCTTAATCGAACTGCTGACTTTTTTCTTTTGTTGTTTCACTTATCTCCACCCGTAATAAATCATTACAAATAAGATTATTACTAATCAGGCTATTACAAAATCTATCCGAGCAAGCGGTACATCAACTGCCGCAACCTGCATCTTAATCCTGTCTCCCACAGTATACGCGCGTTTTCCGTTTTGGGTAAACGATATATAACCGTCATAGTCGTAGGGCGGCTTCGGCAGGCTGTCGAGACGTACAAAACCTTCAATAGTATTTTCAAGCTGTACGAAAAATCCTGTGCGGAGAACTGTCATAATTATTCCGTCAAATATATCGCCGAGGTGAGTTTTCAGGTACTCTGCTGCAAATATCGCTTCTGTTTTGCGTTCAATATCAACGGCTCTTATTTCGGTTTTAGTTGCTTGAACCGCCGCTTTTTCCGCAAACTCTTTGTATTTTTTCTCGATTTTTTCAGCTGTCTTCTTTTTAAAGCAAAGGTCTGTTAAGATTCTGTGTACTGCAAGGTCTGAGTAACGCCTTATCGGTGAGGTAAAGTGCGCGTAGTCGTCAATCGCAAGCCCGAAATGCCCGATAGGTTCATCGGAATATTTCGCCTTAGCAAGTGTTCTAAGTACCATCATGTTGACCGCCGGTTTCATAGGCGCATCCTCAACAGAAAGGAGTATCTTCGCCAAATCCTTCGGCTCGGGCTCTGCCGGGGGCGGATTCAGTCCGATATGGAGGAGAAATTCCGAAAGGTCTTTCACCTTCTGCTCGGGGGGATTTTCGTGAACGCGATACACAAAAGGTATGGAATGTTCTTTTGCAAGCTTAGCCGCCGCCGTATTCGCAAGCAGCATGAATTCTTCGATAATACGCTCGGATTTTCCGCGGGTACGCTTCTTAACTTCGATGCAAACTCCGTCATGGTCGAGGATTATCTTTGCTTCTTCCGTCTCAAGTTCAGGCGCGCCGCGTTTTTGACGTCTGCGGATTAATATGTCGGAAAGTTCATCCATTTTTTGTATTGTGTCATATAGTCCGCTATATTTTGCGGAAAGTTCGCTGTCGGTGTTAAATTCCTCTTCGCTGTAAGAAAGAATTTTATTAATTTCGGAGTAAATGCCCTTAACACGAGATTTTATTACAGTCTTGCTGAATTTGAAAAGTCCTAATTTCCCTTTTTCGTCAAGGCGCATTAAGCAGGAAAACGCAAGCCTGTCTTCATTCGGGTTGAGGGAGCAGATGCCGTTTGAAAGTGCTTTCGGAAGCATTGGGATTACTTTATCTGCGTAGTAAATACTCGTACCGCGTTCAAGTGCCGATATATCAAGGAGCGAACCGTTCTTAACATAGTGGCTCACGTCCGCGATATGTACTCCGAGTTCCCAGCCGCCTTCAACCTTTTTTACAGACACCGCATCGTCAATATCCTTAGTATCTGCACCGTCGATAGTAAATATCAGCCGTTCACGAAGGTCAAGCCGCTTTTCATACTCATCTTCGGCAATTCCCGCAAGGTTAATCCTCTCAGCATCGGATACAGATTCATCCGAAAATACGGTAGGTACGCCTGCTGTCGCTATAACTGCGGCTGCGCACACGGAAGCTCTCTCTGCATCGCCGAAAACCATAGTAACGGCGGCTTTGTGGTCGGAATGACGTCTGCCGCGATATGAAACGGTAAACTGAACCTTATCGTTCTCGAAAAGTTCCGCCGCAGTCGAGTCAACTGTAATAAGTTCACGGGGCATACTGTCCGGGCGGATATAGGCGTAGCCGCCGATACTCTCAATTACCCCTGTAAATGCCCTGTCAGATTCGGTTACAACCTCAATAATCTCGGCTTCGTCAGAACTGCCCCTGCTTTCCGGAAGGGCGGAAAGTATAACGGTATCGCCGGGCATTGCTCCGAAAAGACACCGCCCCGGAATAAAGAAGCGTTTCCCCTCGGTATTCTCGGCAAAACCGTATGTACCGTTAATCTCAAGGAG
>JAISHJ010000038.1 GCA_031262625.1 Ruminococcus sp. | reverse complement strand
CCGGGAGAGGGGGGGTCTGGGGGGGAGAGGGGCGGGTCACCGCTCCTCTCCCCCCCAGCGTACCCAGTACCCAGCGTACCTTAGCGTCCCTTAACGGAGAGTTGTTCCTCTATCATACTTATATCGATAATGGCGACGGGGTCTTTTTGGCTGTCGATAATAATGTCGGCGGCTTTGTCTTCGATATTTTCGCGGATAAACTTGCGGATGTCGCGTGCGCCGTATTTGCCGCCGTGAGATTTTTCGGCGATGTTTTTGATTGCATCGACGGAGAAGCGGAGTTCGATACCTTTTTCTTTGAGGGGTTCGCGCATTTCCTCGAGCATGAGGGTCGCTATCTGCTCGAAATTTTCCTCGGTGAGGGGGTTGAAGACTACAACTTCGTCAACGCGCCCCATGAATTCGGGGCGAAGGAATTTTTTGAGGGCAGAGAGGGCTTTTTCCTTGGTTATATCGCCTTGAGTTTTGTTGAAGCCTACGCCTGTACTTTGGTCGGTTGAACCGGCGTTTGAAGTCATAGCTATGACGGTATTTTCAAAGCTGATGTTACGTCCTTGAGCATCCTTTATTTTGCCCTCGTCGAGGATTTGGAGTAAGATATTCATGACGTCGGGGTGAGCTTTTTCGATTTCGTCGAAAAGCACAACGGAGTAAGGCTTGCGGCGTACTTTTTCGGTTAACTGCCCGGCATCATCGTAACCCACATATCCCGGAGGAGAACCTACTATGCGGCTTACGGAGTGTTTTTCCATGAATTCCGTCATATCGAGACGGATTAAGGGATCGTTGTCGTCGAAGAGTTCGTTTGCGAGGACTTTGACGAGTTCGGTTTTACCTACGCCGGTAGGACCTACGAAGATGAAGCTTGCAGGGCGTTTGCGGGCGGTAAGCTGAACGCGTGTGCGCTTTATAGCTTTTGACACGAGTTCTATTGCTTTGTCCTGACCGATTACACGACGGCGGAGCGCTGACTCTAAGTTATAAAGCTTGGTGTATTCGGACTCGATAACTTTTGAAGCAGGAATTCCTGTCCAAAGTTCGATAACCTTTGAGAGGTCTCGCTCGGTGACGTAAACATTCTCTGCCTTTTCGGCAAGTTCGCCCTTCTTTGACTCTAAAACGGAGAGGTTATACTTTAGGTTAGTTATACGCTCGTAGTCGGGGTCGGGGCTGTCTTGTTCGTTGTCGAGTTCTTTTACAAGGTCGTTCATAGATTTTGTAAGCTTGTCGAATTCGCCCAGTTCGGGGGAACGTATTGCCGCACAGGCGCAGCTTTCGTCAAGTAAGTCAATTGCTTTGTCGGGTAGGAATCGGTCGTTAATATAACGCTCGGAGAGTATAGCGCAAAGATGCAAAATAGTTTCGGTAACCTTTACGCGATGGTGTTCCTCATAATATTTAACTATTCCGGCAAGAACAGATTCGGTTTCGCTTACGTTCGGCTCGGAAACGACAATCGGCTGAAAACGGCGCTCAAGAGCGGAGTCTTTCTCGATATATTTGCGGTATTCCTTGAAAGTAGTCGCGCCGATCATCTGTACTTCTCCGCGTGAGAGTGCGGGCTTGAGTATATTTGCGGCGTTCATCGAGCCTTCGGAATCCCCTGCACCCACAAGGTTATGAACCTCGTCTGCAAAGAGGATAACATTTCCGTCAGAGCGAATTTCGTCGATAAGCCCCTTCATGCGGCTTTCAAACTGCCCTCTGTATTGCGTTCCGGCAACAACGGCAGTCATGTCGAGAAGGTATACCTTTTTATTTTGAAGTTTTGACGGAACGTCCCCGGAAGCGATTTTCTGCGCGATGCCCTCTGCAATTGCAGTCTTTCCTACGCCCGGTTCGCCGATAAGACAAGGGTTGTTTTTCTGGCGGCGGGTAAGAATCTGCATTGCGCGAGCGATTTCTTTGTCACGTCCGACAACGTTGTCCATCTTACCCTTAGCGGCTTTTTCGGTGAGATTGGTGCAGTAGTTGTCGAGGAATTTGTGTTTTTTAACAGGCTTTTCCTCTTTCTTTACAGGAGGCGGCTCGGGCTTCTTTTGCGGCGCGCCGTTTAAGAACGGGTTTTGTGTAAATAAATTTTGGAGGAAATTGGGCATGGAAGTAGTTCCGCCGGGAGAGAAACTGTCTCCGACATCCTCAAGCTGCGGGTTCATTTCGTCAACAAGATCTTCAAAACTGTCGGCGTCAATTCCCATCTCGTCTATATATTCTTTTATCTGCGGTATGCCGAGTTCCTTCGCACAAACAAGGCACAAGCCTTCGTTGTGCTTTTCGTTGCCCTGCATAGCCGTCACAAATACAACGGCGGTTCGCTTTCCGCATCTCGTACAAATCATAATAATTCTCCTTTGCTACGTTAACTTCGTACTTCCGTCAAGTAGTTAATGACGTATTTGGTTATAATTGTCTCATCAAAAAAAGCTTGATATTCCGGATTTTGGTTTATAATTATCATCAGAATCAGCGATAAAATATACAGAATCATTGCGGAGATAATGAGCCCTAAAACTGCTCCTGCAAGGCGGTTAACCGTCCCTAAGAGCGGCAATCGGTTTATTATTCCCAAAGCACTGACAACTGCGCTGAAAATTATCGAAAGAATGATAAATGAAACTGTAAAGATAATATTTCCGAGAATCCTAATTAATGTCGGGCGGACAGCCTTTTCGGTTAAGAATTCGACTGTAGGAGTGGTAGGATTATCGAAAACGCTCAGTCTGTTTTCGGGATTATCACCGTCGAAAATCGCGGCAACGCCGTCAATCTCGCTGTTTGAAAGCTTAATTTCAAAGGGAAGATTAAGGCTGTCGGCGTAATCTTTAAGCGAATCGGTAAACTTTTTTATCTTCTCGTCTATTATATCATTTATTTCATTAGCAGTCAATACCCCAGAGTGATAATTATCTGAAAATTCATTTAGCGGTAATGATTCTGTCACAAATCCATCATAAACATTGCTAACATATTCTGTAAGTTCGGTCTTTACAGTCGGAAGGAGATACCTGTCACAGATAAAATCATCCAGAGCGTTCGAGATAAATGTAGCTGTAACTGCCGCAATTATCAGGAATATGAATGACAGAATCATCTTTAAGAAGCCGTTTTTGTAACCGATCATCAGCCCGGTTATGATTACTAATACTGTTATAATGTCTGCTGCAATTGCCAAGATAATCAAGTCTCCAATCTGCTAAGCCGGTAAATCAAGGCGGTTAATTTCGCCATATCCTAAAAGGAAAATATATTCGCCGGAGATGAATATATTGTTATATGTCCCCGGGAGATGAATGTCGGCTATATCATTCCCCGAAAGGCTTATGCGGTCGATTTTACCGTCTGTAAGAGCTAAAATTCCGAAGTCATCCTGCGCAGCGACTGTGTAAACATCGCCCGGAAGTACGGTTTTATGAACCATATAATCGCTGTCGAGGATAAGCAAATCCTCACCGGTCGCGGAACCGCCCGCATTATTAAAAAGCAGAGCGGCGGTAAGACCGTTTACGGAATAGCTTTTAAGCGAGCCTGAATCGTCATAGATAACCTGCTTTAACAGTTTAAGTTCGCTTGATAATACCGCAAGTTCCATGTCCCCGGTAAGTATCAAGATGTCTGACATTTCTTCGCCTGTTTTTGCAGGAACGGCGGTCATTGACAGCGTAAGTGTCTCAAATGTGTCGCTTTCGTACACGGGAATTGCTGTACCCTTTTCATCCTTTCCGTTTTCAGAGAAGGAATAGTAAACCACGTTAGATACAAGGTCGCCGCCTTTTGAAGAAAGAAGCGATATAAATACCCCCGTGTTGTCATGGTTAAAGGCAATATCTGCTATGCGTTTGGTGGAGCGGAAACTGAAAATCTCGCGCCCGGTGCTGTCGTAAACAGTCAGTACGGCGGGGTGTTTCGAGCCGATTGTTACTGCTCCGCAAAGACCGTCCTTTACGCGAACGAGGAGAAGCTGTTCTGTAAGATTTTTTGTGTAGCGAAGCTTTCCTTTTCGGTAGACAGAAAAACTCTTACCGCCTATATCATATGTTACAAATTCATTTTTATATGCAGATACCGCCGGATTTGAGTAGTTATGGGAGACGGAAAGAAGCTCTGCACCGTTCGTGTCGAAAGCCGCGACTTTTGTGTCGGAGATAATTGCAAATCCGCCCTCGAAAGCTTTTGCGCGTACTGTTTCCGATTCCGGCAGTGACAGCGGAAAATTCCCCTCCGCAAGCCCCGACCGACTTTCGGGCACACGTTTTAATATACCCTCCATTTCAGGGTACCATGCATCATGAGTATAAATTACGATAAAGACAGCCGCCGCAATACAAAAAAGTACAAAAACACGAAAGAAGACCTTTTTAAGTTTTAAGGCTTTATCCTTTTTTCTGCGCGCTGAAATATCAATAGACATATGTATTTAACCTTGTATATATTAAAATTGCGGAGTGTAGTTACGGGATGCCGAAAGCATCATCATTATTGTAAAGAAAACGAAAAATGCCGCTAACGGAACAAAGATAAGTATTATCGTCAAGATAACTTTTGTTTTTTCGGATATTATAATTTCATTTTTCTTTAGTATTCTTTTCGTTATCGAAATTTCTGTTGCTATAAGCACGATAAAGCCTGCAATTACGCCGAGCATACGAAGCGCAACCATTAATATCCGCCAAATCGTGAAGTAGAAAATAAGCGCAATTGCCGTATCAATAAGGATCAATTTTATCGCAAAAAGCAGTTTCTTTTTACCGTCATTTTTCATAATAAACCCTGTTAAGATAAAGCCCCTCGGGCGGTGCAGTCCGCCCCGCCGCGCTTCTGTCAAGCGCATTTAATATGTGAAGCATTGCTCCCGGTTCACGCTTACCTTCATTTATTTCAAGAAGCGTCCCGACGATTATCCTAATCATGTTGTATAAAAATCCGTCACCGGAAATGGTAATAGTAATTATGTCGCCCACGCGCTTTATATCCGCCGCATAGATTTCGCGGACGGTGTTTTCTCGTATGCCGTTTTGTCCGCAAAACGAGCGAAAATCATGCTTTCCGACTATAACTGCAAGTTCTTTTTGAAGCAGGTTTTCGTCAATCGGAACGCTGTATCGAAACGCAAGATTTTCATAAAAGGGGTTGCGGTTTTTACTGCAAAAAATAAGATATTCGTACTCTTTGCCGGTACAGGAATAACGTGCGTGAAAGTCGTCCGGCACTGTCTCCGCGCTTTTAGCGGCAATATCACTCGGCAGAAAATGATTAAGCCCCGTAACAATGCGATTGATTTTCAGTTCTGTTTCGGTGTGAAAATTAAAGATAAATTCGCGTGCATGAACGCCTGTATCGGTGCGCGAACAGCCGATAATATCTGTTTTTTCTCCGGTTAACTTTAGGAGTGCATCCTCAATTACATTTTGTACCCCGACGGCGTTTTTTTGCCGCTCGAAACCGTGATAATTACTGCCGTTATAGGCGATTGTGACTTTGATATTCATAATAACAAATCAACCAAAACGGTTGCATCTAAAAATAACATAGCTATAGTTAAGCCTAAATAGTCGGCACCCTTCGAGTGAAGTTCCTTAAGCCTTGTGCGCCCCTCCCCGCCTTGATAACAGCGGCATTCCATAGCGAGAGCAAGTTCCATTGCCCGAGAGAATGCCGAGACAAAAAGCGGAATAAGTATCGGAACGAGCGCTTTCGCACGATGAAGCAGTCCGCCGCTCTCCATATCCGCACCCCGTGCCTTTTGCGCCGACATAATCTTATCCGTTTCTTCAATTAATGTAGGAATAAAGCGGAGTGCAATCGACATCATCATTGAAAGTTCATGAACCGGGAAGCGAAGCTTTTTTAATGGCGAAAGAAGGCTTTCGACCGCATCTGTGAGGCTTATCGGCGAGGAAGTGTAGGTAAGGAGCGAAGACCCCGCAATCAGAGCCGCAATCCGCAGAATCATTATCACGGTAAACTCAATTCCGTAATAAGTAATCTTAACAAAGCCTATTCTGAACAGTACTACGCCGTCAAGAAAGAATAAATTAAGAACCGAAGTAAATAGAATTATCGGAATAATCGGCTTTAAACTTTTGAGCATAAGGCGAAAAGGTATTTTTGAAAGCGCGTAGCAGACCGCCATAAATACAATTCCGGGAATAAGCCCTATAATCGTGTCTGCGGAAAAAAGCATAGCGATAAAGAGCGCGGTAATTATAATCTTAAAGCGTGCATCCATCCTGTGCAGGATTGAATCTCCGGGGAAAAACTGTCCTATTGTAATATCTTTGAGCATAATTTACTTTCGTGCTAAGTATTCATTTATCTTTTTTACTGCGTAGTCAACGGTGTAGATGTCACCTTCTATGTCAATTCCTGAGGACTTTAAGCGGTTTATTACCCTTGTAATCTGCGGTACTGCAAGCCCCATTGAAGCAAGTTCTGCCGCCCTCCCGAAAACTTTCGGGGGAGTATCGTAACAAAAAACGCCGCCGTTTTCCATCACTAAAATTTTAGTTGTAAACCTTGCTACATCCTCCATGCTGTGGGAGATAAGGAGTACCGTTGCGTTTTTTTGGTCTCTGTAGCGTTTAATCTGTGCTAAGATTTTTTCGCGCCCCTTAGGGTCAAGCCCTGCGACAGGCTCGTCCAAAATAAGCACTTTCGGTTCCATCGCCATAACTCCCGCGATAGCTACCCGGCGTTTTTGTCCGCCCGACAGTTCAAACGGCGATTTTTTAAGCGTTTCGGGTTTAAGCCCTACAATCTCCGCAGAATCCTTCACTCTTCGCGAAACCTCATCCTCCGAAAGCCCCATATTCTTAGGACCGAAGGCAATGTCCTTAAAGACAGTGTCCTCGAAAATCTGATATTCCGGATATTGGAAAACAAGCCCGACCTTAAAACGAATGTCTCTTATTTTAACACCCTTGTCGCGGATATTAACTCCGTCAATATAAACGTTCCCCGAAGTCGGCTTAATAAGCCCGTTGAGGTGCTGGATAAGCGTGGATTTTCCCGAGCCGGTATGCCCGATAATTCCGCAGAGTTCGCCTTCTTCAATCTCGATATTAACGTCTTTAACCGCTGTTTTTTCAAAAGGTGTACCGAGACCGTAGGTGTAGGTTAAATTTTCGGTTTTTACAATTATTTTTTCCGACATTTTTCGTTTTCCTGTTATTTTAAGAGCTTATAGAGCAGATCGAACGCCGCTTCTTCGGTAATAATATGTGTGTGCGCGGGGAGCCCCTGCTCTTTTAAGCGAAACATTAATTCCGTAACCTGCGGCACATCAAGTCCCACCGACTTAAGGAGCGAAACCTTCGAGAAAACACTCTCCGGCTTGCCGTCAAGCATAACTGTTCCGTCGTCGATTACTACTATTCTGTCTGCTTCCGCCGCTTCTTCCATATAATGAGTAATAAGCACAATGGTTATTCCGAAATCGCGGTTAAGCATACGGATGGTATTCATAACCTCAGTGCGCCCGCGCGGATCAAGCATTGCGGTAGGCTCGTCCAGTACTATACATTCCGGCTTCATAGCGATAATTCCGGCGATTGCCACGCGCTGTTTTTGTCCTCCGGAAAGCTTATGAGGTGCGTGTTCTCTGTATTCGTACATATCGACGGCTTTGAGAGCATCATCAACGCGTTTTCGCATTTCTTCCCCCGGAACGCCGATATTTTCAAGCCCAAAAGCTACATCTTCTTCAACAACCGTTGCCACAAGCTGATTATCGGGATTTTGAAAAACCATTCCGATTTTTTTTCTTATATCGAAGAGATTTTGTTCATTAGAAGTGTCCATACCATAGGATAAAACTACTCCTGAGGAGGGGAGCAGTATTGCGTTGCAGAGTTTGGCGAGGGTAGATTTCCCCGAGCCGTTATGACCGAGCACCGCAACGAATTCGCCCTTTTTTATGTTAAGGTTAATCCGTTCGAGAACATTTACTCCGGTGTCTTCTTCATCCGCATTTTGATAACGAAAATTTACGTTTTTTATTTCGATAATGTTTTCCATTAAAATAGCCTTTTATAGATTTATCGCAAGTGCTGTAGAGCCGCAGGGTAAAGCATTTTCGGTGCTTCCGACAGGCAGCCCCAAAACGTAAGAACTGACATTCATTTCGGGGAGAACGCTTCGCAAAAGGTATTCCATAACCTCCGCCGAAAGTCCTGTGGTATAACTGTTGAGCATGAAAAATA
>JAISHJ010000029.1 GCA_031262625.1 Ruminococcus sp. | reverse complement strand
GGGGGGTCTGGGGGGGAGAGGGGCAGGTCACTGCTCCTCTCCCCCCCAGCGTATCATCCCCGTACCCAGTACCCAGTACCCAGTACCCCGGTTACTTCCGGAAGAGTTCTTCGGCCTTTATTTCGGGGTGGCGATAGCGGGTGCGGGACTGACCTTTGTAGGAGATGGCGGCTACGGGGCACCACTGGATGCACGCCATGCAGCGTTGGCAGGCGCTGTCGAAGTGGGGTTTTAGGTCAATCATGGTGATATTTTGTGAGGGACAAATTTTGGCGCAGAGGTTACAGCCGGAGCAGTTGTGGTTGACGCGGTAGTCTTTGGCGAAGGTGAGGTAGTCGGGGATTTTTTGGAGGAGTGGGGTAATGTTGTGGGAGTCTTTTATATTTTGGTCGATTAATTTTACTTTAACTTTTTCGGAAATTTTGCGGGCTTTTTCGTCTGATTTTGAGAGGAGGGGTTTTTGGATGAAGTCGGGGAAAGCGCTGTAGGCGGCGATGAAGTTACCGGGCATCATTACGGTAAATTCGCAGGCGAGTTTACCGCCGGAATTACTGATAATTTCGGCGAGTTCGTCGGAAGCGGCGCCGGAGTAGCCGCCGCGGGTGATTATGCCGAAGATATACATTGATTTTGAGAGGGGGAGACTTTCGATAAATGAGCGGACTATGGGGGGAACGCCGCCGAAGTAGACGGGGAAGACGAAGCCTATCCGCTCGTATGAAGAGAGGTTGTCGGGGGCAGCGCCTGACATATTATAAGTTTCGGTATTATCGAGATTGATAGCTATTTCCTGAGCGAGGGCAAGACTGTTACCCGTGCCTGAGAAGAAGAAAATGATGTTTTCCATCCTTGCCTCCCGAAGAACATAAATTATTTTTGTATACATTTTGTCTTTAATATTTTAAATATACTATATTAGCGTTCATTTGTCAAGGGAGTTCGCAAAATTTAACGTAATAAAAAACGTTTAAGGTTGCATACCGTGGAAATTACGGGGGTTGACAAAAATTTATATATGTGATATACTTTTATCATAGTTAAAAGTATGTAAAATTATATGATAGGAAAAATGATGTCGAAATCGCTAATACACAGTTACAAACTCGGTGGAAAAAATATAATACTTGATGTTAACAGCGGAAGCGTTCATGAAGCGGACGAACTTACGTATGATCTGCTTGCGGGGATAACGCCGCCGTTTTTACCGGAACTTGACGAAGATATATTAAACAGGCTTACGCGTTTTTATACAAAAGAAGAAATTATAGAATGTTACGATGAAATAAAGGAACTTTATAAAGAAGATCTGCTTTATTCATCCGATATATACGGGGACTACGCGGCGAAGTCGGTGCCGTCGCCTATTAAGGCAATGTGCCTTCTTATTGCGGAGGATTGTAACCTTCGGTGTGAATACTGCTTTGCCGAGGGCGGCGATTACGGTAAGGGCGCAAGGAAACTTATGCCGCTTGTCACCGCTAAGGCGGCGCTTGATTTCCTCGTTTCACACTCTTATGGGCGAGAGAACCTTGAGGTTGACTTTTTCGGAGGAGAACCGCTTCTTAACTGGGAAGTCGTGAAAGAAACCGTACGTTACGGGCGTGAACTTGAGAAGACTTACAAGAAAAATATTCGTTTTACTATAACTACAAACGGAATCCTTCTTGATGATGAAAAGATTGACTTTATAAACGCCGAAATGAGCAATGTTGTGCTCTCTCTCGACGGGCGGAAGGCTGTCCACGACAGAATGAGGGTCTATGAAGACGGCTCGGGTTCTTACGACGAAATTATCGGAAAATTTAAAGAACTTGTAAAGCGCCGCGGCGATAAGGACTATTACGTAAGAGGAACGTTTACAAAACACAACCTTGACTTTGCCGATGATGTGCTCGCTATATATAACGAAGGTTTCACACAAATTTCCGTTGAGCCTGTAATTGCGGACAAAAACCTTTCAAACTGTGACTACGCGATTACCGAAAAGGAACTCCCTGCGATATTCAAAGAATATGAACGTCTTGCGAAAATTATTATAAACAACCACCGTTCAGATGAACCGCGGCTTAATTTCTTCCACTTTTCGGTTGACCTCTGGAACGGACCTTGTATTATCAAGCGTATGAGGGGCTGCGGCTGCGGAAACGAATACTGCGCAGTATCTCCGGACGGCAACATTTACCCCTGCCACCAATTCTCCGGTGTAGAAAAATATCTCATGGGGAACATTTCGCAGAATAACTTTAACTTTGAGATAAAGAATGAATTTGCTTCCGCGAATGTTATGACGAAGCCGGACTGCTCTGACTGTTGGGCGAAATATTTCTGCTCCGGCGGCTGTGATGCCAATAACTTCAATTTCACAGGAGACATTAAGACCCCTGTAAAGCTATACTGCGAACTTCAAAAGAAGCGTCTTGAATGTGCGATTGCCATACAGAGTGCAGAGTACAATGCAAAGAGTGCAGAAGATTAAGTGAGCGGCTTTACCGTGGTATGGACGGTACAGATGTCAAACGGCTTTGCCGTAATTACGCTTCCTTTGCGGCTTTCTTTGTCTCTTTTTCACAGAGTAGAAGCAGATTCTGTGCTTGAGTAATGAGTGCATTGTTTGCGAATGTGCCGTCAGAAGCGGACTCCTTCGCAAGTTCCGCATATTCCACACAGGCGGCGAAATCCCTCCGTATGTAAGCTGATTCGGCGATTTCAATCGCGGCACGTGTTTTGAGGGCTGAAAATTCGTCAAAAAGCGGTGACCCGGGTTTATGTTCCGAAGCAGCTTTAATCACGGCGGAGAATTCCCCGGCGTGAAAATTATCTTTGGCAGTTAAGTAGCTATAAAAAACCGATTCTTCCGCATCGGAAACACTCATCGAAAGCCCTAAACGCTCCGTTAAAAACATCAGAGTCTTTACGGACGGATAAGCAACACCGCTCTCGACCTGCGACAGCATATTGCGTGTTATAGTATCGCCGACTGTTGCCGCTTGGGTAAGATGAAGAGCCTTGCGTTTCGTTTTTATTGCCCGCCCTATTTCATGTAAATCCATATTTATGACCTCCCAAGCCGGATATATTATAATAAATTCTACGTTAATATTCTTATGAATATTATAACAGATAAATAAATAAAATGCAAGCAAAATTTTTGAAAGCGGTGAAAGCGGAAAAATTTCTTTCCGTAAAGCTATATGAATGATGGGTTTTTAAGGGTTGCGGCAGTTTCACCTCACGTTTGCCCCGGCAACGTTAAGCTTAATACCGCCGAAATTATCGCGAATATAAAATATCTTGCAAGCCGCGAAGTTAAGTTAGCTGTCTTCCCGGAACTTTCAATTACCGGCTACAACTGCGGCGATATGTTTTTACATTCAAAGCTTTTTGACTCAGCAGCAGCGGCTCTCAAACAAATATTAAAAGAAACTGCTTCGCTTCCGATACTCTTTTATGTAGGTCTCCCTGTAATAAGTTCGGGGAAACTCTATAACGCCGCCGCCGCCTGCTATATGGGTACGGTAAAGAGCGTTACCCTTAAAAAGCATATTCCGAATTATAATGAATATTACGAAAAACGTTATTTTAATCCCGGTGCAGAAGCTGTAACCGAAACAGGCACTTCCGCGCTGATAAAATTAACCTCCGAAAAGAGCGGCGTTAACGTAATTTCAGATGCAGTTTGCGGTGCGGAAATCTGTGAAGATTTATGGCTTCCGAACCCTCCGTCAAATGAACTTTGCGAGGCGGGAGCGACTGTTATCTGTAACCTTTCCGCTTCAAATGCTGTAATCGGCAAGGATATTTACAGGCGTGACCTTGTTAAGATGCAGTCTGCGCGGACAATTTCTGCTTACATCTACGCAAACGCAGGGCGCGGCGAGTCAACTTCCGACTGTGTTTATGACGGGCAGTCCTTTATCGCGGAAAACGGCGTTATTTTAGCGGAGTCGGAACCATTCATGGGCGGCTCTATTATAGCAGATATTGACGTTAGCAAGCTTAACAGTGAGCGGATGCGTATGTCAACATTCAAGGTTACCGAAACAAACTTCCCCACCGTAAAGCTTAATATGGAGAAGAAAAATTATGCTAACTTACTCCGTAATTTCCCGCGGTACCCGTTCGTTCCCGCCGATAATAACGAACTTGCGAAACGGCTTGAATATATAATTAAAATGCAGGCGCACGCCCTCTGCAAGAGAATGTCTTCAATCGGTACGAAAACTGCTGTCATAGGGCTTTCGGGCGGACTTGACAGCACGCTTGCTTTCCTTGTGACAGTCAAGGCTTTCGACATACTTAATATTTCAAACAAAGGCATTATAGCGGTAACTATGCCGTGTTTCGGGACTACTTCCCGCACCAAAAGCAACGCCGAAAAGCTTGCGGCAGCGTTCGATACCGACTTTCGCGAGATAGATATTACCGAAGCGGTAAAGCTTCATTTTAGAGACATTGGTTTACCCGAAGATGACAGGACAACTGCTTTTGAAAATGTTCAAGCCCGCGAGCGAACACAGATTTTGATGGATATAGCCAATATGCACGGCGGAATTGTTATCGGGACGGGAGACTTGTCGGAACTTGCTCTCGGATGGTCTACCTACAACGGCGACCATATGTCTATGTATGGGGTAAACTCCGGCGTACCTAAGACGCTTGTACGTCATCTTGTCCGATATTTCATAAAGGATTCGTCTAAAGAAATTGCTGCGGTGCTTGAAGACATTTTAGCTACGCCTGTTTCTCCCGAACTCCTCCCCGCAAGTGAGGGGGAACAGCATACCGAAGAAATTATCGGTCCTTATGAACTGCACGATTTCTTCCTTTACTATTTTGTGAGACAGTCATATTCCCCCGAAAAAATCCTCCGCATAGCAAAGCAAGCGTGGAAGGGTGTATACTCCCCCGAAGTTATAAAGAAGTGGCTTGACCTATTCATATCACGCTTCTTTTCAATGCAGTTTAAGCGTTCATGTCTTCCTGACGGCGTAAAGGTAGGTTCGGTTTCGCTCTCTCCGCGTGCGGATTTCCGTATGCCGTCGGACATAAGCAAAAATTTCCTTTTTTGAGGTAAGCGATGATTTTTTGCGGCGTTGACTACGGACTTACAGATACTAAATACGCCTATCAAAAAAACGGCGATATTATCTGTACAAATACCAAGCCCGATTTTGAAGCTTCCTACGGCTACACAGGGATAAAAGCAGCGGACAAGGAACATCATTTTCCCGAATTTGATTGCGTTGTTGCTGGGGCTAAAAGGCTTACAGGGCTAAAGGAATTCCTCCTCGTAAGCACCGGGACAGGCACGGCATTTTTACGGGTTACTTCTGACAATTACTCCCACCTCGGCGGCTCGGGTCTTGGCGGCGGAACAATTAAGGGGCTTTACGGATTTTCCGGCAAAAATGCCGATGTAAGACTAATAAGCGCGCTTTCAGAGCGCGGCAATGTTAATAATGTTGACCTTATAATGAGCGACATTATGGATGTTTCGCCCGAAAGCCTGCTCCCTCCCGATATTACCGTTTCGCTTCTTCATAAACTTAACGACAAAACTTTACCCGAGGATTTCGCGGCAGGAATTACTCACCTTGTGGCTGAATCGCTTCTTATGATGGCAGTTTTTGCGCGGAGAAACTCCGAAAAAATCGTCTTCACGGGAGGGCTTGCTAACCTAAAGATACTTCGCCAAAAAGCTTCTATCCTTGAAAGGATACACAAAATCAGTTTTATTTTTCCCGAAAACGCTTCATTCGCAGGCGCGATCGGGTGCCTAATAAATGTAAAATCAAATATAGAAAACAATTTAAAGGAGAATAATTATGACTTATCGTGAAATCGCAGGTCAAAAAGTTTCGCTCTTAGGTTTCGGCTGTATGCGTTTCCCCACCGGAGCAGACGGACAGGTTGACAAGGCGCAGACAAAGGAAATGCTTGAACTTGCTTACAATTCCGGCGTTACTTATTTCGACACAGCTTACCCCTACCACGGCGGTACTTCCGAACGCATAACTTCCGATATTATGAAGCAGTTCCCCCGCGAAAGCTTCTGCTACGCTACAAAACTACCCTGTTGGGAAGTTCAGACTCTCGACGATGCAAAACGCCTCTTTCAGGTTCAGCTTGACCGCCTCCAGACCGACTACGTTGATTTTTACCTCCTCCACGCTCTCAACCGCGAATCATGGAAGCGTATGAAAGACCTCGGCGTTGTCGAATACTTTGAAGGTATGCAAAAGGAAGGCAAAATCAAGCGTTACGGCTTCTCCTTCCACGACGAATACGACGTTTTCGAGGATATTATCTACTACCGTAAATGGGAATTCTGCCAAATTCAGCTTAACTACATGGATACCGACTACCAAGCAGGTCTCAAAGGTTACCAAGACTGCGTTAAACAGGGTACTGCCGTTGTAATTATGGAACCTGTCAAGGGCGGCTCTCTCGCTACCTTCGCCGATGCCGACATTGCTCCCCTCAAAGCCGCTGCTCCGAACGACTCCGCCGCTCGCTGGGCTCTCCGCTATGTCGGAAGTCTCCCCGCCGTTTCCGTTATCCTCTCCGGTATGTCAAATATGGAGCAAGTCAAGGACAACCTCGAAACTTTCAAAGACTTCAAACCCCTCACCGACTCCGAGTCAAAAGTCCTCGATGCTCACGTCGAAAACGTTAAAAATAAGTCAAACATCGGCTGCACATGGTGCAACTACTGTATGCCATGCCCCTCCGGCGTCAATATCCCCCGTATCTTCGGTCTCTGGAATAACTACGCTAAATACAACAACCCCGGCGACATTAAGTGGAACTGGGAACACGAAATCCCCGCAGACCAAAAACCCTCAAACTGCATAGCCTGCGGCGCCTGCGAATCTCACTGCCCGCAACACCTCCCCATCATAGAATCCCTAAAAAAAGCTGACGCCGCTATTTCTGCTTTATGCTAAGGGGTACGCTGGGTACGGGGTACGGGGATGATACGTTGGGGGAGGGGAGGAGGAGTGACAGTGTGGCGCTGCGCCACACTCCCCTCCCCTCCCTCAAACCCCCACCCCTCCCGGACTTTAAACTTTTTCTTGTTCTAATCTTTCATAAAAAACACTTCCGTTTATGAAAGCCATTCGTTGGAATGGCTTTCATAAACGATTTTTTCATTTGTGAATATTTAAGAATAAGAAATTGTTAAGCTTCTGAAAAAGTAAAAACCGCTACGAACACCATTCCAAGGAATGAAATTCATAAACGGCTTAATTATTTACCAAAGAGTAAATCAAGAATAATGTTTAAAGTCCGGGAGAGGGGGGGTCTGGGGGGGGAGAGGGGAGTGTGGCGCAGCGCCACACTGTCACCGCTCCTCTCCCCCCCAGCGTATCCCCAACGTACCCCTATGTTTTGGTTTTTAATTCGTGCAGGAAGGGGGTGTCGATTGGGCTTATTATTTTCACGCCGTATCTGTCTGCCAGACAGGAGCGCCTTACTGTGTTTAGGCATCTGCTGGGTATGAAGCAGTCTGCTTCGGCGAAAAGTTCGTCTTCTTTTTCGAGGTCGCCTACTGAGGCGATAATTTCCCCTTTACCTGAGTAGTACTTCTCAATTGCGGCGGAGAAATCGATTTGGTTTTTCTCGAATTCTTCCTCGCCGTGGAAATATACTTGCAGCTTTCCGAGAGGATTTTCGCAATAGCCTTTGATAACCTCGCGCCAAAGCGGCATAGGTTCGTCAAAATCGGGGAAGAAAAGGAGTTGCGGGTCGGTTAGATTTAATTCTTTTGTGCGTAAAGCGGGGGGTGACAGCACGCGGTGTTTTTCAATAAATTCGGAGATCGGTATTGTAAAATCGGCTTTACAAGCTTCAATTTTCTCGTTATCCCAGTCCCACCATGCTATTTTTTGGAGTTCTTCGATTTGTTCTTCTGTAAAGCGGTATTTTATGACTTTCGCTGGATTTCCGCCGACTATAGCATAGGGAGGAACGTCTTTTATAACGTGAGAATTAGCCGCGATTACCGCACCGTTTCCTATCTTCACTCCGCTCATAATTGTTGCGCCGAAGCCTATCCACAC
>JAISHJ010000006.1 GCA_031262625.1 Ruminococcus sp. | reverse complement strand
CTTATCCGCGTACGCCAGTTCACCCTTTCGGAGGGGCATATAATACTTCGCCCTGAACAGCTTGAAGAAGAATTCAAGAACTGTTTAGAACTTGCGAACTACTGCCTTGAAACTCTCGGTTTAGCAGAAGATGTTTCATATCGCTTCTCACAGTGGGATCCTAATAATAAGGAAAAATATGTAGGTACAGACGAACAGTGGGAGTCCGCACAGTCGATAATGGGTAATATTCTCGATAATTTAGGGCTAAAATATTCCGTTGGAATTGACGAAGCGGCATTCTACGGACCGAAGCTTGACATTCAGATAAAGAATGTTTTCGGCAAGGAAGACACGCTCATTACGATTCAGATTGATCCGATTTTAGCGGAAAAATTCGATATGGAATATGTTGATACAGACGGAAAGATGCGCCGTCCGTATATAATCCACCGTTCAAGTCTCGGTTGTTATGAACGTACACTTGCGCTGCTTATCGAAAAGTATGCAGGTGCGCTGCCGCTATGGCTTTCTCCGGAACAGATACGTATTCTTCCGGTTACAGACAGGGCGAAGGAATATGCCGAAAGCATTTCTGCAAAACTGCTTGATGACGGCGTTCGCGCAACAGTTGACAACCGCAACGAGAAGGTCGGTTATAAAATTCGTCAGGCGCAGATGGAAAAGGTACCGTATTTCTTCATTGTCGGCGACAACGAAGTTAACGAAAAAACTGTTTCGCTCCGCTCTCAAAAGGCAGGCGACCTCGGCGTGATGTCACTTGACGAAGTTTATGCGAAGGTACTTGAGGAAATTCGTACTAAAGCAAAATAGAAGACACGCGGTAAAAATACATTTAAATAGTATAAATTCCCCGGAAGATTTTCCGGGGAATTATTCATATGGAAATTTATTGCACAATTAATACACATCACAGGAAAGTCCTGTAATTTTTTTTGCATTTTATTTTTATCCGACATTAAACAGTTATCAGAGCATTTCATGCCGCGCAGTGATTTTTCGCATCTAAGTTCGTGAGAAACTTATTCAGCGGGAGGAGTATTATTGTTAGCTTCGTTGTCGTAAGGAATCACGACTGCCATGATTATGTAGGCAATAACTCCCAAGAATCCTGCGGTAAAGAGTGATAATATCGCCCAAAGAACACGCACGAGTGTCACGTCGAGGTTCATATAAACTGCAAGCCCCGCGCACACGCCGCAAATCATCTTATTAGACGAAGATTTGGTAAGAGTTTTCATTTATTTCCTCCTAAAGAACTAATCATATTGGATTTAAATATTTAATAATGTCAAAAGCATACGCCAGCGAAACAATGGTTATAACCATGATAACCGTGCCTATAATAGCCGTCATGCCTAAAATAAACGCTCGCTTTGATATTTTCTCGTTCGGTTCCGCAGCGCGTTGTTTCTTGTCCAGAATAACTTCCTTTGATTGTATGCTTTCCGCAGTCTTGATATTCGGCAATCTCGCCGTCTCAGGTTCTGCGTAAGCGAAAACGCTTTCCGGCTTCGGAATATTCCGGGTCTGCTTATGCTCAATATACATCGCGGAACGGGTAAAAGCAGACTGCTCGCTGATGATTGATTTCGCAAGATGATAAGGCTTGCCTAATTCCTCCATTGCAGCAGCTTCATTTCCCCTGCCCGCATCGGAAAGGTACTCGTCGTAAAAGCGGATAGCCATATCCACTTCTTCTTTCGGAAGCACCGCAAGGTTAAGTCTTACCTCGTCAAGGTATTCATTTTTAGTCAATAATAAAACCTCCGCGCCTTACACAGCCGCTCTGGCAGCTACTGCGTTTCTTCCGATTATATCATCAATCTGAGCTTTATAATCTATCCAAACGTTACGGTATTCCTTCAAAAGCTTTTTGCCTTCCGCAGTAATACTGTAGTAGCGGCGATTTCTCCCTAAATATTCCTTATCGTAAGACGTAAGCGAACCGCTCTTAAGAAGCCGTCTAAGCACCGGATAGAGTGTAGACTCCGACATTTCAATTGCAGCCGTAATCTCTTGTGTGATTTTATATCCGTAAGTATCCTCCGCCGAAACAACAGAGAGTACAAGCGCATCTAACAGCGCGGAGCTTACAGGAAACACCATATTTCTTCCTCCGAAATAAATATTTTATTTATAGTCTTATTATACATCCTATAATATCAATGTTCTTGTTAATTTTTTAAAATTTTTCTTAATAAAATGTGAACGGCTGAATAAATGTACTACTTGTAAATTATTTACGGATAATTTGTTCAAAATATCATTTTGACTTGACAAACTAATTGAAAAGTGGTAGAATAGTATCATGTTTTTTAACTCCGTGATTTTACTGTATGGATAGTAATTTTACGCTGAATAAATTTGTTATAAAAAACCAATGGAGGTTATCTGATATGTCAAGGGTTTATAATTTTTCCGCAGGTCCTGCTATGCTGCCGGAAGCAGTTCTCAAGCGCGCATCCGAAGAGATGCTCGATTATAACGGTACCGGCGAGTCCGTTATGGAGATGTCTCATCGTTCAAAAGAGTATCAGGCAATAGTTGATGCTTGCGAAGCTTCTCTCCGCGAGATAATGAACATCCCCGAAAACTACAAGGTTTTATTTCTTCAAGGCGGCGCGTCTTCCCAGTTCGCTATGATCCCCCTCAACCTCATGAATGGTTCGGGCAAAGCTGATTTCGTTATCACCGGTCAATGGGCTAACAAAGCATACGGCGAAGCTAAAAGATACGGCGAATGTAAAGTCATCGCTTCTTCAAAAGATAAGACTTTTTCATACATACCCGAACTCAACAAAGCCGACTTCACTCCCGATGCTGACTATTTCCACATCTGCCTTAACAATACAATCTACGGAACAAAATTCTCTTCCCTCCCCGATACAGGTAACGTTCCCCTCATAGCTGACGTTTCCTCCTGCATCCTCTCCGAGCCTATCGACGTTACAAAGTTCGGTCTCCTCTATGCTGGCGCACAGAAAAATATGGGTCCTGCCGGCTTAACAGTAGTTATCGTTCGCGAAGACCTCATCGGCAAAGCCCGCGACATCACCCCCACTATGTTTAACTACCAAATCCACGCCGAAAACGGTTCAATGTACAACACTCCTCCCACCTACGGTATCTACATCCTCGGTCTCGTGTTAAGCTGGATAAAGGAAATGGGCGGTCTCTCCGCAATGAAAGACCTCAACGAGCGCAAAGCCGCTGTTATCTACGATTTCCTCGATACATCCAAAATGTTCAAAGCTACCGTTTCCGGTTCCGACCGCTCCCTCATGAATATCCCCTTCATCACCGGTAACGACGACCTCGACTCCAAGTTCGTCAAAGAAGCCAAAGCAAAAGGCTTCATCAACATCAAAGGTCACCGCTCCGTCGGCGGTATGCGCGCTTCCATCTACAACGCTATGCCAATAGAAGGCTGCGAAAAACTCGTCGCTTTCATGAAGGAATTTGAAGCTAACAACTAAAGTACGTTGGGGGAGGAGGGGAGCGGT
>JAISHJ010000004.1 GCA_031262625.1 Ruminococcus sp. | reverse complement strand
TCTCTTGCAAAACGCGCTATCTGGTAAATAATGATTAATGTTAAGGGGATAATTACAGCGATAATAATTCCGGGGACAGAGGTTGCTACACCTAAAAGCTGTCCTAAAAACGGGTCTTTATATTTTGCTACGGCTATTATCTTATCGGCATCTATATTGAAAGCCTTGCTGTCGTCTACCGTGTCATATTTAACCAAAAACGTCGGCGGTTCACCCTGCGTAACTTCAATTACGCGGATTATGGTTATTCGGTCGTCAAACTGCGCTATAACAGCATCCTGCGGCTTAATTTCCGTAGGGTCGGTCTCCATGGCGATAACCATGTCGCCCGGCATAATTTCCGTCTCCATATAGACTTCGTTTGTGCGAAGAAAATATATCCCGAAAACTGAGGAAGGCGAGCCGTCCGTCTTAAAAAAGAAGTTGAATATAAGTACGCCGCCGATTAATACCGTCAGAACAAGTATTATTAACACCCTTACAAGCGTTCCGGCACTTTTTTTTCGTTTCATTTTCTATTCCTAAATTTTTATCGACAATTAGATAGTTTTATTATAGCACAAAATTATCAGTAACGCAAGTAATTTTACGAAAATATTTGACATTTGAAAAAAATTGTGTTATTATTTTAGTATTAAGTTATCAGGAGATAGATTTGAAACTGCTGCGTACAATTTTACTTATAGCAACCGGAATTATTACCGTTTTTTTCGGCGTAATTATTAACGTCTTGGGAGCAGTAGGCTTCTTTCAAAATGAGCAGACCGAGTTTGCACAGGGCGCATACGGAATTTTAGCCGCCGCTCCTCTCCTCGGAATTGCATATCTGCTCACAATATTCAAAATGACTTTCATTCCCGCAGTTCTCGATATTCTCGGAAGCGCCGGCTATATCTATACTCTTCATTACCTAAACAGTCTTGCGGAAGGCTGGATGCCGCGCTGGGTTACCGACAATATTGCTTCTAACCATTATCCGTCAATTTTCGTCAGCATTTTTATCCTTATTATATGTGTATTTAACTACTTCCTCCCGGAAAAGATTGACAGACGAAAAAAGCTGCATACTGCCCGACTTGTCGAGGAGCAGCGCGCTTTGCGTGAAGATGAGAAAATACTTTAAGCAGTACTTAAAACATCTTAATACTATAAGTAATATTCCTGTAAAATATATCTTTCGTTATGAGGTAAACTGTTATGGCAGTTACAATGAAAGAAGTCGCAGAGCGCGCCGGAGTCTCTGTCGCAACCGTTTCGAGGGTCCTAAACGGGACTACTTACGTTGCGCCCGAAGCGGCTGAGCGTATTAATAACGCAATTAAGGAGCTTGGCTATTCTCCGAATTTCTTCGGAAGAAGTCTTCGTAAATCCGAAACGCGGATTATCCTTGCTATAGTTCCCGGCGCGGAGTCAAGCTTTTATAACGACGTTTTAACAGGTATGCAGGACGCGGCGTCCTCACGCGGCTATGAACTTATTGTCGGAACTTCCGGGAATGATACTGCTAAAGAACAGCGGCTTCTTTCCATGCTTGAAAACAGGATTGTTGATGCGGCGGTGCTTTTAGGCTCATGTATGTCTCCGGCGGAGGTTACTTCTTACGCCGAAAAATATTCTATCGCTCTCGCTTGCGAACGTATCCCCGGCGCGGAAGTTTTAACCGTAACGGTTGACGACGAAGTAGCGGCGCTTGAAGCAGTAAGGCTTATTATAAGCAAAGGTCACAGAAAAATCGGGCTTGTTACCGCGGCGGGGACTGCCGTTTCCGCTGTGGACAGGCGTATCGGCTACGAAAAAGCTCTCCTTGAGGCAGAGATTACATACCGCGAAGAATATGTTTACATGGGAACATATTCCTTTGACTCGGGCGTTGACGCTTACAAATATTTCTCAAAGCTAATCGACCCGCCGTCGGCGATATTCTGTATTTCAGACCTGCTCGCCGCCGCGATACTTAAAAGCTACGCAAGCGACACTCGAAACGGTCACTATTTCAAAGTAATGGGCTTCGATAATATTCAGCTTGCAGAACTTATAACTCCCGGTTTAACTACCGTTTCACAGCCTTCCTACGATATAGGCTACACAGTTATCGAAAAAGTTATCAGCAGACAGTCCGACAAAACAAACGACAGTCACAACAAACATATAAAACTACCCTTTAAGATAATAGAAAGAGAATCATTATGAAACTTGGCATGGTAGGGCTGCCGAATGTCGGCAAAAGCACCCTCTTTAACGCGCTCACAAACGCCGGCGCCCAGTCGGCAAATTATCCCTTCTGCACTATCGAACCAAACGTCGGAATCGTTTCCGTTCCCGACTACAGGCTCGATTTTCTCAAAGAAATGTATCACCCCGCGAAATTTACTCCCGCAGTTTTGGAATTTGTTGACATAGCTGGACTCGTAAAAGGTGCTTCAAAGGGAGAAGGTCTCGGAAATAAATTCCTCGCCGATATTCGCGAAACAGATGCTATAGTTCACGTCGTGAGATGTTTTGACAATACGGATATTATCCACGTCGACGGGAATATTAATCCCGGACGGGACATTGAAACCATAAATTTGGAACTTATCTTCGCCGATATGGAAATGCTTGACAGACGTATCGACCGCGTTAAAAAACTCCTAAAAGGCGACAAGAAAAACGCAGATGAACTTGTCCTGCTCGAAGACCTCAAAAAGCACCTCGAAGAGGGCAAAACTGCGCGAAGCTATGGGGCTGACAATTTTAATGCGGAATTCCTCAAGACTACTCCTCTCCTCTCCGCAAAGCCCGTAATCTACGCCGCAAATATGTCCGACACCGAAATCGGTAAATATTCGGAGAATAGTTACTACAAAGCTGTGAAGGCAATAGCCGACGACGAAAACGCAGTCATCCTCCCAATCTGCGCCGAAATCGAAGCCGAAATCTCCGACATGGACCCCGAAGACAAAGCCCTCTTCCTCGACGAATTAGGAATGGTAAACACCGGTCTCGAACGCATAATTAAAATCGGTTACGATACCCTCGGGCAAATCTCCTTCCTTACCGCCGGCGAAGACGAATGCCGCGCTTGGACTATCACAAAAGGCACCAAAGCCCCGCAGGCAGCCGGAAAAATCCACACCGACTTTGAACGCGGCTTCATCCGCGCAGAAATTGTCTCATATGAAGACCTCCACTCTTCCGGCAGTATCCCCGCCGCCCGCGAAAAAGGGCTCCTCCGTCTCGAAGGCAAAGACTACGTCATGCAAGACGGCGATATAGTTCACTTCCGTTTCAATGTATAACGAACCAACCAAAAATATAATCCCACCAATTTCAATTCTCGGCGCTCCCGTCCCACCGATCACAAGGAGTACCAAAAATGAAAAAATCTGCTGCTGTTATCTCAGCTTTACTTCTAACCGCCGCCCTCGCCGGCTGTAACGCCGCCAAAAATGAACCCTCCGGCACTACCGGCAAGGTAACCACAACAACAACTTCCCACGCCACCACCACCCCCACAACCACCACCCGCTACTCCGACATAACTACCCTCGCTAACCAACCCGACGCCGTCTCCGAACCTGCAAACTAAGTACTGGGTACTGGGTACGTTGGGGGGAAACCTTCTCTAAAGAGAAGGTTTCCCCCCAAACCCCCCTTCCCAGAGACTGCTTGACTTATTCTTGATTTATTCTTTGACAAAATGCTTATCCGTCTATGATTGACACGCTTAGTTGACTTCTTTGTAATAACTTCTCCGTTTACTACTGACTTGCTGAATTGACTTTTAATAAATGCTAATCCGTTTACGATTGCCATTTTTTAGCTGGGATTCGTAAACGGATTTTTTTGTTCATACAAAAACTATAAAATGTACTTGAATTTTGTTAAAATACTGTTTATTATTAATGTAATAGAGTTTTTGAGGTGTACATATGAATAAAGAATATCTGATAAAAAAAGCGGCTGAGCATGGCATAACATTAGATGAAACTACTGCGGAAAAATATAC
>JAISHJ010000001.1 GCA_031262625.1 Ruminococcus sp. | reverse complement strand
GCGACCATATTTATACTTTTATCGGTACTCCTAAACGGAAAATTTGTGTCGTAAACGTCGGAAGCGGCGGGAAGATAACTTTCGGTTGCGTGGGTGTGGTAGATAAGTATTTCCGGCGTGCCGTCACGAAGAAGCGGTGTGAAACTCATCTTTTCCGCTGTGGTTAGTATTGTTTCGGCAGAAAATTCCGTCATGTTCCGTAACTGCCCGCCGCCTATGTCTATGTAATCGCTCCCGCTCATCTTCCCGTAGGTAACTATGTCAACTGTTCCGTCCGTCCCGGGGTATTCTAAGCTTTCGTCAGCCTCTCCCGGCGCAATTTCAGGCGGAGCAAAAGCTTCGCTGTCTTCATTATCGGCAGACGGAATATGAAGCCCCCCATAAGGCTTTATAAAACTATCGTCGGTAATTATACGAAATGTATTTTCTTTAGGAATAGTCTTTTCTGTATATATAGATTCTGTGTAACTGCTGCTTTCTCTATCCGCAGATATACTATCCGCAGTTATATTATCCACAGTCATTCCAACCGTTGTTTGTGCAGTCTCCGTCAGCATCTCAATCGGCTCGCTTACCGCCCTTACAAGTGCCGCACAGATAAACGGTGAAATTACAAGCAAAAGCAGATAAATTCCTGCCTGACGGATAACGTTTTTTCGTCTTTTCATATAAAAATCCCCTTACTATCAAGGTATGTAAGGGGATTTTTATTTATTCATTTCCGATTAAAGCCTTTTTCCCTATATCGCGTCTGAACTGCATTTTGTCGAAAGAGATTTTTCCGACCGCTTCATACGCCCTGTCTATTGCGGATTTTAGGGTAGAAGCTTTCGCTGTTACTCCCAAAACTCGCCCGCCGGCGGTATAGTAATAACCATCTGTATATTTTGTTCCGGCGTGGTAAATCGTCACGTCGGGCATATCTTCAATCTGTCCGTTTTCGTTAAGTCCGGTTATAACTTTGCCTGTTTCGTATTTTTCGGGGTAACCTCCGCTCGCTATAACTACACAGGCGGTATATTCATTGTCAGGACTACTGTCAGTATATTCTCCAAGCTTTCCTTCGGCGGTTTTTTCGAGAAGTTTTGCAAAGTCTCCCTTAAAGAGCGGAAGTATAACCTGTGCTTCGGGGTCGCCGAAGCGGCTGTTGTACTCAATAACTTTAACGCCGGAAGGAGTCGCCATTAATCCGAAGAAGATTACACCCACAAAAGGGCATCCTTCTTTCTGCATAGCTTCTATTGTAGGCTTAATTATTAGCTTGTTCACTTCTGCTTTTATACTATCGGTATAAAACGGATTCGGGGCAATTGTCCCCATTCCGCCGGTATTCAAGCCGGTGTCATTATCCCCTACGCGTTTGTGGTCCATTGCGGAGGAAAGTTCAACTGCGTTAACCCCGTCAGTCACTACGAAAACCGAGATTTCAGGTCCGCTTAAAAATTCCTCGATAACTATCCGCTTGCCGCTTTCGCCGAACTTCTTGTCTTCCATTATTTGGGTAACTGCTTCCAACGCTTTAGCCTTATCTTCTGCGATAATTACGCCTTTACCGAGTGCTAAGCCGTCCGCTTTAATTACCGTCGGGAATTTTTCCAAAGTTTCTATGTAAATTTTAGCCTTTTCGGGGTCGTCGAAAACTTCATACGCAGCAGTGGGAATATTATACTTTTTCATAAGGTCTTTTGAGAAAACTTTGCTTGCTTCAAGCGCCGACGCGGCTTTTTCCGGTCCGAAAGCTTTTATGCCTATTTTCTTAAGCCTGTCCGCAAGCCCGAGTGCAAGCGCATCATCAGGTCCGATTACTACAAGGTCGACACCGAGTTTTTTCGCAAGTTCAACCTGTCCGTCTATATCAGTAGCCTTAATTTCGGGGAAAATTTTCGCATCCGAAGCTATTCCGCCGTTGCCGGGAGCGCAGAAAATCTCATGCGCAGGTCCTATTCGCTTAATTATTGCGTGTTCGCGTCCGCCGCCGCCTGTAACTAATATTTTCATCTATTCGTGCCTCTTGTAATATTTATTATTCCAAATAGTCCTTAACGCGCTTTGAGCGGCTCGGGTGGCGAAGCTTTCGCAGTGCCTTTGCTTCAATCTGTCTGATACGCTCGCGGGTTACTCTGAATTCTTTCCCGACTTCCTCAAGTGTGCGCGAACGCCCGTCTTCAAGACCGAAGCGAAGGCGTAAAACCTTCTCCTCACGGTCGGTGAGGGTATGGAGAACCTCTCCTAACTGCTCTTTAAGAAGGATTAGAGATGCCGCATCAGCCGGCGCAGGCGCGTCGTCGTCGGGGATGAAGTCGCCGAGGTGCGAATCCTCCTCCTCACCGATCGGCGTTTCGAGGGACACGGGGTCTTGTGCAATACGCATAATCTCCCGCACTCTCTCAATAGGCATATCGGTAAGTTCCGCAATCTCCTCCGGCGTAGCATCTCTGCCGTTTTTATGGAGAAGTTGGGAAGAAGCTTTCTTCACACGTGTAATAGTCTCAACCATGTGTACGGGGATACGAATAGTCCGCGCTTGGTCTGCAATAGCGCGCGTAATCGCCTGTCTTATCCACCACGTCGCGTAAGTCGAGAACTTAAACCCCTTAGTATGGTCGAATTTCTCAACCGCTTTAATGAGTCCTAAGTTTCCCTCTTGGATAAGGTCCAAAAACTGCATTCCGCGTCCTACATAACGCTTCGCAATAGACACGACAAGCCTGAGGTTCGCTTCCGCCAACCTCTTCCGCGCCTTAATATCGCCCTT
>JAISHJ010000048.1 GCA_031262625.1 Ruminococcus sp. | reverse complement strand
CCCCTCCCGGACTTTAAACATTTTTCTTATTGTAGGCTTTAGTAAACAGCTTTACCGTTTATGGAAATCGTTTCGGGATTTATAGTAAAATGCTTATCCGTTAACAAAAATTTTTTGGGTTTTCATAAAGCACTTTTCCATTTTGGGAAAGTGCTTTTTTGTAAAATGTTATAGTTTAATAAAATGCTCATCCGCTTACAAAAAAACCGCCTTAATCGGCGGTTTTAATATTTTTTATACATTTCCTGTATTGTTTCGGATTGAACTTTCATGGCTTCTTCAAGCATTTTTTGTATATCTTCATAGTTTAGCGAACTGTCTATGCCGCCTGTTACTTTATTTGCTTCTTCATCTGTTACTTTTCGTTCTTCATTCGCCATATAATGCTCCTTTCTTTATTTGATTATAGTATATAATCGCTCATTTGTCAATGGTTTTTTCTATATAATTATCAACGTCTTTAAGGAGTTCAAGCGTAATATACGATGCAAAGCGGAATTGATTGAAGCCGCTCTGGCGTATACCTAAAAAGTCCCCTGCGCCGCGGCGTTCTAAGTCATACATTGCTATATCGACACCGCTTGATGTTTCGGAGAGGTACTTGAGCCGCTCTCTTACTTCCGCCGTAGGATTTGCGGTCATTAATATACAATAGCTTTGATAAATGCTTCTTCCAACACGCCCGCGAAGCTGATGAAGCTGTGAAAGCCCGAAAAGTTCTGCATCTTCGATAAGGATAACCGTTGCGTTCGGAACGTCTACACCGACTTCGATTACCGTTGTAGAGACCAGAATTTGTGTATCGCCGCTTATAAAGCCTCCCATAATTTCCGCTGATTCTTCGGGAGACAGCCGACCATGGAGAGTGCCTATATTATAGCCGCTAAAAGCATTTGCGCGAAGATTTTCGGCGTAGCTTTCAACCGAACTGTAATCGTCTTCATTATCATCAATTCTTGCGCAGACAATATACGCTTGTCTGCCGCTTTTTATCTGTTCTTTTATGAAATTATACGCTCTGTCCCGAAGCTTATCGGTTACGGCGAAAGTCTCGATAGGCTTACGTCCTAACGGCATATCGGTAAGGTTAGAAATATCGAGGTCGCCGTATAACATCATCGCCATTGTACGCGGAATCGGTGTAGCGGACATAATCAACCTGTGAGGGTTATCGCCCTTTTTCGCAAGCTTTTCGCGCTGGCGTACGCCGAAACGGTGCTGTTCATCCGTTATAACAAGTGCTAAGTTCTTAAACTCCGCCTTGTCTGCGATAAGCGCGTGCGTACCTATAGCTACATCTATTTCGCCCGAAGAAATTTTTTCGAGAATTTCCCTGTGTTCTTTTGCGGAAAGCGCACCGATAACACAGGCGGTCTTAATCCCGAGTGGGGAGAGAAGCTTTTCGAGAGTGCTGTAATGCTGTCTTGCCAAAATTTCGGTAGGTGCCATGAAAGCGGACTGATATCCGTTCGCGTAGGTTAGAACGCAAGCGGCGGCGGCAACGGCGGTTTTCCCCGAGCCGACGTCTCCGCAAAGCATTCTGTTCATAGGGGAATCGTCTGTCATGTCGTCGATTATTTCGGAGATTGCCTTTTTTTGAGAAGCTGTCATCTCAAACGGCAATTCATCGTAATATTCTTCCATAGCAGCAGACTTTTTCGACATTTTAAGGCTCTGCACAGACTTAAGTTCCGCTTTTATCTCCGCAAGCTTTTTACGGTAGCTGTAAACCTCATTAAAAGCAAGGCGGCGTTTCGCGGCTTCATTAGAAGTAGCATCGACAGGAAAATGAATATTCTTAAGAGCATCGGCAAGGCTTACAAGCCCGTATTCCTCAAGAGATAAGCCGTCAATAAAGTCGGTAAGGTTAATCCTTAAGATTGCGGTTTTTATATTTTCAATAATTCTGTCTTGACTTACGCCGGAGACGGAGGGGTAAACGGGAATAAGCCCTGTCGTATCGGGGTCGAATACTCTCGGGTTTGATATACCAAGCCGCCCGCCGAATGTTTTTGCCCGTCCGTAGAAAATATAGTGTTCACCGATTTTGAAGCGATCGAAAAATCCGGGGATATTAAATACAGAAACGTCAGCTTTCCCTGTATCGTCCTCAATTACTGCTTTTGTAATATTAAGTTTGTTTTTAAGCCTTACTGCCGGGATTTTTTTCGTAAGCATTGCTCTTACGCAGACATTTTCTTCGTAAGGACATTCGGAAATGGCGTATCGTAAATTAAGGTTAATATAGTCTCTCGGGTAATATTCCAAAAGACCGCCGATAGTGGTAATACCGGCGGCGTTATAAGCGATGGCACGTTTCGGACCTATTCCGGGAAGGAGATTAACAGATGATAATCTGTCCATATATTCACCGTTAAAGTGTATAAAACTCTGTAAATACCGGAGCGTAACCACAGGCAAGAGCGGTATTAAGAGATGCGATATTGCCGGGGATAAGTCCGTAGTAGGGAAGCTTCCCTATATTTGTTATCTCGTCGGTAATGATGGAAATAAGCGTTGAACCTATCCCCATTTCGCGAAACTCCGGGAGAACGTCTATCCCGACCTGCCACATAAGTTCGGAATCGTTTGAAGCACCTGCGGCGGCAATAATGCGGTTATCCTTTACCGCGCAGACCGCGATAACGTCGGTACGCGTTCCGCTTTTTCTTGACAGCGCGTTGTCAAATCCCGAAAGCGGATATAAAAGCCGTTTAATTTCATTTTTTTCATAGATACGAAGCGATATGCCAAACTGGGAAAATTCAAGCATATGGTGACGGAAAGAACCTTTCGGACAAAGCTGAATACTTTGCCCTACACGAAACCCTTCTCTGCGGAGCATATCCGTAATGAGCGTAAGGCATGGCGAAGAAAAAATACTCTCTGCGCCGTACGGGAAGCGTTCGATAATATCGCCGGCAAAGGGTAAAAGCCGCTCGGAAGCCGCGATAACCGCGCCTTTCCCGAATGCAGCAATTGTAAACGCGGGGGGAGCGGCGGTAATCCTCCGCCTGTAGGGAGAATTCACCGACTGTACCGCAGAGTTCCTATCACTCAAAAACGCTTCCGGAGCGCAGCCGTAGTCAAACGACAATTGCTGTAAAGCTGTGTTATAGGCAGGTGTGCGGTACAAGATTATCACTCCCGATATTAGTCTTTTTGTGGGGGTCTATACGTTCCCCTTACTCTTTCGCCTTTGTTTTTGCGCGTATTTGATTATCTAAAATACGCTTGCGAAGGCGGATGGTCTTCGGCGTAACCTCCATAAGCTCATCGTCGGAGATGAATTCTAAGCTGTCTTCAAGGGATAGTTTTCGCGGGGTAATCAGCCTTAATGCATCGTCGGAACCGGAAGCACGGGTGTTAGTGAGGTGCTTTTTCTTGCATACATTAACGACAAGATCGTCAGATTTCGGAGACTCTCCGACAATCATTCCCTCATAGACAGGAGTACCTGCTCCGATAAAGAGCGTTCCGCGTTCTTGTGCATTGAAAAGCCCGTATGTTACTGCATCGCCTGTCTCAAACGCTACAAGAGAGCCGCTGTTACGCTTGGGAATATCGCCTTTATAGGGCTGGTAGGAGTCGAAAATTGTATTCATTATCCCCTCGCCCTTTGTGTCGGTCAAAAATTCGGACTTATAGCCGAAAAGACCGCGGGAGGGTATCAAAAATTCAAGTTCCATGCGGTTGCCGGAAGGTGACATTGAGACAATTTCAGCCTTACGCGGACCTAATTTTTCTATAACAGAGCCTTCCGAACCTTTCGGAACATCTATAAATAGCCGCTCGATAGGTTCACTCTTTACGCCTTCAATATTCCTAAAGAGAACACGGGGGGTTGAAACGGCAAGTTCAAAGCCTTCTCTGCGCATCGTTTCAATCAAAACGGAGAGATGCATTTCGCCGCGCCCTGCTACATTGAAGCTGTCGGTGGTGTCGGTATCGGAAACGCGAAGTGATACATCGCGGAGGATTTCTTTATAAAGTCTGTCTCGAATTTGACGGCTGGTGACAAATTTACCCTCACGCCCCGCGAATGGACTGTCGTTAACAGAAAATGTCATTTCGACGGTTGGTTCGGAAATTTTCACGAATTCAAGCGGCTCTGGTGCGGAGGGTATGCATAATGTGTCGCCGATTGTTATGTTTTCAATGCCCGATACCCAAACAATATCCCCTACATACGCATCATCAACGGGTGTTCTTGCGAGCCCATCAATTTGGTATATAGTTACAACTTTACTGTTATAGTTCGGGTGAAGATTATGAAAATCACAGACAGTAACCTGCTGCCCTACGACAATTCGACCGCGTTCGATTCTGCCTACGCCGATTCTTCCCACATAGTCGTTATAGTCTATGGAGGATATGAGCATCTGAAGCGGTTCGCCTGCTTCGCCCTCCGGCGCCGGAATATGTTCTAAAATTGTATCGAAAAGCGGAATTATATCCGTTCCGTCTTCGTATTGGCTGTAGGAAGCAGTCCCCTGCCGCCCTGAACAGAAAAGCATCGGGCTTTCAATCTGCTCCTCTGTCGCATCAAGATCAAGCAGAAGTTCTAAAATTTCGTCGCCGATTTCGTCAAGCCTTGCGTCGGGGCGGTCAATTTTATTAACAACAATTATAATAGGATGCCCCATCTCAATCGCTTTCGATAAGACAAACCGTGTCTGCGGCATACAGCCTTCCGCTGCATCTACAAGTACTATAACCCCGTTAACCATCTTAAGTACCCGCTCAACTTCGCCCGAAAAATCGGCGTGACCGGGGGTGTCTATAATGTTTATCTTTACGTTGTTATAAATTACCGAAGTATTCTTCGCAAGGATAGTTATTCCGCGCTCACGCTCAATGTCGTTGCTGTCCATTACGCGCTCTGCGACATCTTGATTTTCGCGGAAACCTCCGGACTGCTTTAACATTTCATCAACAAGAGTTGTCTTGCCGTGGTCAACGTGTGCTATTATTGCTACGTTTCTAAGATCGTTTCTCTTCAAAAATTACACCTGTTTATATTTATTTCATCGGTCATTCTGCCAAAAAATGCCCCATAATTTCATAGCCGTTTTCAAAATATACGCCTGTCGCTTCCGCCGTCTTTTCGGTGAGAGTTTCTACTCCGCTTTGAGTTTTAGTGCTGTCGTAAATCATGTAAGGAACAGGATTTCGAGTATGCGTTTTAGTCCCTAAAGGTGTGGGGTGGTCAGGGCATATGAGTATTTTAATGTCGCCCAAATCGGATGCCAAAAGCTTTGATAAAATCTTCTCGTCGATAAGTTCAATCGCTTTAACTTTATTCTGTACCTCTCCCCTGTGTCCGCACTCGTCCGGCGCTTCAACATGGATATACACAAGGTCATTTCCGCGCCTTAACGCTTCAATCGCCGCTTCGGCTTTTCCGTCAAAATTTGTGTCGATATAGCCCGTCGCTCCGGGAACGTCAATTACTTCCATTTCCGCAAATTTTCCGATGCCCTTAAGGAGGTCAACAGCAGAAATCATTGCGGCTTTTTTGCCGAATTTGGTTAAGAACGGCTCTAACTTCGCACGTGTGCCTTCGCCCCATAGCCATATTGAATTTGCAGGGCGCTCTCCGCGCTTTACACGCTCTATATTAACAGGGTGTGAAGTCAGCACATCAACGCTTCTCTTCATCATATCAATAAGCTTTTCAGCATTAGGACTGTCCGACAGGCGCACCTTCTGCCCCGAAATGTCATGCGGAGGAGTTAACGTCCCAACATCAGTCGTTCCGCCATGCCAAATAAGACAATGCCTGTAAGCAACGCCGCTGTAAAACTTAAACTCAGAGTTGTCAAATTCCTCGCCGATAGAAGCGATAATCTGCGCGGCTTCTTCCGTAGAAATGTCCCCCGAGCAATAGTCAACCATAGTCTTGTCTTCATATCGCGGTTCATCCGAAAGCGTTACAAGATTGCACCTGAAAGAAACATCCGTCTCCGCCATGTCAATCCCAATAGACCCCGCCTCAAGCGGCGAACGCCCCGTATAACACTCCTTCGCATTATACCCCAAAACCGCAAGATTAGCGACGTCCGACCCCGGTTTCATCCCATCCTGCACAGTCTTAGCAAGCCCTACCTCGGAAACCAAAGCAAGTCTGTCCATATTAGGCTTGTAAGCACTCTCCATAGGCGTCTTCCCGCCAAGTTCTAAAAGCGGCTCATCAGCCATGCCATCACAAAGTAATACTATATATTTCATTGTCTAAGGTACGTTGGGTACGTTGGGGGGAAGGGGGAGCGGTGACCCGCCCCCCCTTCCCCCCAAACCCCCTATCCTCCCGGACTGGATTTTATTGTTTGTTTTTATGAGGGTAAAATGCCTTTATTTTCAAAAAAGTAGTCTGAAAACGTAAAAGAGATTTAAGATTCGACAAACTCTCCTCAAACGGACAAGCTATTAAAGAAAAGGGCTGACAAGAATAATCTTTTAAAGTCCGGGAGAGGTGGGGGTCTGGGGGAGGGGAGGGGAGGGGCGGGTCACCGCTCCTCCCCTCCCCCAGCGTACCTCGAAAAGTTCCTCGTTATAAAGACAGTAGAGGAGCGTGGTCTGTAAATGATTCGTTGCGGACTACTGAGGTGCTGTTGTAGACTTCCATGCCGGTGCCGGCTGGGATAAGTTTACCTATAATTACGTTTTCTTTTAGGCCTAAGAGGTGGTCTACTTTACCTTTGATGGCGGCATCGGTGAGGGCTTTGGTAGTTTCTTGGAAGGAAGCGGCGGCGAGGAAAGATTCCGAGTTACTGGAAGCTTTGGTTATACCTTGGAGAACGGGAACGGTAGTGATGTAGCGGATATCGGATTCGCCTGACTGTTCGCGTTTTTTGAGGTCTTCGTT
>JAISHJ010000034.1 GCA_031262625.1 Ruminococcus sp. | reverse complement strand
GAATCAAATTCGCCTTCTTTATATTCATTAGCGTTTTCCGCGGAATTTTTAAATGCCGCTTTGGTTTCAAGATTAGCAGCAATCGCTTCAAGGTCAGCCCCCACGTCGGAGAAGTCTACTTCAACACCGTGTTTATTTGTATCGGCAGGGTTTCTTATAACCTTCTTCGGAGCAGTCGGCTTTTGTTCTTCCTTCTTTGTACCGGAAACAATCTTCTGCTCAGCAACTGCCGCCGCCTGTGCAACCGCCTGCCGCTTCGCATTCGATTCCTCTATAGCTTTCATACGATCGGCACTGCGCCTGTCCTTAATAGCATTTACTACATCAAGGAGTACCGCAGCAGCCGCTTCGGTTGATTTTTTGTCGAAGCCATGAGGGATTTCAACCGTTTCGGCTTTTGCTTTGCATATAATTTTATTATTGCCGATAAATGCCTTCTCAAAATGTATATCGTCTATATCATCAACCTTTATACGATTAATCGCACCTGTTTTGCTCCGCATATAGATAAAATCGGTTGTAAGAAGCATTGCTTCATCCGTTTTAGCGTTATCGGAGACTATTAAAGACTGCTCATAACGCCCTACGGAAGCATACTCTGACGTCGCTTTATCGACTTTTCCGGGGAATAATGCAGAACCTGACACTATTACCTGTGCGGCTGAAAGTCCGCTGTCATGCATAGTTGCAAGGATAACATTGATAAAATCATGCGCTTCATTTTCGCGCAGTTTATTAATGTGAGCTTCAAGCTTTTCGACATATCTGGAAGTCATCTGACTATCGCTCTTCATTCTGTCAATTTTGCGGATAATTTCAAGAGCTTGCTTCTCACTGATGAGAGGTAAATTCCCAATCATACCCTGAATTTCTTTTTCGTCAAGGTTAACGCTTGCGCGGGTGAGTTTTCCTTGTGCGCGTTTCTTAATATCCTCCGGCAGGGACATTGCAGTAATACGAGCGCGGACTTGTGCTATTTCGTCGGCGTCCATGCTTTCGGTATTTGCGGTAAGACTGTCGGCTTCCTTTACATAGAGCGTATCAAGCACATCGCGCACCCGCTTAATATAAGGCGCGGCGGCTTTAACGCTGAAAGTTCCGTCTGCAAGAGTTTCGAGAAGCTTTTCAACATCTTCGCTTGACATTTCATTAATATTTTCGCAAAGTTTTTCAAGAGATAAGTTTTCGAGTTCGTCTTCTCTTGCAAGAATTTTATCGTCAATATTTGCGGCAGTTTTAGCATCAAATGAAGCGCGCTTCTTATCAAATTCTTCGCTGAATGAAGCAAGTTCTTCTTCGTTAAGTTCGTTAATCCGTCCGGCATTATCTTCAAAAGTATATACAGGGGTGAGTTTTTCAAGCCGCATTTCTATCTGTGAGTAAGTATCCGCAGCGTATGCCGCAAGTTCTTCTCTTTTGTCAAGTTTTTCCTTAATCTCGAGAAGTGTATTTTTATCTTTAAGCTTTGAAATGTCGCCGGTGATTTCGTTAATTGCTTTTAAAGCTTCTTCTTGTGAAAGCTTAGCAGTTTCGGGTTTCACCGGTTCAGGGTTAGCTGCCGGTGCAACCGCAATCTCTGCTACAGGTAATGTTTCGCCGATTTCTTCAATTTCCTTCGCAAGTTCTTCGATTTCGGCAAATTTTGATTTATTACGGTCAGCAGTACTAATGTCTTCAACCGTTGCTATAGTTTTAAGTTCTTCTGCTATACGCGCTTCTTCGGTTATGCGTGTTTCTTCTGCTATGCGTGCTTCTTCGGCTAATCGCGCTTCTTCGGCTATACGTGTTTCTTCTGCTATACGTGCTTCTTCGGCTATACGTGCTTCTTCGGCTAATCGTGCTTCCTCCGCTATGCGTGCTTCTTCGGCTAATCGTGCTTCTTCGGCACGTCTCTCTTCATCTTCAAGGCGGTCGGCTTCTTCAAAGAGAGCTTTAGCGGTTAATTCAAGGGCTTCGGATTGCTTCCGCAAAGCTTCCGCTTCGGCTGCCTTAACTGCGGCTTCCGCACGGACAATCGCAGCTGTACGGGGTGTACCTGCGGGGAGAACTGCTGTGATTTCAGCCGGTTTTTCATTCACGTTTATTTCACCGATTTCAAAAGTTTCGTTTTGGGTAACAGGAGCGGCAATTTCGTCGTTTTGGGTAACACTAGCGGCAATTTCATTGTTTTCGGGAACAGGAGCGGCAATCTCATTGTTTTCGGGAAGTTCACCCCAAAATGTCTTGATTCGCTCAATATTTCCCCGCTGGAGAGGATATTTTTCTTCGATATAGTCAAAAATTCCGGAATGATTCGGCGGAAGCGATAAAAGACTGCATAGCAGGAATTTTTCTTCGTCTACCGGAGTTTCACCGGAAATAAGAGCCTCAAAGTCTGCGTTAAATTTCGGATTCACAGGGCTGCCAAGTTCGTAGTCCGAAAAAGCCGTAACTGCCTTCAAATACGATTGTTTAAGGTTTTCAAAGCTTCCGGTATCTAAATTTCCGGAAGGTATACCGTCAGCGGACAGCGTTTCATTTACAAATTCAGGCAGAAACGCATCGGTGTCAATTCCGGCAGAGGATAACAGTGTTTTTTCGGAGTCAAGTACATTATGAATAGTTTCAAGCTGTCTTAAGAATTTATTAACGATATTCCTGCGAACCGCCGCCGCATCAGCAACTACATTCAGGTCAAAGAGCGGCATTGTAACCTTTTCCGCATACTTAAGCTTCGGAGCAGAGTCAATCTGCGCCGTCTTATATTCATCAAAAATACGCTTTATAGCTTCCGCATCTATATATACAGGCTCGCCGAGTTCTGTTTTTTTCCATAGAATTTGTGAAGTCACTTTCTTAAAGTCTACATACAGATTCGTAAGAGGACTTATCGGCGCATATTTTTTGCCCTGCTTCTCCATATGCTCGATACTTACTATAATCCTGTCGTTCTGCCCGTTTATCATCCATTCCTCGGCATAAAACAAAGCTTCACCCAAAATATCGGCAATATAAACACCGCCGCCTCGTTTTGCCTTCTCTCTGGCTTCACGAAGTGAAAATACTTCCCAACTGTCATTGTCATCCGACATTAAAAGCAGATCGCACATACGGCAGATATCGGGACTGTGGGTATTTTTCTCCGCTATGGTACATTCGGTTAAGAGCGTATTTTCCATAAACGGATGTAAAAGGTAACCGCCGTTCTCCGGGAACGAGGCAGTTATCTTCATAGGGAGACTGTCGCAGTGGTCCTTAAATTCATCATATGTAACCAGTGTTTTCATACTTACCTCAAAAGGATCTTTTAATTCTCGGCTAAAACTGTAAAATTATAATATAACTATTAGTCATTCTACATTATAACATTTAGTTATGAAAATTTTTAAGTGTAAAAATGTAAACTTTGCAAAAAAAGCATATCTGAATAGTAAACAAAAATATTAAATCGTCTTGACTTTATTACTATTATGTGATAATATTATTTTATTGCTGAAAGGAATATGTGAAAATGAAAAAACGACGCGTTTTATTTACGGCTGCCCTGCTCTTTACGCTTTTTTCGCAAAATATATACGCCGCAGAAGGTGATAATATTATTAACATCAATCCAAATGAACATATAAAAAGTATTTCGCCCTACATATACGGCGTAAACGTCGGTACAGACCTAAACCTTGTTTCCCCGGGTTCACTCCGTCTCGGCGGAAACCGTCTGACTGCCTATAACTGGGAGAACAATCTGTCGAACGCCGGCTCGGATTATGACAACAATACCGACAAATACCTTGTTTCGCAAGTGCCCGATGATTTGAAGTTCAAGCCGGGTGCACCGACCCTCGCTATATCTTACGAAGCAGAAACGCGCGGTATTCCATACACGCTCACAACGCTTCAAGTTCAGGGCTATGTTGCTTCAAATACTCCCGGGCGGGTTAACCCCGAGTTTGCAGCGCCTTCAAAATACTGGTTTGAAGTAAAGAGCCGTAAAGGAAGCGATTTTGAAGGTTCCGGTAACAAAGACGATGAATATGTCTATATGGACGAGTTCATGAATTACCTTTTCGACAAAATCGGCGATTCAAGTTCGCCGACGGGCATTAAGGGCTATTCACTCGACAATGAGCCTGCTCTTTGGGAGTCAACCCACAGTCTTATTCAAAGTGAACAGATAGGCTGTGAAGAATTTATCGCAAAAACTGTTGACATGGCTTCTATGGTGAAGGAGATGGACAGCGGCGCGGAGGTTTTCGGACCTGCGCTATTCGGATATTCGGCTTTTGATAATTTCACCAATGCGCCCGGCTGGAATGACATTAAAGCTTCTCATCCGGAATATAACTGGTTTGTGGACTACTACCTTGACGAAATGAAAAAAGCAGAAGAAAATATCGGTACAAGGATTGTTGACGTACTTGACGTGCATTATTATACGGAGCAAAAAGGCGTGTGCGGAGAGCGAAGCTGTAACCACTATGACAATGACGGTTGTATTCAGGCGAGACTTGACGGAGTTCGCTCGCTTTATGAGGAGGGTTATCTCGAAAACAGCTGGATTACCGATACCGGCTCGAAATTCTTCCCGCTTATCCCGAAACTACAGACGGCGATTGACACCTTCTACCCGGGCACAAAACTCGGTTTTACCGAATATAACTTCGGCGCGGGCGACCATATTTCCGGCGCAGTAACAGAAGCTTTGGTCCTCGGAACGTTTATTGATTACGGCGTGTATTTCGCCGACATCTGGCCTATCGGAGACATGGCTTATCAGCTTTCCGCTATAAATATGTTTACAAATTATGACGGAAACAGAAACGGTTTCGGTAATACGCTTGTCAAAAGCGATTATGACAACGAAAATATAGCAGTCTACTCCTCCGTGGATTCCGAAAATCCCGACAGCGTGAAAGTAATTGTTATAAATAAAAACTTACACGAAGCGGAAACGGTAAATATTAACATCAGTTCTGATATAAAATATGATAGTTCGGATATTTACGCGCTTTACGGCGACAGTCCCGAAATACGACAGCTTAAAGGGGTTACGGAGATTGCCGACAACACGTTTAAGTATTCGGTTGAACCGCTTTCGATAACAGAATTTGTTATTAACAAAGCGCCGGAAGTTATTGTAACTGAAGCGGAAACTGTTGCAGTAATTGCAGAAGCGGAAGCAGAGCCGACAGAAAGACCATTCCGCAACATTGCTATTGCCTTAGCGGGAATCGCCGGTTTAGCGGCTGTTGTCGCGGTAGTTGCATATATAGTTAATAAGAAAAAAAGATAAAAAATTACGGCAACCGTGAAAGGTTGCCGTAATACTTTTTATTCGCCGCTCTTCCTGTCAATTTCATGATAACTGAACATATAATTTTCCGCCGACGGGAAAATTTCTTCAATTTCAATCGGTTCATCACCGATTGAATCTTTCATTTTGTAAATCATCGCTGAACGCCGCTCGGCGATTACGTCCTTGTCCTTAAAACGAACGATAACTCTGTACTCTTTTACCTTTTCAAAATCAGGAAGGTCGGATTTTTCAAGATTATAAGTGTAACTTTTCCCGCTTCCGAAAAGCTCCGGTACTACATTTACTTCAAGAATCACCGTTCTGTTAATATACTCAGCACCATTTGAAGTCATTACCGTAAAATCCGGCTCGTCGCTATAGGTCTCGCGGATAGATAAATTCCCGGCGGTTTTCATATACATAAGCAGAGTAAAGTCAGACTCGTGTATATCTAAAACGTATTCGCCGTTCTCATCTTCACTGCTTTTTGAAACACTTGCGAAGGTTACCTGAATATTATCTCTGTCAGCCGGTACACCTACAACAAAGATAAACACAAACGCTACAGCACATATAAGCACACTGCCCACCGCGATAAGTACCCTCCGCAGATTGCGTTTGCGGATTTTTTTAAGGTAGTCAAGGTCTTTTGTTACAGGAATCTCTTCAGGTAGTTCAGGCTCTTTCATCGCCTTGTATACCGAATTACACTCGTAACAGTCTGTAAGATGTTCTTTTATTTCAGAATTGGTTTCATCTGAACAGATGCCGTCAATATACCCCGGCAAGAGATCTTTTACCACATTATGACTGAGCATTAATAATCCTCCTTATTTCTTCTTTTGCGCGATAGAATGTCGTCCGCGCAAAACTTTCGGATTTCCCGATAATTTCTCCTATTTCTGCGAAGCCAAATTCCCCCGAAAGCCTAAGTAACACTATTTCGCGCTGCATATCCGAAAGCTTATGTATAGCCATATAGAGGTCGTTTCGTTCGGAATGAAGCACATTTTCGGGCGGAGCGGCAGTGTCTTCGGGAATTTCGAGAGATAATCCGTGCTTTTTTCGGCGTTCAAGCTCTTTGTACCAAAGATGCTTAGCAATCTGACAGAGCCACACAGAAAGCTTGCAGGAACCGTCAAAACGCTTTATTGATTTTATCGCCTGTAAAAACGTATCTTCGGTAAGGTCCTCGGAGAGGTCGGGGTCGTGAGTTTGGGCAAGCAGAAACTTATACACGGTCTGCGCGTGTTTATCATAAATTTCGCCGATACTATCGCTCAAAATTTCACCTCCCGATATATATATCCGAAAAAAAGAAGTTTCGTTACAAAAAAGAAGAAAAGTTTTACGAAAAACCGCTCATACGGAAGTATAAGCGGTTAGGAAGAGTATTGCATTTGTGATTACCGACAACGTTATTAGCCCTTTGGCATTTACTGTAAAATCCACATAAATGCTTTCGCTAACGCAGAGCATTTTACGAAAGTAAATGAAAGAAATAATAATGCAGTCTTTCGGGGAGGGGGTTTGGGGGAGGGACGCTTGGGTCACCAAGCGCCCCTCCCCCAACGTACCCCACGCGCCCAAATTATACGCAGCCTTGAGCTTTCATTGCTTCGGCTACTTTTAGGAAGCCTGCTATGTTTGCGCCTGCCATGTAGTTGCCGGGGAGACCGAATTCCTTTGACTTTTCGTCGCAGGCGTTGAAGATAGACTTCATGATATTTTTGAGTTTGCCGTCTACTTCTTCAAAGGTCCAAGAGAGGCGTTCGGAGTTCTGGCTCATTTCGAGACCGGAAACTGCTACGCCGCCGGCATTTGCTGCTTTTGCGGGACCGTAGAAGATACCATTTTTGAGATAAACTTCGATAGCTTCGGGAGTGGAGGGCATATTTGCGCCTTCTGCGACTGCTTTACAGCCGTTTTTAACGAGAATTTCAGCGGAAGCACCGTCGATTTCGTTTTGAGTAGCGCAGGGGAGAGCGATGTCGCACTTGATAGTCCAGATGCCGTTGCAACCTTCGGTGTAGGTTGCGTTCGGGTGAGTAGTTACGTATTCTTTAATTCTTTTGCGCTCAACTTCTTTAAGCTGTTTAACGCAGGGGAGGTCGATTCCGTCGGGATCATAGATGTAGCCGTTGGAGTCGGAGAGAGCAACGACTTTACCGCCGAGTTCGGTTGCTTTTTGTGTAGCGTAGATAGCAACGTTACCGGAACCGGAGATTACAACGGTCTTACCCTTGAAGGAACTGCCGTTAGCGTTAAGCATATTCTCTGTGAAGTAGCAGAGCCCGTAGCCTGTAGCTTCGGTACGTGCGAGAGAACCGCCGAAGGTTAAGCCCTTGCCGGTTAAAACGCCTGCGAATTCGTTACGGATTCTCTTGTACTGACCGTACATGAAGCCGATTTCGCGTCCGCCAACATTGATATCACCGGCGGGAACGTCGAGGTCGGAACCGATATGACGGCTAAGTTCTGTCATAAAGGATTGGCAGAAACGCATAACTTCGCCGTCGGATTTGCCCTTAGGGTCAAAGTCCGCGCCGCCCTTACCGCCGCCCATAGGGAGGGTTGTAAGGCTGTTCTTGAAAATCTGCTCAAAGCCCAAAAATTTAATAATTCCGAGATATACCGTGGGATGGAAGCGAAGACCGCCCTTATAGGGTCCGATTGCGGAGTTAAACTGAACGCGGAATCCGCGGTTAACCTGAACCTTACCGGAATCGTCTACCCAAGGTACACGGAACATTATAACGCGCTCCGGCTCAACTATACGCTCGAAAACGCCTGCTTCGACGAGGTCGGGGCGCTTTTCGGCAACAGGTTCGAGGGATTCGAGGACTTCGGTTACCGCTTGAATAAATTCATCTTCGGCACGATTGCGCTGCTTTACTCTTGCAAGCAGATCGGATAAGTACTGGTTTTTTAACGCCATTGTTAATATCCTCCTTGGAATTATCAAACATTTATTTTATTTTTTTACCCAAAACAGGGTACTATTATATTTTAGCACACTTGAATTAATTTTGCAAGTATTTTTTAAAATATTTCAAAAAATTTTTTCATGATAAATATAAGGGTTATTTTCAGGGAGCAGCTGACTTAAAAACGGTGCAGTTTGTGCGCCGTTAAGTTACAGCTTTAGAGAATTATTCACCGCCGAGACAAGTGCCGCTACAGATGCATCAATGATGTCGGGGAGAACTCCTACGCCCCAATACTGCACACCGTCCGCTTCAATGCAGACATACGCCGCCGCAAGAGAACTTGAACCCTTTGTGAGAGCGTGTTCGGTGTATCCCGTAAGACTGTAGTCAATTTTCAGGGCATCCTTAACCGCCTGTGAAACTGCATCAAGACGACCATTGCCGATAGCTTCACGGGTGATAATCCGCTTGCCGTGGGGGGTATTCATTCCGGTTTCGACGGTTACTTCCGCTTTTTTGCCGTCCATCTGGACATAATGAACTTCCGTTATGTCAAAATATGTTTTTTTATTAATGAAAGTGTCGCTGAAAATCCGTAAAATTTCATCTGCCGGAAGTTCACGGTGTCCTATGTCAGACCATTCCTTCATAAGCTTGCGGACAGTATTGAGCATTTCCGGCGGAATATTATAGCCAAAATTCGCACGGAGAATAAATCCTATTCCGCCGCGCCCGGACTGGCTGTTTATGCGGATAACGTCAGCGTCATATTCGCGCCCGATGTCGTGCGGGTCAACCGATAAATACGGTACATTCCAGTAGCTTTCGGGATTGTCTTCCCGATATTTCATACCCTTTGCTATTGCATCTTGATGAGAACCGGAAAACGCTGCAAATACAAGCGCACCGCTGTAGGGCTGCCTTTCGTTAATGCTCATCCGCGTTAGCCGACAGTATTTCTCCGCAAGTTCCGGTAAGTTACTGAAATCAAGCCCTGTCTCTACCCCTTGGGAGTACATATTCATCGCAAGGGTAACTATATCAACGTTTCCGGTACGCTCACCGTTACCGAAAAGTGTCCCCTCAATCCGCTCCGCTCCTGCAAGGAGACCGAGTTCCGAATCCGCTACTCCTGTTCCGCGGTCGTTGTGTGGGTGAAGCGATATGGTTAATGCTTCACGGTTTTTGAGGTTCTTCGCCATATATTCAACCTGACAGGCGTAGATATGCGGCATACTTTCCTCAACCGTCACCGGAAGATTTATGATAAGCTTTCGTTCACGAGTAGGTTTAATTACATCAATAACAGCATTACAGACTTCGAGAGCATATTCCGGCTCAGTTCCGGTGAAGCTTTCGGGGGAATACTCAAACCGAAGATTCATTCCCGGATTTTCCGCTCTAAGCTTGTCCGCAAGACTTACGAGGAGTTTTGCACCGGAAGCGGCAATTTCTGTAATTTCATCCCGGGATTTGCGGAAAACCTGCTCACGCTGTGCGACGGAGGTTGAATTGTAGAGGTGTACTATTACGTTTTTCATCCCGGCAATAGCTTCAAATGTGCGGGTGATAATGTGGTCGCGCGCTTGAGTAAGAACTTGAACCGTAACGTCGTTAGGGATAAGATTCTTTTCGATTAATGTTCTGCAAAACTCAAATTCGGTATCGGAAGCGGCGGGAAAACCGATCTCAATCTCTTTAAACCCGATTTTTACAAGCATATTGAAAAATTCAATCTTCTCTTCAAGGGACATAGGTATAACGAGGGCTTGGTTGCCGTCACGAAGGTCAACCGAACACCATATCGGCGGCTTTGATACTCCTTCTTTTTTTACCCAATCGAAACAATCTTCCGGAGGAAGAAAAAAACGCTTTTTATACTTCATTTATAATTTTTACTCCCGAAAAAATATTAACAGGGCGTGATTAGCGCCCGTAATATGTAAAGTATTATTATAGTATATTTTCAATGTCTTCCGCTGCGATTGCCGCCGCGTTTGTCGCCTTGACGTTTTATGTCACCTAATTTTTCGTCGGAGGTTTTCTTGAATGCGCTCATCATGTCTTCAAAGGTTGCGGGTTTTGTCTGTTGCCTGTTTTGATTATTGCGGGTATTGTTTCCGCGATTAATATTACTTGTTCTGTCGGAATTATTAAGCCTCGGCGGTGATTCTGCTTTCTTAATTGAAAGGGCAATCTTTCCGTCATCAGAAATACTTGTTACCATAACTTTTACCGCTTGTGAAACGCTAAGTACATCGGTAATATTCTCGACGTATCGGTTGGCAACTTCGGAGATATGTACCATCCCGGAGCAACCGGGTTCCAGTTCAACAAACGCACCGAATTTTGTAATGCCGGTGACTTTGCCTTCGTATATTTTACCTGTCTCAAACTGCATAGTAAGAAAGATTTTTCCCTTTCAGAAAGTACGTAGTTCTAATTGCCGCCGTTCCCCGAATCATAAAAACGCCGCTCGTTAGGATATGCGTAACCTAAGACTTCGGATGCGATACGTTCGATATAGGCACGCTCGTCCGTTTCGTTTAGGATGCTTTCATATTCGCTGTTTTGCTTTTCATATTCAATACATTCGGAGGTGAGCCGCTCGAGTTCAATTCGTTTTTCTTCAAGCTCGGCTTGGCGCAACACAAACGCCCCGATACAGAAAACTGCAATCGAAAGGGATGCAATCGTTATTAAGGAGTTTAATATTAAGCCGTTTTTATTCTTAATCGGCTTGGCAGACTTCCTCAATGTAAACATTCTCCGAAATTTTAACAATAGATAAGGTGGGATAATACTATTATAATATTGTTTTAGGAAAATGTCAAATGTTTTTTAGGTTTGAGAGGAATAATCGTTACTATGCCTAAAATTTTTAAAAAAATTTAGTATAAATGTCCATAAAGAATTAAATGCTCGCTTTAGTGCGGCATGGATTTTATCGGAAATATAGCGTACCGCTTTCGTAACCGAATCGCCGATTGTAAGCGTTTCTATTAAAAAGCCGCAGAGCGAACCTATTACTATGAAAAAGCGAATTTCTCCGCGGGCTAAGACTGCGGAGTAGGTAAAAACTACAAATGCATAGAATAAAATAAATAAAAAATCGGCGGCATGAACGAGAAAGCTTTTCCGCGCAGTCACGAATACTGCGCGGAGCAGTCTGAATGCGTCAAACACCACGCCGAGTGAAGCTCCTACAAACACCGACAACAGGAAAAGTTCTGCCTGTTCGGTAACGGTATAGAATGTATCAAGTATCATTTTGCCCTTTTTTGTATGTAACTGTTATTTGAAAATTTTCGCTAAAAATGAAAGCGGTGTCTTCGCTTCACCGTACACAACCGAATCAATCTGTCCCTCGATATTCATCTCCCCGGAATCGGTCGAAAGATCGGAAACATGAAGGTCTGAGCCCTTTATCGTCAATTCGCCGAGGGAGGTATAGATATGTACAATATCCTCGTCGAATTTGTCAACGTCGGTTACACCCGAGATTGACATTTTACGCCGTGACTCTAAGATAATGTTATGATAAACCCCGGCTTTTGTATTTTCCATGGAAAATCCCCCTTTAATATTCCGAAAGATAGTATTCTGCTAAATGATATGTATAAAAAATTTTTTTTATAACCTGTTGTGTTTTTAATTGAAATAGTGTATAATTAATCTGAGGTGACTGTAAAAATGATAAAAACAAAAGTTATGACCACCGATAAAAAGGTTAAAATCTCCAAAGATGTTATAAAAAAAATATGTGAATCCGTACTTTCGGAGTCAGGCGAAATGTCGGTGCAATATGACAGAAAGATTGGTTTTACCGATATTTTCGGGCAGAAGGCAGACTCCTTCGCAAACGTATATTTTAACGATGACTCCGCAGAAATAAGCCTGTCCGTAACGGTAAGTCCCCAATGCAAAGCACACGATGTTTCCGAAGCAATTCAAAAGCGGATTATTGAAGATGTGAGGAGCATGACAGGACTGACTGTATCGAAGGTTAACATAATCATCTCCGGAATTACTCCGGAAAAGAAGGAGAAAAAATGAGTTCCCCGGAAGTTAACCGCTCACAGCCGATGCACGACCGCGAAGCCGTGTTCTATCTTGTATTTGAAAGCCTTTTCGACTTATACACTCCCCGTGAGATTTTAGATACAGCATACGCCGCCGATATTTTTGAGATAAACGACAATATTGAAAGAAAATTTCTCGAAATAACAGAACGCGGCGAAGAATTAGACAAGATTATCGCGTCTGCATCCGAAAAACGTAAACTTGCGCGCGTACCGAAAATATCTATTGCAATTCTTCGCGTGGCACTTTATGAAATTATTTATGACAATAAAATTCACGAAAATATTTCCGTTTCCGAAGCGGTTCGCTTCGCGGAAGATTTTGCTTCCGAACAGGACGTTAAGTTTATTAACGGTGTCTTGGGCGGATATTTGCGGATGAGAAAAAATGCTGTACTTAGGTCTTGACACCAGCAACTACACAACCTCTGCAGCGGTATACGATTCCGAAACCGGTTGCGTTTATAAGGCAGGAAAACTCCTCCCTGTAAAGCCCGGAGAATTAGGTGTACGCCAGTCTGATGCGCTCTTTCACCATACGGTGCAGCTCCCCGGGGTTGTCGCGGAGACGATAGGTGCGGCGACGGGTAAGGCAGGCTTAAATGAGGATTCGACGGCAGACTGTACGGCGAAATTACGCGAAAAAATATCCGCAATCGGCGTATCTTCCCGCCCGCGAAATGTCGAAGGCTCTTATATGCCGTGCTTTTTGGCGGGAGTAACTGCTGCCGAAATTATAGGCAGTGTTAATAATATTCCCGTCCACAAAACCTCGCATCAGGTCGGGCATATTCTTGCCGCACTTTATTCTGTCGGACGGCTTGACCTTGTAAATAGACCGTTTAACGCTTTCCACATAAGCGGCGGAACAACCGATATGCTCCTTTGTACGCCGGATGATGATGAAATTCTTCGCTGTGAAATCGTTGCCGCTTCCGCTGACCTAAAAGCCGGACAGCTTGTGGACCGCGTCGGGGTAATGCTAGGGCTTCCCTTTCCATGCGGACCCGAACTTGAAAAGCTTGCGGAGAATGGCTTACCGCCTAAAAAGATTAATGTTCCGATGAAAAACGGAAGTCCGTGTTTTTCAGGTGCAGAAAATAAATGCCGCAAAATGTTTGAAGATAATATTCCGCCTGAAGATATAGCACGGTATGTTCTTTCTTACATCGAAACGGCAATTATGAATATGATAAATGCTAACGCTTCCTGTGATACCATTGTTTTCGCCGGAGGAGTTATGTCAAATAAATTAATACGCAAAAGTCTTGAAAAAATTGACAGAGAGAAATATTTCGCCGCGCCGGGTTACTCCTCCGACAATGCAGTCGGAGCGGCAGTATACGCCTATTTGAAAGAAAATTCATGAAAACAGTTTTAACGGTCACTTCGCTTAATCGCTATATAGCATCTCGCATTAAGGAAGACAGGCTTTTGCACAACATAATGGTTAAGGGTGAGATTTCTAATTTCAACAAGCATTACAAATCCGGGCATATTTATTTTACGCTTAAGGATTCGGAAGCCGCGGTAAAGGCTGTAATGTTCCGCGAAAATGCAAATGATTTACAGTTTTTGCCCGAAGACGGAATGAGCGTAATTGTTTCGGGTTCGATTTCGGTTTACGAAGTCAGCGGCGTTTACCAGATATATTGTTCCGACATAGTTCCTGACGGAATCGGCAAGCTTTCCGCCGCCTATGAGCAGCTTAAAGCTAAGCTTTCGGAAGAAGGTTTATTTGACACGGCGCGGAAAAAGACACTTCCTTCCTATCCCGAAAAAATCGGAGTAATAACCTCCGAAGGTGCGGCGGCACTTCGTGACATGATTACTGTTCTTAAACGCCGTGCGCCTTATGTTATAATAACTCTTTATGAAACGGCGGTTCAGGGTCCGGGCGCGGCAAAAAATATAGCTTCTCAGATAAAGAAAGCCGATAAAAATCAAGAAGACCTGTTAATTATAGGCAGGGGCGGCGGCTCATACGAAGACCTTTTCCCCTTTTCGGATGAAGTGGTAGTCAGGGCGGTTGCGGACACAAAAACTCCGATAATTTCCGCCGTGGGGCATGAAACCGACACTCCCCTCTGTGATTTCGCCGCAGACCTTCGTGCTCCGACACCTTCCGCCGCCGCTGAGCTTGCGGTTACCGACACAGTACATATACTTGTGCGGCTCGAAAATTTCCGTCAAAATCTATATGACAAATGCACGGGAAAAATAGATAGTTTATCCGATAATTTATCCGACAAAATCACGGCAATTAAGGTACTTACACCGAGTGCGAAAATTAACCGCTACAGTGACGAAATATCTAAAGCGGAAGGTTATCTCCGTGAAAAAATAGATGCTTCTTTCCGGCTGGCAGAACATAGATACAGCCTTTTGGTGAACACGGTTGATGCTCTTTCGCCGTTAAAACTCCTGTCGAGAGGTTATGCTATTACCGAAAAGAACGGCAGTGTAATAACTTCCTCCTCCTCACTTAGTTCGGGGGATGATATTACGATAATCTACTCCGACGGACAAAAGAAAGCGAGGATAAATTAATGGCTGATAACAGTTTAGAAGATATTTTTGCGGAACTTGATATACTTACAAAACAGATGGAACAGAGCGGCATTTCTCTCGAAGAATCCATGAAACTTTATAAACTTGCTGTTTCGTATATTGAAACTGCAAAGGAGAAACTCAAAACCGCTAAAGCTGAAATAGATGCAATTGCGGGAGAATGATAGAAGTAAATTATGTTAGAAAACATATGTTAAGGTGAAATATGGAAAGATTTGAAAGAGTTCTGTCGGGAAAGCTTAGTACACTCTTGGCGGATTCTCATCCTATTATCGCGGAAGCGGTTAAATATTCTGTGCTTGCAGGCGGAAAGCGGCTTCGTCCGAACCTTGTTTACGAGTTTTGCCGTATGTGCGGCGGACGGTTTGAAGAAGCGGATTCGGCAGCGGTAGCTATCGAACTTATTCAGAGCTACTCGCTCATTCATGACGATTTACCCTGTATGGACAACGACGATTTGCGGCGCGGAAAGCCTTCCTGTCATGCAGTGTACGGCGAAGCAGTTGCGCTTCTTGCGGGAGATGCTATGGGTTCGCTTGCCGCTTCGGTAATTACGGAGGATAGTAACCTTTCGGATGCGCAAAAAGTCCATATAATTGAAATTATAAACAGACTTTCGGGAATTCGCGGGATGATCGGCGGTCAGGTTCTCGATATGATTTACGGTAACATCAACAACCCTTACGTAAACATAAAAGGTCTCGGTGAAGTGCCGGTTCCGACAATTGATGATATAGAAAAAATGTACATAAAAAAGACAAGTGCGCTCCTTTCCGCTGCGTGTCAGATAGGCTGTATCTGTGCTAGCAACAGAGTTGCAGAAGAAACGCTCGTATCAGCAGATGCTTACGCAATAAAATTAGGTCTTGCTTACCAAATTAAGGACGATATTTTAGACGTTGAAGGAAATGAAACACTTCTCGGTAAACCTCTCGGGAGCGATGCCGATAACGGGAAACTTACCTACCTTCGTTTCTGTGATATTCATGACGCTAAGACAAGATGCGAAAACTTAACACTTGAAGCAATAGCGATACTCCAGCGTTTTCCTGCAAATGAACGGCTTATTGACATGACAAAAAAACTTCTTATCCGCGAAAAATAATTTGTAAACTTTTTATTAATTTTTGAAATAACCGTTGCTTTTCGTTGATTTTTGAGTTATTATTATAACATATTATACAGTATATATCATTTTTTCAATGGAGAGCTTTATGAATATTCCACTCGCAAATAGATTATCTGCACTGCGCCGCGAAAGCAATCTCTCCGAAAATGATTTGGCGGCGTTTATAAACGTCACGGCAGAGAAAATCATCTCTTGGGAGCGTGCCGAATCCGAGCCGACTGCTTCGGAACTCTTTGAACTTTCTAAACTTTACCATATTTCAATAGACGAACTCATACGTTCAGAGCAATTTGATGCTTCCGAGCCGATTTCGCTTAAAAAAGACCGCCCTTCTGTCAGTCTGTCCGAACCGATTAGTTCGAGCGGATTCGTTAGGGAAAAAGCTCCCGACAAACCTGCTGACCATGAAATCTACCCGGAAGGCTATAAAGGTGCTGCGGTTAATCACGGCGGTTACGGTGTTCCTGTAAACCCCGGCGGCAACAGCGGTACAGCTAATTCCGGCGGCTACGGCGGCATACAATTTATCGGTGCTGACAGCGAGCGCTTCCAGAATGCTCCGTACGTAAAGGCTGATGACATAAAGCCCCGTGACTTTTCACATATTGCCTATGATGAACCGCAAAATCAAAACATAAAGATAAAGACTGTTAATGCTTCAGGGGAAAATTCCGGCGGCAATCCCGGCGGGAGTGTAAACCTTGACTTCGGCGGA
>JAISHJ010000105.1 GCA_031262625.1 Ruminococcus sp. | reverse complement strand
AGGGGGACAGCGAGGGGGGCGGGTCACCGCTCCCCTCCTCCCCCAACGTACCCTCTATCCCTTAGCCGTATACCAGTTCTCTCCGGAGTGAACTTCTGCTGTTAGGGGGACGGCTAGGGTAGCGGCTTTTGACATTTCGGAGGAGAGGATTTGGGCGGCAAGGTGTTGTTCTGAGAGTGGGGCTTCTAAGATTAGTTCGTCGTGGACTTGTAGGATTAATTTTGTCTTTAGGTTGTGAGATTTTAGGGCGTTGTAGACGTTTATCATGGCGATTTTTATTATATCGGCGGCGGTACCTTGGATGGGGGCGTTGCGGGCGGCGCGGAGACCGAATTGTTTGAGGGTACGGTTTGAGGATAGGAGTTCGGGGATTATGCGTTTGCGCCCGAAGAGGGTTGTGACGTAGCCTGTCTCTGCGGCATTTTTCTCGGTAGTTTCGAGGAAATTTTTCACGCCGGGGTAAGCATTAAAATAGTTTTCGATATATTTTTCGGCTTGTTTGACGGTTGAGCCTATGTCTTTTGAGAGGGAGAAAGCGCCGATACCGTAGACTATGCCGAAGTTTACGGCTTTTGCTGCGCGGCGCATACCGGGCGTAACCATTTCGGGGGGGACATCGAAGACTTTGGCGGCGGTAGCGGTGTGGAAATCGAGCCCGGAGCGGAAGTTCTCCTGCATATTTTTATCGTCTGCCATGGAAGCTAAGATACGGAGTTCGATTTGGCTGTAGTCGGCATCGAGGAGGATTGAGCCTTCGGGAGCGACAAAGAATTTGCGCATTTCGCGCCCGCGGTCGGTGCGGACGGGGATATTTTGAACATTGGGGTTTACGGAAGAAAGCCTGCCGGTGCGGGTTTCGGTCTGGTTGAAGGTAGTGTGGATACGCCCGTCAGACGAAACGGCGGAGAGAAGCCCTTCAACGTAGGTTGAATTGAGTTTTGAGAGACCGCGGTAGTCAAGTACGGCTTTTACTACAGGGGACTTATCCGCCAAGTTTTCGAGAACGTCGGCGTTTGTGGAGAAGCCGCCTGATTTAAGCTTTTTTCCGTGAGTGAGTGCAAGCTTTTCAAAGAGGATTACTCCTAACTGTTTTGTGGAGAGGATATTAAATTCCTCGCCGGCGAGGGTATATATCTCCTTTTCCAAAGCAAGCATATCTGTTTTAAGCGTTTCGCCGAAAGCTTTTATTCCGTCGGTGTCAACCGCTGTGCCGTAGTACTCCATAGCGGCGATGACTTCGGTTAAGGGATATTCAATTTTGTCGATTAGATCTGCCATACCCTGTGAGTCTGATTCGGCGCGAAGTTTCGCAGTAAGTTCTGCAACTTCCGAAATATCGGGACAAGTGGAAGTTATATTCAGATTTGAAGCTAAAATATAAGCATCATCGGCGATGTTTACTTTTAAGCCGTGCTCAAGAGCATATTTGTACGCAGGTTTCGCGTTGTAGACAGCCTTTTTAGAATTGTTTTCGAGATATTCGTCAATATTTTCTGTCGGAGGATCTACTACAAATTCGCCGTTTTCGTAAATAAATGCGGAATCGTAGGTAATAGAATTACTTATATCGGAAGAATTCTTCTGAACAGTATCGACAGTAACTTTTATAACAGGCTTAACCTTTAACCTATCCATTAATTTATTCATGTCAAGTTCGGTTAATATTTCACCTAATTTTTCTGCATCGGCTTCTCGCTTTAAGCAGTCAGAAGCGGTAGTTTCTATCGGAACATTAGTGATAATTGTCGCAAGGTAACGACAGTCTTCCGCATCGGATTTCCCTGCTTCAAGCTTAGCTATTACTGATTTTGTCTCGGATAGATTTTTAGCTTTTAAGTTTTCGTAAAGATTATCAATCGTCTTGTAGTTTTGTATGAGAGACTTTGCGGTTTTTTCGCCGATACCCTTTACGCCGGGGTAGTTGTCGGAAGAATCGCCCATTAAAGCTTTAAGGTCGATAAGATTAATCGCCGGGAAGCCGTATTCGTCTTCAAACACGCTTTCGGTATACATAATCGTTCCTTTTGAGGTAAGGAGCAGTACTGTCGTATGAGGGCTAATAAGCTGTAAAGCATCGCGATCTCCCGTTAAAATATAACATTCGCCTTTGCTTTCCGCATCTTTTGCGAGAGTACCTATAATATCGTCTGCTTCGTAACCGGCGCAGTCGATAATAGTTATCCCCATTGCCGTTATAATCTCTTTAATATAACCCATCTGAATAAAAAGTTCGTCCGGCATGGGCTTACGCCCTGCTTTATATTCGGAATATTTCTCTTTACGGAAAGTAGCTTCTTTCCGGTCGAAAGCTATCGCGATATGGGAAGCTTCTGCGGTTTTGATACCGTTTAAGAGAATGTTAAAAAAACCTGTTATTGCGCCGGTAGGGACGCCGTTTTTGTTGGTTAAGCCGGATTTTATTCCGTAAAAAGCGCGGTACATTACGCTGTTGCCGTCTACTGCTAAAAGCTTCATATTTTACCTCCGTAAAATATTACCTCTGACATTTGATTCTTAGTTTTATAGTAAAATATGTTCTGCTGTCTTTATTCCGTCTACTGCCGCGGAGACGATCCCTCCGGCGTAACCTGCACCCTCGCCGCACGGGTAAAGATTTGTAATAGATGCTGCAGAAAAACTTTCATTACGCACGATTCTCACCGGAGAGGAGGTTCTTGTCTCGGGAGCGGTAAGTACAGCATTGCCGTTGCCGAATGCTTTAAGCTTTCGCGAAAAGTCTTGAAGACCGATTTTCAGCGATTCTGTAACAGAACCGGGGAAGATTTCCCGAAAGTCACATTCCTTAACGCCTCTTGCGTAGGAAGGAGTAATATCAGCAAGTTCAAGTGAGGGTTTATCCGAAAGTAATCCTTTTACCGTACAGGCGGGGGCGGCGTAACTGTTGCCGCTGCCGGCTCTGCACGCTTTGTATGCTTCATGCTCGATTTTTCTTGCGAAATTTATTCCTCCGGTCGGTGAGAGACCGAAATCCTCCGCCGAAACCGAAACGCATAGGGCGGAATTTGCATTCTCGCTATCTCTGGCATAAAGGCTCATGCCGTTTGTGACAATTGTTTCCTTCTCTGACTGGGAAGGTACGACTATTCCGCCGGGACACATACAGAATGTGTAAACTGCCCTGTTATCGGGAAGACGTTTTGAAAGCTGATACTCACCTTTCGGGAGATTTTTATATTTATGACGATTTTCGCCGTATAAAGCCGCATCAATTTCACTCTGCTTATGTTCGATACGAACGCCGACTGAAAAAGGTTTTGAAGTTATCTCCGCGCCTTTTTTGAGGAGCATTTCTATAGTGTCGTGTGCGCTATGCCCGATTGCTAAAATAAGCTTATCGCATGGCAGTTCGTATTCCGAACAATTATTACTAACTCGAACGGAACGTACCGTGCCGTTTTTTATGTTAATGTCCGTCAGTTTTGAATTAAACCTGACTTCTCCTCCGCAGTCTATAATTCGTTCGCGGATATTTTTTACTATCTTTTGGAGATTATCCGTTCCGATATGAGGTTTCGCCTGACGGAGGATTTCTTCGGGCGCTCCATATTTCACGAAAGTTTCAAGCACATATCGTACACGATTATCGTTTATGCGAGTGGTTAGTTTTCCGTCGGAAAATGTTCCTGCACCGCCCTCGCCGAACTGAACATTGCTGTTTTCATCAAGCGCACCGCCGTCAAAAAAGCTGTTTACAGAGCGAAGCCGCTCCTCTACCGCTCCGCCGCGCTCAATTATAATAGGTTTTGCGCCGCTTTCTGCAAGCCTTAACCCTGCGAACATTCCTGCCGGACCGAAACCGACAATTACCGCTTTAGAGTTTGCCGAAACCTTCGGAGTAAAATTTACCGCTTCACTAAACACAGGCTTTGCGCCGCGTTTAGTAAGCATCTGTTCGATTTTTTCATCCGCTTTTATAAGCAGTGAACAGGCTTTTTTTATACTATCATGATTTCTGGCGTCAACCGCCGCTTTATAAATGTTCGCCGCGGTAATTTCAGTGAACTTTAAACCGTTCTTTTTAAGCGTTAAGCTTATAATATCTTCATCAGAGGTATTCCACGAAACAGAAATACCGTTTATTATTACAGCTATTTTCTTACTCCGTTCTTGTTACAGTGACAGTTACCCTTTGGGAAAGGACTCCCGCATTCGCCGCTACCCATATGTCGGGGTATTCGGGGATTGAGAACTGCACGGTAAGTTTTAAGTCTCCCGCTGACGTTATCGGCATTGAATTAAGGTCTACCACAGCGATTATATCCTCTCTTGTCAGCGCGCTGATTTGGTCTGCCGGACCGATAAAGAGAGGTTGAATTCCGGAAGTAATAATCTCAAAATCAAACCCTGCCGGACGATTTATCAGCTGGATATAGTTGCTCGGTGTCATGAGCATCTTTCGGCTCATGCCGTTATATGGTACAGTAACCGTTATGCTCCCTATTTCGCTTAGGTTTTCATAACCTTCGGGGAGGAAATTTTCAGCGGAAAACTCAAATGTCATATCAGTTCCGTTCTCAAAGTTAACCTGTCTTATATCGATTGCGCCGATATTTAGGCTCGTGAGAGCGGCGGTCTGGTCGAGAGCGGCTATCTCCATCTGTGAAGCAGAAAGGATTAAAGAGTTCTTAAAGTCGTCGATATTAAACGTCTCCGGCGCATTTGACACAGTAACATCAAGGTCCACCGTCTGTTTACGATAGACAGGAACTTTCACGGTAAAATCAGTTCGGTCGAAGGTAAGGTCGGCGGCTACGTTCTGCATCTGAACATTTTCGTTATAGATAACCATATCCGAACTTCCGACAACAAGTTCGAAGCTTGAAGAAGTTGCGCCTGCTTTCGGAATATTCAGCTTTATATTTGAAATTCTGTCTACAATATCCTTAGAGCCGGTTACGGCAACAGCCCCCGGAAGTACTACAACATTCTCCGGGTCAATCATATAACCGTCCGCAAGAGAAATCGTATCTACTGCCGCCGACAGCGGAACTTCTTTCGTTATAATTTCTTCAAAATTAACGGTAACAGTCGGAGGATTTACGGACGAGACAGAAAAGACACGGTCGTTCTTACTTCTTATTTCAATCGGTAAAACATAATCCTTCGCCGAAAGCACACTGTCAGCGTTAACTTCCGCGATAAGGTCGTCGGCGCGTATGTCGCCTATTTCGCCTCTTGCACCCTCGATTTCGACAGTTACACTGTTCTCCGAAAGCCCCGAGACATTTATATTATGCTCCTCCGCATAAGTTCCGGCAATGTCAATCTGTACAGTTACTCCGGTAATCTGCCGCCTTATATTCGGGTATTCGATAACCGAAATCGTAAACCAAATAAGCACCGCAGTGAGTATCGACATTATTATTATGAAAGCATCCTGCTCCATCAGCTTAGTAAAACGCATCCGCAGTCTTCGGAGGAGGGTTTCGGTGAAATTTTTCATTTGCTTCCTCCTTTTCCGTTATGCTTTTTCTCAGGTTTTGCGGGCTTTGAAGCCCGTTCGGGAATCAAAGCGGAACGAAGGTATTTTTTCAAGCTGTCACGGGTAAAACCGCGCTTTAATTCGCCGTTTTCAGCAACCGAAATTGTACCGGTCTCCTCAGACACAACCACTATAATCGCGTCGGAATTTTCACTCATGCCGATTGCCGCTCTGTGCCTTGAACCGAGGGATTTATTTATACTCTCCTCTTTTTGCGGCTTCGGTAAAAAGCAGCCTGCTGCAAGAACAATTCCGTCGCGCATTATTACTGCGCCGTCATGAAGCGGAGTTTTCGGATAGAAGATGTTCCCGAAAAGTTCCTTGCTCGGTGCGGCGTTTATAATCGTTCCTGTAGCTATCTGCTCGCCTAATTTGCTTTCCTGTTCAAAGACGATCAGAGCGCCTGTTGTAGTTGCGGAAAGGTCCTCACAGGCATCGCAGACCGCTTCTATTGCCCCCGCCCATATTCCGGAGCTGTCCTCTTTTTCGGAGAGGTTTTGGAATACCGCCATCTTAGAAAGCTTTGAATGTCCCATCTTTTCGAGGGTACGCCGAAGTTCCGGTTGAAAGAGGATAAGTACTGCGAATATTCCCGCATTAAAGAGGTTGTTCATTATGAAAGTAATCGCCTTCATGTCGAAAACCGATGCGATAAAATACGCCGCCGCTAAGATTACGATACCGCGGATAAGTCCGCCGGCTCTTGTCTCGCGGACAAATTTTATCCCCCAATAAATGAGGAAAGCAAGCACCCCGATGTCGATTATATCAATAATCGTTATCGGGAAGACACTGCTTATATAAGACTTTATGTTAAAGATTAAATCATCCATAAATTATTCCGATATGTTTTATTTTATAGAGGAACTTCCTTTTTGAAGTGAGATTACGCCTGTTCGGACTGTTTCTATTATCTCAAACTCATCAAAAGCTTTAAAGATACTTCGTACCTTTTCCGGTTCTGCTGTAATCTCAATCGTTACCGTATCTTCACTGTATTCGGCAATCCTCGCACCGTGTTTTATGCAAAGAAGCGCGGCGGAATTTATATCCCCTTTAAGCTTTATAAGGACAAGCTCCCGCAAAATACATTCTGTCGGAGAAAGTGCTTTAACTCTTACTGTATCTATCATTTTGGAAAGCTGTTTTCTTATCTGCTCGAAAATACGCTGAGGTTCGCTCCCCTCGTCATCGGTAACTATAGTCATTCGCGAAAGGTCGTCCGATTCCGTTACGCCAACGGCTAAGCTTTCGATATTAAATCCCCGCCTTGAAAAAAGCCCTGCAATACGGGAGAGTACACCCGATCTGTTCTCCACAAGCACCGAATAAATACGTTTCATTTTTTATATTACCAAATCTATAAGATACGCTGACTTGCTTTCAAGCAGTCTTTTTATAGAGTCTGTATTATAGTCTCTGACAGTTTCGGAGGTTATGCCGTAACTTTTCGCGAGAGCGGCAAAATCGGGGTTTCCCGGAGCAAGGTCAGTAGAAAAACCTTCCGCTATGTCGCCGAAGCCGATTTTTTGTGCCGCATCCCTTACCATTCCGAGGGATGAATCGTTAATTATAATAATCTTTACCGGAAGTGAATACGCCTTAACGGTCGCAAGTTCCGCCATGCTCATCTGGAAGCCACCGTCGCCTGAGATACAAATAACATCTCTGTTCTTGTCTGCCGTTAATGCCCCTATTGCAGCCGGAAGACCGTACCCCATAGTTCCCATACCGCCGCTTGTAATGAAAACGCCGTCTTTAATGCGGATTTTCGATGCCGCGATTTGGTTATTCCCTACATCTGCCGCGATTACAGTTCCCGGTCGGGCATACCCCGCCAAAACTTTTAGGTACTCCGTCAATTTATCGGCAGTAGTACTGATATTACTGCGTTTAGTCCAAGGTTCAGAGCTTATCGGTTCGCTAAAGAGTTCGTCTGCTTTTTGCAGAAAGCTTTTGCAGTCGGAAACAATCGGAATTGTCGGGATAATATTCTTCCCCAGTTCCGCCGGGTCAATATCCGCATGGATAATATCTTTCCCTTTTGTTATCGACGGATCGGGGATTGAACGCTCCCCTACCCTCGCGCCTACTATTATCAGCGTATCGGCGGCGTTTAGTGCCTCATTCGCATCGCTGTCGCCGAACATTCCTATCATGCCGAGGTTAAGACTCTCCCCTGTCATTATCCCAAGCCCCATCATGGTGGTACAGACAGGGATACTATGCCGTCTGGCGAAAATTGAAAGCTGCTCTTTCGCGCCGGAGGAGATTACTCCGCCGCCGGCGATTATAAGCGGACGCTTTGCTCCTGCTATTAATTCGACGGCTTTCCTTATCTGAAAGCTGTTGCCGTCAATTGTCGGCTTATATGAACGAAGGTCAATGTCACCCGGCATGATATATTCGCAAACTGCTTCCTGTACATCGACTGGAATATCAATCAAAACAGGACCCTGTCTCCCTGCTTTCGCAAGGTAAAACGCTTCTTTTATAATACTCGGTATATCATTCGGATTCTTTACGAGATAGGAATATTTTACAAACGGTTCAGCCGCGCCGGTAATATCCGCTTCTTGGAAAGCATCAGAGCCGACTTCCGCCGTCTTAACCTGCCCTGTTATAGCGATTATAGGTATGCTGTCGGCATACGCACAGGCTATCGCCGGAAGAAGCCCTAATGCTCCTGCTCCGCTCGTTACGGCACAAACACCTATGGGGTTTGTGCTCAAAACACCTACGGCGTTTGTGCTGAGAACGCTCACGGCGTTTGTGTTATGAACGTCGTCGGTGTTTGTGCTACGAACGCCTGCTTGTCCCGAAATTCTCGCGTAGCCGTTGGCGGCAAATCCCGCCGCACTCTCCGCTCTTACAAGCGTAAAATTAATATCCGATTTCGCAAGAGCCGCTAAAAAAGGGTTTATCGCCGCGCCGGGTAAACCGAAAATATCCTTTACGCCCTCGTTCTCAAGAGCCTTAACTATCGCTTCCGATGTTAACATTAAATTTCTCCGCAAAAATTACTCGTCTCATTATATTGTAACATAAATTTTTCATTAAATCAAGTATATATTTGGATTATTAATTTTTCGGTATTATTTACCATAAACGTGCGCATAATATACCATAACGAGGTATCTTTTATGAGCAAAAAAAATGTGCTGTTTATAATCCTATCGGCGGCGGCGGTTATATTTATTGCGGCGCTTTTCTTCAAAACGTCCGTTATAATGTCCGCAATTCACAAAATCGCTTCCGTACTCTCCCCTATAGTTATCGGTATGGCTGTCGCATTCGTTCTCAACAGTCCTCTCTGCAAACTTCGCGCCCTTATGACGAAAATAATTAAAAAAAGACGTATGAAAACTTCCGAAAAAACCGTAAACATTCTTTCGGTCATCATCATCTACGCCGTATTAGCTCTAATTCTAATCGGTATTTTCAGTCTTATTATCCCTAACTTAATTAAGAGTATCTCTAATCTGATAAGCAACTTCGGTGAATACTACGAAAATTTCTTAATATTCTACAACAAACTTCGCGTAAAAGATAACCTCGGCATCATTACCCGTCTCGGTTCCGTTCTCGATAACTTTACCGCTATTACCCCCGACTGGCTTCGCCGTACCCTCAACCGTACTACCGGCATAATCGGCGGTCTCTTTAACGCCTTTATCGGTCTGATTGTTTCCGTCTATATCCTCGCCGAAAAAGATAACATGAAACGCAGTATCTCCGAATTCCTCAGCGTTACCATCCCGAAACGAAACTTCGATATCCTCTCAAAATACTATCGCCTCATCTTCACCACTTTCACCAAATTCGTCAACGGACAACTCGCCGAAGCCCTCATTTTAGGCAGTCTCTGCTACGTCGGTATGGTCGTCTTCGGTTTCGATTACCCTCTCCTCATCAGTACAATTATCCTCCTAACCGCCCTAATCCCAATAGCAGGTGCCCTCATCGGCACCATCCCCTCCGCTTTCCTCCTCCTCCTCGTAGAACCCATGGAAGCCGTTTGGTTCTTACTATTTATAATTATCCTCCAACAAATCGAAAACAATTTCATCTACCCCCGCGTAGTAGGCAACACCCTCGGTCTCCCCGCTATCCTCGTCTTTACCTCAATCCTCCTCGGCGCAGGCATCGCCGGCGTTCTCGGCGCCCTCCTCGCCGTCCCCCTTACCGCCGTCCTCTACGCAATCATAAACGAATACATCGCCGACAAAAAAGCAATAAAAATCCACGCCGGTGAGAATATTTGACGAGGTACGCTGGGGCGCGTTGGGGAGGGGGAGGAGCGGTGACCCGCCCCTCCCCCTCCCCAAACCCCTCACCCTCCCGGACTTTAAACATTTTTCTTGTTTTACTCTTTTGTAAAAAGCTAATCCGTTTACGAAAACCATTCCTTGGAATAGTTTTTGTAAACGGATTTTCATTCTAACAATCAAAATAGGAAAACTTCGGGATGGTTTTCGTAAATGGATTGGCTTTTTATAAAAGAGTAAAACAAGAAAAATGTTTAAAGTCCGGGAGAGGGGGGGTCTGGGGGGGAGAGGGGCGTATTTGCTAAGGGCAAATACAGTTACCGCTCCTCTCCCCCCCATCCGTACACAATGCTCCCCTAATTCATCGTCATTTAGGTGCTACTTACCATAATCAGCGTGTGGGATTTT
>JAISHJ010000059.1 GCA_031262625.1 Ruminococcus sp. | reverse complement strand
ATACCGAGGGAATGAGCGGCGATCATTACGTTTTCAATTGCACAGGCGTTGTCGTCTTTACCGAGAGGATTTGAGGGGATATTTGAAGGTATAATTAAGGCAGCGGGTTTATAGAAGTCATAGCTTTCGCGGCGAAGTTCCTGCCCGATAGCCGCCGCGAGGGAATGGATAAGCGCTTTATTCATTATCGCGGAAAAATGCCAAGACTGGAGATTCATACCGCTCGGCGCAAAGAGTGCAGTCTCCATAATCTGCATCATATCGTCATACTTTATCGCTTCGTCCTTAAACTCACGAACGCTTCTGCGTGTTAAGATACATTCAATTACGTTGTTCATAAAAACTCCTATTTTTATAATTTTTTGTTTAGAAAAGCCCTGAAATCTTACCGCTGTTATCACAGTCGATAATATTTGCGGCGGGCTTTTTCGGCAAGCCCGGCATTACCATAATATCACCGGTGAGGGCTACCGCAAAGCCTGCTCCTGCCGAAAGCTTAACGTCTCTGACGGTTATATTAAAGCCTTTCGGCGCACAAAGTTTTGAAGGGTCATCCGACAGTGAATACTGTGTTTTCGCGATACAAACCGGGGTTTTGTCGAAGCCGAGTTTCGTAATTTCCGCGATAGCTTTTTCAGCTTTCGGAGTATAAATTACGCCGTCGGCACGATAAATTTCGGTTGCAATTTTTTCTATTTTTTCTTTTATCGGAAGAGTAGAGTCGTAGATGGGAGCAAATTTTGACGGTGTATTTTCTATCGTCTTCACGACAGTTTCGGCGAGGGAAATTCCACCCTCTCCGCCCTTAGCGAAACTCTCCGCAACTTCACAGGGTACACCGAGGCTTTCGGCGAAGGATTTAACCGCTTCTATCTCCGCTTCTGTATCTGCGTAGAAGCGGTTTATCGCTACGACTACAGGCACGGAGTATTTTTTCATATTCTCGATATGGGTTTGAAGATTCGGCAAGCCGGCTTTGAGCGCATTGAGGTTTTCCTTAGTAAGTTCCGTCTTAGGAACGCCGCCGTTATATTTAAGCGCTCTGATAGTAGCAACGAGAACGGTACAGGAGGGCGTAAGCCCTGCGAATCTGCATTTTATGTCAAAAAATTTCTCCGCGCCGAGGTCGGAACCGAAGCCGGCTTCCGTCACGGTATATTCTCTGAGTTTGAGCGCAAGTTTCGTTGCTCTGACGGAGTTACAGCCGTGGGCGATATTCGCGAAAGGTCCGCCGTGGATAATACAGGGCGTGTTTTCGAGAGTCTGCACAAGGTTAGGCTTTAGGGCATCTTTAAGGAGCGCGCACATTGCGCCGTCTGCGTTAAGGTCTCGAGCGTAGACAGGGTTGCCGTCCGTATCAAACGCTGCCAAGATATTGCCGAGACGGCGTTTTAGGTCCGCAAGGTCGGATGAAAGACATAAAATAGCCATAACTTCCGAAGCAACGGTAATTCTGAAATGCTCCTCACGCGGAATTCCGTCGAGCTTTCCGCCCATTCCCACAACGACATTACGTAAAGCGCGGTCGTTCATATCAAGGCAGCGGTCTATCATTATTCTGCGGACGTCGATTTTAAGTTCGTTTCCTTGCTGTAAATGGTTGTCAAGGAGCGCGCAAAGAAGATTATTCGCGGAAGTTATCGCGTGCATATCCCCTGTAAAATGAAGGTTAATGTCCTCCATAGGGACAACCTGTGAATAACCGCCGCCTGCTGCGCCGCCCTTTATCCCGAAGACAGGACCGAGGGAAGGTTCGCGCAGGGCAAGCATGGTAGGCTTCCCTATCTTATTCATCGCCTGTGCAAGCCCGGTGGAAATTGTCGTCTTCCCTTCACCGGCGGGGGTAGGATTAACGGCGGTGACGAGGATAAGCTTACCGTCGGGATTTCCGGCGGTCTTTTCAAAGAGTTCTTCCGAAAGTTTCGCTTTATAGTGCCCATAGGGTTCGTAATCATCGGGAGTAAGCCCCATCTGTGCGGCAATCTCCCCTATTTTTTTCATGGGTGTGCTCTGTGCGATTTCTATATCACTTGGAAAACTATTCATTTTTATTCTCTCTAACCATGTAAAATTACTTATCATAATTATAGCATGGTTATAAAGCCCTGTCAAGTATTTTTTGTCAGGATTAGTTGATGATTTCTTCAAGTTAACTTGTTACATTGATTCTGCAAGATATGTTGAGACGCGGTTGTCTATTAGAGCAGCGGTTTCTTCTGCTGATTTTTTCCCGGCGAAGAAGTTCTCGACGTCTTCCGTTACTATATTCCAGATATTTTGATCTGAGCGCGCTATACCGCTGATGTTGTCAAGCAAATCATAGGTTACTTTATTATCTTCTTCGGTATTATTAGGCATGGTAACAGAAACCCCGGCGGCAAAAACAGTATTTTCTGTAGGATATTTTACGCCGTTTTGGTCGATATAGTAGGGGTCTTCCATAGCCTCCGCCGCAAGCTCTTCATTGCGGGACTTAAGTATTGAAAAGCTGTTTCCGTAGATGATATTTCCGGACTGATAGGGCGGTTTGTAGTAGATAAACTGCTTCACAAAATCCCACGCAGCTTCGGGATTTTTCGTACCCTTTATTATCGCTAATCCGCTTCGGGGGTACGCTAATATACCCGATTCGCCCTTCTCGTTCGGATAGCCTAAGAAGGTTATCGGCGCGTCAAACTGCGCTTTAGCGGTATTTTGCGCCTGTCGGAAGTCTGAAATATAAAGAGTATCAAGGAGGGTTTTATCCTTTGAATAAGGCACTGTCTGCATACCATTAGTATAAGACTGCGACTCGAGGTCTGTCGGATAACTGTCCGCAAGCTTTAGCATTTCTATAAAATCAGGCGAATTAAAGCTGCTTTCGCCGGTTTCGTAATCGACGTAATTGTCGATTGAATTATAGAGGAAAGTGAATAAAATCCCCATTTTGTAAGAATCTAATAATTTTGCGCCTTCATACTGTTTCGCCTTTTCCTGCATTGTCAAAAGGCTTATTCCCGGCTTGCTTCCGAAAATCTCCGTCTTCCCCACAAGGGTAGAAACGGAAAACGCCTGACATATTTCATAAAGCTTGCCGTCTGTCTCGAGTGCCTTTAGCATTGACGGCAGAAGTTCATCTTTTGAAAAATCCTTATCATTGTCCATATAGCCATATAGGTCTTCAAACATATCCTTTGATGAATAATTCCCGAACGGCGCATTAACGTCTACTATAAGTATGTCGGGTGCTTTTCCGGAAACAAGGTCGATATTAAGTCCGGTCAGAAGTTCGTCGGTATTGTCGGATATTCCGCTTCCGTAGAACCTATACTCTGCTTGATAACGCAGATTTGACTGATTATATTCCTTGATAAATGCGGCGATATAGTCATCTTCATAAAGCCCCGCAACGGTAATAAGTTCTCTGTCGGGGACATCTTTAGGGTCAAGCTTGCTAAGCAGATATATTCCGCGCTTTTGGGTTTTGCTGTCGTTGCCAACTACTGCAAATTCTGTGGGTGATATATAAAACAGAATATTTTCGGAAGTCATTCCGGCATTTATGTTTATATTTCCTACCCCGGAAGCAAGCATATCAACCACGACAGTTTTTTCATCAGCACTTCCGTTAAAGCCATAAATATAAGAATTTGAGATGTAGTAATATTCAAACGGCGAACCTTCTTTGCCCCTCGCCATGCTCCCCATCATAGGTATATTTACAGGCTCGCCTGTTTTATCCCCTAAAATCGGCGTAAGAACAGATTCTGTTCCGCTTTCGCTGTATTTTAATTCCGTTATTCCTACACCGCCGTCTGCCATGCGCGAAAGCCCTGAAATATAGCCGCTTTCTGACGGCGTTTTTGTAAAGAAAATTTCCCCCGAAGCGATATTTATGCCGTAAACACTCTGCCCTGTGTATAGGTATATATTGCCTGAATTATCCGCCGCGATTGACTGAACATAAATATACGATTCTGTTAAAACGTTCTTTAGAACATCATTAATACTCATGAGTTCCGTTTCGTTTAGGTTTTCATCTATCGTAATAAGTGTCGTCTCTTCTTCGGAAAGAGGATAACCATCCGCGCTTGTAACAAGTTTGCTTTGCTGTTTAATCGCGTAAACAGTTTCCCCCGCCGCGTAAAAAACGTTATAACTTGTATTTTCGTAACCGTTGTCCTCTGTCGGATCGGTCAGTTCTTTTTTACTGATAATATTGCCGTTTTTATCGGCGCTTATAAGTAACGTTTTATATTGATAGTTATCAATATCATCATAAACCATTTTTGAAGCGGTGAAAATGAAATAATCGCCGTTAAAGACCGCCAGTAATACCGAATCAAAATCATCTCCGCTTTCTATAAGCGGTACTGCTCCGAAAATATTATCCTTTGAAGCGGCGGGGACCTCGGAATTACAAGCTGTCAAACATAAAATTAATACGGCAGTAAAAAAGGCGAAAATTCGTTTCATATTAAAGTCCTCATTATCAAATAATATGCTTTAATAATACCATATTATCTTAATTAATGCAAGCTTTTACTTAAATCGTCACTTAACTGTAATACGGGTGAAATAAAATTTATACTTTACATTTGCTTTTCGGTGTGGTATAATGTTAATAGGGGATGATGTACCTGAACGCTGACGAGCGTATGCGGGAGATTGCCCGCAATCGCGAAGATGCGTGGCTTACAGAGATGCTTTCGCTTGCGGAAGCAACAAAAAAAGGATTAGCAGAAGGCAAAACGATAGGTATAGCAGAAGGCGAACAAAAAAAAGCGCGTGAAGTGGCAAAAGCTTTGATTGCGAAAAAAATTGCTTTCGATATTATATCATCGGTTACCGGCTTATCGCAGAGTGAATTACTCTCGCTGTAAGAAAAGTCCCCGCGCAGAAATATCTGCGCGGGGATTTTTTTATTACTTTTGCTTTTCACTATTTTATCCCCAAAACCGCTCTGTCGTTGTCACCCAAATCGTGAATTACTTTTATGTCTCTAAAGCCTGCCTTGTTCATTATTCTCCTCACGTCTTTACCCTGCTCCTGCCCTATCTCAAATAGGAGCATACCGCCGTCTTTTATAAAGTTTTTATAGAGGACAGGGATTACGCGATAAAAATCAAGTCCGTCAAAACCGCCGTATAAAGCCGCTTCCGGCTCATGCTTGAGTTCCGGCTGGAGGGTATTCATCTCGATTTTTGTCAGATACGGTGGGTTTGAGACTATTACGTCAAACTGTAACGGTAAGCCGTTTTCATCGTTAAATTTAACTAAAGTTGTCTGCTCCATAACGTTACCTTGCACAAAGTTAATTTCGGTCTCGTTATATTTGCAGTTAAACTTAAACATCGGTATCGCCATTGTAGAATTTTCTACCGCGTAGACGGTGCTTTTCGGGAAGATTTTCTTTAGCATTATAGCTATATTTCCGCTTCCGGTGCAAAGGTCAAGGAATAGAGGTGCATCTAACCCTTTTTCTTTCATCTTGTCACGGATAATATCTATTAGCAGTTCCGTCTCCTGACGTGGGCAGAGTACCCCGTCCGCAAGCTTAAGCTTAACGCCGTACCAATCCCATAGCGGAACAAGGTACTGTAGCGGAACGCGCTCATATACACGGGTATTTATAACCTTTTCCATAGCTGCAAGCTTCCCGGGGAGAATCTCATTTTCGGGATTAATCGTAATAGCGGTTAATGTCAGTCCGCCGATGTCCTCAGCAATTACTCTTGCTTCGATCTTTATATCATCGGGGTTAATTCCGCCGCCTTTAAGCTTCTTTTCAATGTAGGGGATAATCTCTTTATAAAGCATATTTCTCCCTCAATTATAGTAATCTACTATCTTAATCAGTTCTCCGCCTTTATAGATAAGTCTCGGTACGCGAAGTCCTATTCCGCAGACTATTTCGTAACCGATTGTATCCGCCATCACCGCAAGGTCGTCGGCAGTTATTGTATGCTCTCCGTCACTGCCGATTAGGGTTACAAGCGAACCGACCTCTGCTTCCGGAATATCCGTCACATCAACTACTGTCTGGTCCATGCATACCCGCCCCAGAATCCGCGCCTTTTTCCCGCAGATTAACATATAGCCGTTGGGAGAATTGCCGAAAGAGGAAAGTGACCGAGGGTAGCCGTCTGCGTAACCGACAGTTACTACCGCAATCTTCATCTCATGCTTTGCAGTAAAAGTCCGCCCATAACTCACCGTTTCGCCCTTATAGAGGGTCTTAACCTGTGCGACGTGACTGCGAAGCGACAGCACCGGCGTTAATTTTACCGGAAGTTTTAGGTTAACATCCGGCTTCAAGCCGTAAAGAGCAATACCGAAGCGCACAAGCGTACTCCGCGGGTCATAGTGGATAAGCCCCCCGGCAGAGTTGAAGCAGTGTTTATGCGTAAACTTCACGCCTTCGCGTTCGCACTCGTCTGCAAGAAAGAAAAAACATTCCGTTTGTGCGGCGGTAAAGTCAAGGTCGTCAGGGTCTTCGGAATCGGCGGCGGCAAGGTGGGTGAAAATCCCCTCGGCTTTTATTCCGAGAAGTTTTGTTATCGCTAAAACCTCATCCTTAGCCTTTTCAAAGTCGTAAAGCTTAACCCCAAGCCTTCCCATGCCGGTATCTATTTTTATATGTACGCGTATTTCGCCGCCTGCTGCCTGCTCCGATAAAGCGGAGGCGTGCGAAAGACCTGTTACCGTTTGAATTATATTGTATTTTATAAGCTTTTCTGTATAGAGGGGATGAGTGTAACCTAAGATTAAAATTTCGCCTTCGCATCCGCCTTCGCGAAGCTTCACTGCTTCATCTATGTTTGATACTGCAAAATAATGTACGCCGTTTTCCTCAAGAACTTTACAGAGGGTGCAGTCGTCGTGCCCGTAGCCGTTGGCTTTTATAACACACATAATCCCGGTTTTAGCGGGACGTACAAGCTTTTTCAGTTCGTTTAGGTTTGCGATTGCAGCGTCAAGCGAAATTTCGGCGAAAAGCCTGAGAGGATTAGTATTCATTACCCTTGAGCCTGTCGTAATAATAGTACCGCATAATTCGCTTTCGGGTAACTATCCCCATGAAGCAGTCGCGGTCGTCCACAACAGGGACAAAATTTTGGTCCATTACAAGGAGGAGAAGGTCGTCAAGTTTCGCTGTAATCCGCACCGGAGGATTCTTTTCAGGGTCTAAAATCTGCGCGACGGTTTTATGTTCGGGAGTGTCGCCGGTAAGTACAAAGCTTAAAAAATCGGCGGCAGTTACAGTTCCGAAATACTTTCCGTCAGCGGTCGTAACCGGGACGGCAGAGAAGCGAAACTGTGCGAATGCCGCAAGTGCGTCCGCTGCCGGGGTTGTATCGGTGAGGAGTGCTACATCTGATTTTGGTTGGAGTAAAAATAAAATATTCATAAAATCTTCACTGACTTTATATAAAATTTCGCGTGATAATAATTTTCCATATTAGTTCATTCTATATTATAACATACACCGCTTCAATATGCAAGGGTAAGTTTCTGTGCATTTTGTACAAATTTGTGCTATATTTTTTTACTAACATTATAACTAAAAACTCTTGCTTTTATAATTTTTTTATGTTAAAATTATAATAAGTCTGAATAAAGGTTTAATAGTCCAAATAAATCCATATAGAGTTCCGGTAACCCCGGAAAATATTACTCGGAGGAAAAAATGCCTAATATCAAATCCGCTTCAAAACGCGTAAAAACTCAAGCAACAAGAGCTCTCCGCAACAAATCTATTAAGAGCAATCTTAAATCTACCCTCAAAAAAGCAGATGCTGCGCTCGCTGCACCCGGTGAAAACACCGCAGAAGCAGTAAAGACAGCTGTTATCAAACTCGACCAAGCCGTTACCAAGGGTATCCTTCACAAAAATAACGCTGCCCGCAAAAAATCCCGTCTCGTTAAGCTTCTTAATTCCGCTAAGTAGTCAACAGTCTGCAGGCAATCCTCAAGACTGTCCGCTTCTATTTCACCATCAACTTAAATTTCTTTCGGCTGCTATTGCCGGAATTCAAAATTTTCTCGGCGGCTCTTGCCGCCTTACAATGCTTGTGTAGCACAGTCGGTAGTGCAGCTCATTCGTAATGAGCAGGTCGCTGGTTCGAATCCGGTCACAAGCTG
>JAISHJ010000055.1 GCA_031262625.1 Ruminococcus sp. | reverse complement strand
CCCCCTCTCCCGGACTTTAAACATTTTCTTTTTATCATTCTTTCGTACACGGCTTTTCCGTTTTTGACTGCCATTCTATTTTATGTATCATTATTTGTTTTTCATATTGTATTACTGTTTTAGTTACTTTTATATAGTCTGCGTTGAATATCAATCCGATTGTGACTGAATATATATCGCAACCCCAAACCTACTTTACTAAGTGGTAATTATGAAAGTAACAAAAATACTCTCCGCAGTTTTAGCGGGAATGTTAACGCTTATGAGCGGAGGAATTTCTGTAATGGCAGATAATAAAAAGCCGGAACTCACCCCGGCACAGGCAGTCGCCGCAGATATCGGCATCGGCTGGAACCTCGGCAACACCCTTGATGCTTTCGCCCACGGCGTAGAAGGGCTTAATTCCGAAACGTCTTGGTATAACCCCAAAGCGACCCGCAATCTTATAAAAACCGTCAAAGCGGCGGGCTTCACTGCCGTACGTATTCCCATAACATGGATTACGCATACCGGCGATAATTATGACATAGATGATGCGTGGATGAAGAGAGTCAAAGAAGTTACCGGCTATGTTCTTGATGAAGGAATGTATGCAATAGTAAATATCCACCATGACGGCAACGGCGAGGAGTGGCTTCGTCCCGACAGCAGTGACAAATCAGAGATGTACTCTCGTTTTGAAGCGCTTTGGAAACAAATTGCCGAAGAGTTTAAGGGTTACGATGACAAGCTGCTTTTTGAAGGAATGAATGAATTTCATGTCGGTTATGATGCTCCGACAGAAGAGTATCTTCTAACTACCGACGAACTCAATCAGCTTTTTGTTGACACCGTACGTCCTCTTCACCCGAACCGCGTATTAATAGTACCGAGTTATAATACACAAACAGCCTTCGCGCTGAAAATGAAGATGCCGAAAGATACTGCAAAGGATTCTTTAATTTTAGAGGTTCATTCCTACGACCCGTGGTCTTTCGCAGGAGAAGGCGAAGGAACATGGGGAACGGATTCCGACAAAGCAGATGTAGACGAACGACTTGACCTTCTCGTTGAAAATTTCATTGACAAGGGTATTCCTGTATTTTTAGGCGAATACGGAGTAGTTTTGAAAGCTGACGAAAATTCGCGCATTAAGCATATTGAATATACGACAGCGGCGGCGGTTAAACGCGGCATTGTTCCTTTCTACTGGGATGACGGCGGCGGATTCGCAATTACCGACCGTCATAACGAAAAATTTAACGACGAAAAAGCTCTCGAAGCAATAATGAACGCGCTTAAATAAGGTATAAATAGGAAAAATAAAGGTAAAACTATGAAAAAGCTTTCGGCAAAAATTCTATCGGCAATTTTATCAATCGGTATGCTTTCCGCTTGCGGCAGCACAGTAGCAGAGGCTTCTGCTACAGAGGAGACTACTACTGCGGCGACAACTGCTGCTACTACTGCCGCTCCGGCGAAGGAATACCCCTTTGAATCCGCTGTAGATACAGCTGCTAAAATGGGTATCGGCTGGAATTTGGGCAATGCCTTCGACAGTATCGCCGATGCAAATGCAGGGCTTGATGCCGAAATGGCGTGGGGCAATCCGAAGACCACTCCCGAGCTTGTTAAAGCGGTTAAGGATGCCGGATTTGACACAATCAGAATCCCGGTAACCTATATGGGACATTTTGATGCGAGCGGCAAGATAGACGAAGCGTGGCTTGCCCGCGTGAAGGAAGTAGTAGGTTACGCGACAGCAAACGACCTCTACGCAATAATTAATATCCACCATGACGGACAGCAGGACAACGGATGGCTTCGCCCGATATACGAGGGTGACGAACGCGAGAAGATGGTTGAAACCTTCACTACTCTCTGGACACAGATTGCAGACTATTTTGAAGACTGCGGCGGTAATGTTCTCTTTGCGGGAATGAATGAATTCCACGAAGGCTACAGCTGGACATATCCTCAGGACTATGACGACATAACAAACCGCTTAAATCAGGCATTTGTTACAACTGTTCGTGCTACCGGCGGAAATAATGCCGAAAGAATTTTAATTACTCCGAGCTATAATACTCTAACGGCGGCAACTCCGCGCTATATCCTCCCGACCGATACTATAGAGGGGCGGCAGATGCTCGAGGTTCACTGCTACGACCCGTGGGCGTTCGCAGGACAGGGCAACGGCACATGGGGGTCTGATAACGACAAGGCAGAAGTAGAAAACCGCATTAACACCTTAAAGACAAACTTCGTTGACAAGGGCGTTCCTGTAATTATGGGCGAATACGGCGCGGTGCGTACCGACAATCCCGAGCGTTTCGACTATATCCGCTATGTTACGGCAGGTTATCACAAAAACGGTATTATTCCCATATGGTGGGATAACGGCGTTTTCGGCACGGGCGAGGAAAATTTCGGTCTGATGGACCGTACTAACGCGGTTGTTTTGGACACGGAAGCTCTCGAAGCGATTATGTCGGCTAAAGATTAACAGAATATTAAAACGGAGGCTATGTTATGACGGCGGTTGTATACTATTCCTTTACGGGGAATTCCCGTAAAAAGGCGGAGGAATTTGCGAAAGCTTCGGGTTCAGACCTGATTGAAATTACAATGAAGAAGCCCTATGGTAAGCTTTCGTCGTTCCTCAAAGGCTGTCCTAAAGCGATAGCGAGAAAATCCGTCCCGATTAACATAGGCGGCGACATTAAAAAATACGACAGCTTTACAGTTTTCATGCCTGTTTGGGCGGGGCATCCCGCGCCGCCCTTCAATTCGCTTCTTGAAGCGCTTCCGAAAGGTTCTTCCGTCGAGCTTTACCTCTGTTCCGGCGGCGGAGAGACAACGACAAGCGAAAAAACAAAGGCGTTTTGCGAAAGCTTCGATATTAAGCTTAACGGTTACAAGGATATAAAAGCGTAACGAAAGCGAGATGATTTTATGGATATTAATAATGCGATAAACATACGTCACTCCAGACGCGCTTATGACGGAAAAGGCTTAGCACTCGACGATGCAGTCAGACTTCATGATCTCGTTACGGAATATTCAAAAGTACCGGGTGTTGACATTCGATTTATTACTAACAACGGCACTGCTTTCAACGGCTTGACGAAAAGTTACGGCATATTCACAGGGGTTAACGACTATTTTCTCCTTATCCGCAATAAGGATAATCCGAAAAGCAGTATTAAACTCGGCTACTACGGGGAACTTTTAATTCTCCGCTGTACTGAAATGGGGCTTAATACCTGTTGGGTAGGGGCAACATTCTCCGAAAAAGATTTTAATGTTACTCTTGACGACGATCAGGTCGTGGAGTGCGCTATAACAGTCGGTCATTCACCCAAGCGGCACACTATCCACGAAAACCTTATTCACTTTATGTATCACCCGCGGACAAAGCGTATTTCCGAAATGTATACCTCAGAAGCAGACAGCGTTCCGGATTGGTTTCTAAACGGCATGGCAGCAGTGCAAAAAGCCCCCTCTGCCTTTAATCGCCAGCCGGCACACTTTATCTACCACAAAGACGGCACGGTTTCGGTTCAGTCAAAAGACGTTGAAACGGTTGAATCTCTCGGTATAGATATAGGTATCGCGAAACTTCATTTCGAGATAGGCTCCGGTCGAAAGTTTGGTTCTGACACAAAAATTGTCTCAGCAAAATAATTTGTAAATTTTTTTATAACACTATTGACTTTTATAAAATTTCATGCTATAATAATATGCGTTCGCTATACAGTATTCATTTACAGATGCTGATAGCTTTCATCCTTGTGCCTGTTAACTATATAAAACAGGCGCGTAATCCATAAGGAGGTGCTAAAAATGGCAAAAATTACCGAAAAATACGAGGCAATGGTGGTCTACACCCTTAAGAATGCTGAGGAAGGCGCGAAGGAACTCGACCAAAAGTTCAGAGACCTTATAACCGCAAATTCCGAAAACTTAAAAGCCGATGTATGGGGCAAACGCCGTCTCGCTTACGAGATTGACGACCAAAGAGAGGGCTACTATATGCTCTATACCTTTGAAGCTAAGCCCACATTCCCCATCGAGTTTGAGCGTATCTTAAAAATCACCGAAGGCGTTATGCGCTATATGGTGACTGTGTTCCCCATCGTTCCCGAAAAATACAGCAAACCCGCAAAGCCCGCTCCCGCTCCGACAGCCGAACCCGCAGAATAAAAGGGGCAACAAGGGGCAACAATTTCGCAAACCATATGCAAGCTGCTTTTGCAGAACCTCACTAATCATATGGATACCGAATCCGCAGAATAAGGGGGTAAACACTTATGCTAAATACCGTCATTTTAATGGGCAGACTTACAGCTAACCCCGAACTCCGTCAAACAAATTCCGGTAACACTTCATGCAGTTTTACCGTTGCAATCGACCGCGGTACTTCCCCGACCGGCGAACGTCAAACCGACTTCATTCGCTGTGTAGCATGGAATAAGCAAGCCGAATTCATGAGTAAATTCACCGAAAAAGGCTCTATGATTATCGTTGAAGGCTCTCTGCGTACCGGCTCATATACCGACAAAAAATATCCCGACGTTACTCACTATACCACCGACGTTTGGGCAAACCGCGTTTCCTTCGGCGAAACTAAAGCCGCTCACGAACTCTCCAAGCAAAATTCCGGCGGCGGCTACGGCGGTAACAGCTACGGCGGCAACAGCGGCAACAATTACGGCGGTAACTCCGGCGGTAATTACGGCGGCAACAACAACTACGGCACAAATAATTCCGGCGGCAATTCCGGCGGAGGTTTCGGCGGTAATAACACCCGCGCCAACCCGCCCGCTTCAAACCCTTTCGATAATTTCCCGCCCCAAATCGGCGGCTTATCAGACTTTGAAGAAGTAATAAGCGACAGCGACCTGCCGTTCTGAAAAAACTAATCTAAATTATACCAAAGAAGGTGACTCACATGGCAATGGAAAGAGACGACAGAAGAAACCGTAAATCCCGCAAAAAAGTTTGTCAATTCTGCACCGATCGTGTTCAGCACGTTGATTATAAAGACATCCCCCGCCTTCGCCGCTGTATGACAGAGCGCGCGAAAATCCTCCCCAGAAGAGTAACAGGCACTTGTGCCTTCCATCAGCGCCAAGTAACAACCGCCATCAAACGCGCTCGTCACATGGCTCTCCTCGCTTATACCGCAGAATAAAGTCCGGCAAGTCCGGCAAAGTGCGGCAGTCCCCACAGCAATATTTATGCGATAAACGCCGTCAAAAAGACGGCTTCGCGGGTGTAGTTCAATGGTAGAATTCCAGCCTTCCAAGCTGGTCGCGTGGGTTCGATTCCCATCACCCGCTTCAGAATACAGACTACAGAGTGCAGAATACAGAAATTATCGAGTGGAACTTTTTTACCTTAAATTCATGGTTACTTCATTCTGTAATCTGTAGTCTGTATTCTGTACTCTGTTTTGCGTCTTTAGCTCAGTAGGATAGAGCAACTGCCTTCTAAGCAGTAGGTCACTGGTTCGAATCCAGTAAGGCGTGGTCCGTGCAAATCCATTCCGCACAAGTCTGTGCAGTCTGTACAGTCCGTGCAGTCTGTGCAGTCCGTGCAGTCCGTGCAAAGCAAATCCGCGAAGTCAAAATATATGGTGGGTATAGCTCAGTTGGTTAGAGCGTCGGATTGTGGTCCCGAAGGTCGCCGGTTCAATTCCGGTTATCCACCCGAAAAGTCATTCCATACGGAATGGCTTTTAGCTTTCATAACACTAAAAAGTCATTCCAAACGGAATGACTTTTAACTTCAATATAAAAAGCGAAGTAGTTATAAATGAAAAGCATTTTGCTTTCCTAAAAAAGAATAACTTAAATGTCCGGTTGAGGTGTTTATGAAAAATAAAATAAGAATAATGTTTAAAGTCCGGGAGAGGAGGGGGTCTGGGGGAGGGGAGGGGCGGGTCACCGCTCCTCCCCTCCCCCAGCGTAATATCCCCGTACCCAGTTACTCAGCAACGCAGGCGTCTATTTTTGAGGGGTCTACTACGCCCCAGAAGGCGGGTTTAGCTTTGTAGTTTCTGTCGAAGAGGAGGGGGGCGTTGACGCGGCCGGGGACGGGGTAGTTATCGAGCCAGCTGCCGCCGTCGTAGAAGCCCCAAGTTACGACGAGACTTAGATTACCTTTGTCGGCTTGGCGTTTGAACATGGTGAAGAGGTCGCGGTAGTATTCGGCTAATTGTTTTTCGAGAGCGGGAGTAATTTGCTTTGTTTTTGAGTTATCGTTCCAACTGAAAATTGAGACATCGAGTTCGGTTACTTCTACGGTGAAATCGGGGTTAAATTCTTTGAGGGAAGCGAACTTTTCGATAGCTTTTTCAAAGGTCGAGGGACTTACAGCGCCGAGCTGAACGTGCGCTTGGATACCTATGCCGTCAACAGGGATACCTTTTTGAAGCATATATTTAACGAGATCGTACATTGCGTTTATTTTTTTCCAGTCGGCTTCTATGCTGTAGTCGTTTATGATTAACTTCGCGTTGGGGTCGGCTTTGTGAGCGAGAATGAAAGCCTGTTCGATGTAGTCGGAGTCGCGCCCGTCACCGTCGAGGTCTCCTATGATAGAAGCCCACTTTGAACTTTCGGAATCGCGGCGAAGATCTCCCGTGGAATCGGAGAGGACTTCGTTCACAACATCCCAAGTGTCGATTTTGCCTTTGTAGCGCCCGACTACTGTGGTAATATATTCTTCCATGCGGTCCATGAGTTCTTTAGAAGTAGCGTTTCCGTCGGTCCCGGAACCTTTGAACCACCAACCGGGAACTTGAGAGTGCCAAACGAGAGTGTGCCCGCGAAGCTTCATATCGGGGTGATCATCACCGAACTTTATGTATTTGTCGGGAGTTTCAAACTTAAAAACGCCGTTTGAAGTATTTATATATTCGGGTTTGAGTTCGTTTCCGGTAGTAATAAAATTATAATGTTTAGTAATTATCTTATATTGGTTAGTGCCGGGAACAAGGTGAGGAACGTCGATTGCCGCACCCATAAGGAAATAGTCTTTGTACGTGTCCTTAAGAGATGGGAGCAGGTCTGAATATGCAGGGAGACGGAGGGTAGACAGTTGAGGAGTAGTAGCGGTAGTAGTAGCCGCCGCCGTAGTAGTTGCCGCCGTGGTGGTAGCGGCTGTAGTCGTTGCCGCAGTAGTAGCCGCAACAGTAGCCGCAGTTGTTGTAACAGCAGCAGTAGTCGTTTCGGGAGCAGTAGTAGTGACCACGGCTGTGGTAGTAGTCTCGGGTGCGGTTGTAGTAGTCTCCGCCGTAGTTGTAGTCTCTGCAGTGGTAGTAGTAGTCTCTGCCGTAGTAGTAGTGGTCTCTGCAGTGGTTGTAGTAGTTTCAGCAGTGGTTGTAGTAGTCTCCGCCGTAGTAGTAGTTTCCGCCGTAGTAGTGGTCGTAGTCTCCGCAGTAGTAGTGGTCTCCGCTACAGTGGTAGTAGTAACAGTAGTTTCGCTTATATCATTTACCGAACAGGCAGTAAGCAAAGCAAGCCCTAAAACAAGGGCGGCGGCTTTTTTCATTAATTTTCCTCCGAAATCAAAACATTGACACCATTATACCATGTAATAAGTGTAATGTCAATCATTAATTAAAGGACAAGCGAATATATTTAAATGAATATATTATAGGGCGGGAATTTGATGAATATTTTAAGCAGAGAGTATACGAGCAGAGTTGGGATAAAGGGGCTGTCGTCCGAACAGGCGGAGGAACTGACAAAAGAATTCGGTGAAAATACCCTTGCGAAAAAGGGGAAAGCGAACCCTGTCGGGGTGTTTTTGGGGCAGTTTAAGGACGTAATGGTGATTATACTGCTTGCGGCGACGGCAGTATCGGTTTTCTTAGGTGAAATATACGATGCGGCTACCATTATTACAATAGTACTCATTAATGCTATTATAGGGTTTTCACAGGAATATAAGACGGGAAAGACCCTTGAGGCACTCGAAAATATGTCCGCGCCGACTGCTAAGGTTTATCGTGACGGCGAAACAGTAAAACTCCCGGCGGCGCAGCTTGTCCCGGGAGACGTAATTATAATAGAAGCCGGAGACAGAATTCCGGCGGATGCTTCGATTATAAATTCAAAGGCTTTACAGATAGAAGAAAGTATTCTAACAGGCGAGTCGAACGCTAATTATAAAGAATCTTCAGGCTTTGTTGATACAGATAATTCCATCGGAAAAGAAAATATTCTCTATATGGGAACTACTGCCGTAAAAGGCGTTGGAGAAGCGCAAGTTGTAGCTACAGGACTTTCGACACAGATGGGAAAGATTTCGGGAATGTTAAAAGACATTGACGAGAGCGAGACTCCTCTTCAAAAACGTCTGACGGAGCTCGGGAAAGTTATCGCTATCATCTGCCTTGCAGTCTGTATTATAGTTACCGCGGCAGGGATAATTCGCGGTGAGCCTGTCCTTGATATGCTTATGACAGGGATTACCATTGCGATTGCTGCTATACCGGAAGGCTTGCCGGCAACTGTTACGATTGCGCTTGCGCTTGCCGTAAGGCGGATGCTTCGCAAAAACGCCCTCGTTCATAAGCTTCATTCGGTGGAAACCCTCGGTTGTGCGGAGGTTATCTGTACCGATAAGACAGGAACAGTCACCGAAAATAAGATGACCGTTACCGAAATTTATACCGGCGGCGAAATATATAACGTCTCCGGCACAGGTTATAAACACACCGGGGAGATAACTAAAAACGGCTTAAGACTGAACCCCAAAAATGAAAAGCCGCTTTATGAAACTTTAATTTGCGGTGCGCTCTGTGAAAACAGTAAGATTTCTTATGACAGAAAAAAGGAAGATTTTGATACATTTGGCGACCCTACCGAAACGGCAATACTTGTCGCGGCGGCGAAGGGCGGCGTTTACGCAGACGTGCTCGAAAAGCTAACAAGGCGCGTTGATGAAGAGCCTTTCGATTCTTTAACGCGCTGTATGTCGGTGCTTTACAGGCGCGGCGGTATAGATAACTGCTACTTCACAGGCTATATTAAGGGCGCGGCGGACGTTATTTTAGACAGATGTTCCTGTAAATTAACAGAACACGGCGTAGAGCCGCTTTCGGCAATTGAAAAGCGTAAAATTACTCTCGCGGCAGACGGTATGGCGGCTTCTGCGCTCAGAGTTTTAGCACTTGCGAAAAAAGATACAGATTCTTTAAACGACATGAACGGCTGTACATTTTTAGGACTTGTCGGAATGATTGACCCGCCGCGTGCGGAGGCGAAAAAGGCAGTAAAACTTTGCAGGAGCGCGGCAGTAAAAACCGTAATGATTACCGGCGACCATAAAGACACTGCGGCGGCAGTTGCGCGCTCGGCAGGGATTATGCGCGGCGGCGACCTTATTTTAACAGGCGCGGAACTTGCCGTAATGACAGATGAGGAACTACAAGCTCTCGCGCCGAAAACTTCCGTATTCGCAAGGGTAAGTCCTTCGGATAAACTTCGTATAGTGAGAGCCTATAAAGCGAACGGAAAGACTGTAGCAATGACAGGCGACGGCGTGAATGATGCTCCCGCAGTGAAAGAAGCCGACATAGGCGTAGCTATGGGGATTACAGGCACGGACGTTACTAAACAGGCGGCGGACCTTGTGCTGCTTGACGATAATTTCGCAACCCTCGTCTCCGCAGTAGCGGAGGGGCGCGGAATCTACGGCAATATCCGAAAATTCGTCCGTTATCTCCTCTCTTGTAATATCGGCGAAGTCCTCACCATGTTTTTGGGAATAATTATGGGGATGCCTATGGTACTCCTCCCGACACAAATTCTCCTTGTAAACCTCGCGACAGACGGTCTCCCGGCGGTAGCCCTCGGCGTTGAACCGAACGACCCCGACGACATGAAAAAGCCGCCCCGAAAAGCTTCCGACAGCTTCTTTTCGGGAGGACTTATGGGCAAAATTATCTTCAGAGGGATACTAATAGGGCTTTTGACCCTCGGCTCTTTCTCCGTAACCCTTAATATTTCGGGAGACATTACGACTGCCCGCACCGCCGCGCTCCTTACCCTCGTATTATCACAGCTTATGCACGTCTTCGAGTGTAAACACGAAAAGAAAAATATCTTTACCGTGAACTATCTTAATAATCCACGCCTTATACTTGCGGTATTATCATCGTTAATTATTATAGCTTTGGCGATTTTCTTCCCCCCGGCACAGCTTATTTTCGGCACAGCAGCCCTCGGAATAAAAGAACTCTTAATTGCCTTAGGTTTCGCGGTAATTGCTCCTATTTTGCAGTGTATATTCAAATAATTGAACTTGCTTGCAAGTTCTATACAGGGAGTAAATGCTCCCTGTTTTATTTTTCTCAATAAAATGTTAACAAAATAAACACAAATAAGGTGTTGACTTCTAAAGTATTTAGTTATATAATACATTATAGATAGTTCTGAATGTCACTTTTTTATAAGAAATTTAGTGAAAAAAACATACATTGAAACTACGCACTTTGAGGTGATAGTATGAAACGGAAACGTTTAGACGGTACTGTACTTATACTTGTTGTGGCGTTTATGCTGATACTCATAGTATTCTGCATGGCAACGCTCGCAATGGTAAGCACTGCGAACAGACGTGCGCTTACTAAATTCGAGGAAAACCAGTCTTTTTACACAGCAGCTTCCGCGCTTGAAGTATTTAAGGATGGTATGCTTTCAGACCCTACATACTATGCCTATACGACAACCGGGGGTACTACTCCGCGAACCTATTACGACTCAGCAGGTGCGCCGATTACTAAGCTAAGTCAAGGGCGCGCGCTTGAACTTGACCTTTATAAGCTTGCAGTTTTAAAAGACACAACCGCGACCGGTGACCCTCTTAAGGGCGGCGGCAAAAACGGTACTGACTACGATTTCTTTTCATCTCCGTATGATGCGCTTAACCTTGTAATAAACGCTTACGATTCTTCCGACGGCGGACAGAAATTTTTTACCGACCCTTCCGCTCCACAGGCGAACTATGCTAAGCAGTTTATGGTCAAGGACCCCACAAGTGTAGCAAACGCTTTCAGATACGCCGAATATACAATGAACCTCCCCGGAATATCAACTTCTTCTGTTTCGGGAAGTTCTGATGATATTCGCGACTACGGTCTTTTCGCTGACCCTGTCGGAACAGGCACTTCCGCAACCTACCCCGCAAAAATTACCGTTGAAGTTATCGAGCGGTATTATAACATGGCAGGGATAAAAATTGACGACCTGAAAAAATTCATGGACGGCGTTTTAGATTCCGACAGTTCTACACCGACAGCTGCCGAAGCAGCGGCGGTTAGTGCAATTTTCAATCCCTCAACCTATGTTCCGGGAAGTCCTACCACATATGTACCCGATACCGGTCTTGTTGAAGCGGCTATACGCGGCGGTGAGCGGCACAAAGACTATTTCAGAATACGCGTTACCGCCGAATCTACTCTCCTTGGCGTTAAGAGCGAAACCGCAAGAGAATTTGTAATATACGAAGTCCCCGACGACGATTTTGATAACTCAAACACCTCAACCGGTCCTCTCGGGAACGGTGACGATAACGTCGCTATGACTATGACAGGCGGCGCGGCGGCGATGGGCAACCTTAATATGGTTGTTCCCGACCAAACAGGAAGCTTTTACACCGAGCGCGACTACTATATCGCGGAAAGCGGAACTACAAATCTTGCCGGCGGTGAATATGTCTTTGCTAAGGGGCATATTATTCTCGGCAATGCCGGAGCGAACGCGATTAGAGCAAATGATTTCGGTGCGTTTGTATACGCCGGAATGGGCATATACGCCGCTTCTACAACCGGTATCGGCGGTGACGAGTACGGTAATGCCGTGGGAGGCGGCAAACCTTTGACGGTTATAACCGGCGGTTCGTTTGACTTCTCGACAGTTATCGGTATTTACGGAAATCTTATTGCTCATGATATGCGTTACTATAACGATTCCGGTAAACTGAACGTCTCGGGCGATATTTATCTCGATACTTACCATCCGCTTCCGGTGACCGATGACGATGTAGCTGTCGGATTAGAATTCAGCGTCAGCGATTATGGTACCTACTATTCCGGCTTTACAGTAAACGGAAGTAATATAACGGTAGGCGGCGACTTCTACGTTGAAGATGCGATATATTTACCGTATGAAGTGGTTGACGATGATAGCGATGGTACGACAGCTCATTATTTAACCATGGGCGGTACGCCTTTCAAAGTCCGTTCTTCAGCTCGGGTTTATGATGTTGACAGTTTCGGTGCAACTCGTTATATAAGCACAGCAGGGCAATTATCTTCAATGTACACCAATACGTATGGTTATGAACTTCCGTCATATGTTACCATAGACGACGTCACGCCTTATAACATTGATGTACAGTATTTTGAATACACTAAACAGCAAATACCGGGTCAACCGGAAATGATTCAATTTTTCCTTAACGATCCCTCGGGCGCAAGAAGACTTCCTAACCCTCCGACAGACGTTATTTATACGGATTATGATCTTTTCACAAAAGAAAACGGCGCGACAGTCCGCGAAATTGAACTTCCGTCTGATATGCCCGGCACTTCTGTCGATACTCTTTACCTCCCGACAACGCAGGGCAAGTATAACCAAGTTCTTAATGACGGATATTTTGTATCGAACGGAAACCTCGGCAAGTTCGTCATTAACCCTGTCACCGGTGCAAGTGAACTTGTTGATGCTTGGGACTGGAACTTAGCGCTTACATCAAACACTTCGCTTGATATTGATACAACAGCGACTGCCGCGTATCGTATCAGCGGATGGTATTATGACGAATTCGGAATTGCATTTACCGGTACCTCGGGCGGAAGACATTTCCCTGTGGCATATGGCGCATACACCGACGGCTTAGTTCCTCCTCCCGCGCCGACTGTAGTAGATGATGCGAAGCTTTCAACCGAACAAGTATATGTCATGAACAAATTTGACAAAACGGAAGCGGAGCTTTCGACCGTTCTCGCTTCGGAATTTACGATTAACCGCTATTCCGCACCCGCGCCCATAACGGCGAACGGAAAGGCAGCGTATACCTATTCCGGAACAAACGGCGGCACGGCATACACCTGCTCTATGCCGGCGGGCGATGTAATAACCGGCTCGGGAACGATTAACGTTTCCGGCGATACGTGGGGTAATAAAGTTTACTATATTGATGCTACAAGCGAGGATATTGAACTTCAGTTTACCGGTAACATCTACGGAAAATTTATAATTCTCGGTCAAAAGCAGGTTAACTTCCTTGTTCCCGAGGGACAGGGTACGATAGAAATGGGCGGTTCTGCAAGCGGATATGTTGACGTCTTTATCATGCGTGATAAGCTTTACGCAATGATTAATTCGGGGCAGACACTCTCTGTCGGTGAAGATTCCGCGTTTGAACCTGTGTCAATCGGCAAAACTTATATGTATATCGGCAACGGAACTAACGCCGAATATCGCGGCACCAATTCAATCATAGGTGCGATCGTATTCTCCCTAAAATCGACATTCACTAATCAGACTTCTTCCGGAACATCCGTAAAAGTAGACTATAACGGAATTACAGAAACTAAAACATACTGCACCTTCGGTACGGTAATGTCGAGCGAATACAAGCGGCAAGCACCCGGCGGCGGTTCAAGCGCTTCGCCGACAGGCAACTGTCAGATGCCTCCCGGAGCGCCCCCCGAAGACGGCGCACCGAACTTCGACTGGAATAACACAAGATATCTCGCTTCTGTAGAATAGCAGAAATAAGAAATTTTCCCCTCCGCGCCCCAATTACAGGCGCGGAGGGGGATTTTTTGGCTATCATTACAGAAGTTTCGGAAAATCTGCATTAAAAATTTACAAAAATAACTTGATATTTATTATGAAATATGGTAGAATAAAAATGTTAGATTAAAATTAAAACTTTTATATACTTAGGAGAGAATATTATGGCAGGATTAAACAAAGTTTCGGTTGACGACATTAACGTAAAGGGCAAGCGCGTACTCGTCCGCGTTGACTTTAACGTTCCCCTCAAAGACGGCAAAATTACTAACGACAACCGTATAGTTGCGGCACTCCCGACTATCAAAAAGCTTATTGCAGACGGCGGAAAAGTTATCCTCTGTTCACACCTCGGCAAACCTAAAAACGGTCCGGAAGACAAGTTCTCCCTCGCACCCTGCGCGGTAAGACTGTCGGAACTTTTGGGCAAAGAAGTTAAATTCGCCAAAGACGACGAAGTAGTAGGCGCGAACGCGAAAGCCGCAGTAGAAGCTATGCAGGACGGCGACGTTATCCTTCTTGAGAACACACGTTTTAGAAAAGAAGAAACAAAGAACATAGAGAGTTTCTCAAAAGACCTCGCTTCCATCGCAGACGTTTTCGTTATGGACGCTTTCGGCTCAAGCCACAGAGCACACTGCTCCACAGTCGGCGTAACAGAATTTGTTAAGGAAACCGCTGTAGGTTACCTCATGCAAAAAGAAATAACATACCTCGGCAATGCCGTTGAAAATCCCGTTCGTCCCTTCGTTGCTATCCTCGGCGGCGCAAAGGTTGCGGACAAGCTTGCCGTAATCTCAAACCTCCTCGAAAAATGCGACACTCTCATTATCGGCGGCGGTATGGCTTACACATTCTTAAAAGCACAAGGCAATGAAGTAGGTACTTCCCTCGTTGACCTCGAAAAGCTTGACTACTGCAAGGAAATGCTTGAAAAAGCTAAGTCCCTCGGTAAAAAGCTTCTCCTCCCCCTCGACACAGTCGTAACCGCTTCCTTCCCCGACCCCATTGATGCCCCCATAGAAGTTACTACCGTTGATTCAAACGCTATCCCCGCCGACAAAATGGGCGTTGACATAGGCGCAAAAACCCGCGCCGCGTTCAGTGAAGCAGTAAAAACCGCTAAAACAGTCGTTTGGAACGGTCCTATGGGCGTCTTCGAGAACCCCATCTTAGCCGAAGGCACCATAGCAGTAGCAAAAGCCCTCGCCGACACCGACGCAACTACCATAATAGGCGGCGGCGACTCCGCAGCAGCAGTAGTTCAACTCGGCTTCGCAGACAAAATGTCCCACATCTCCACAGGCGGCGGCGCTTCTTTAGAATATTTAGAGGGCAAGGTACTCCCGGGCGTGGCTGCTATTGCAGATAAAGCCTAAGGCGCGCTGGGGGGAAACTTCTCTGAGGAGAGGGTAGCGTGGCGCTGCGCCACGCCCCCAGACCCCCCTTCCAGAGACTTTTCCCATTTTTCTTCTTTTCTTATTTTACGTAAAATCCTTTTCCGTTTCGATACTTTTAGGTGGGATATTACGCAAATAACCTTAAACTTATAGTGCATATTTACTTTTATAAAAAATACATTTAGGAATTTATATAATGAATAAAACTTTACGTAAACCTGTTATTGCCGGTAACTGGAAGATGAATAAGACTGCTTCCGAAGCGGAAACTCTTATTAATGAGCTTATTCCGGTTGCTAAAGATGCTTCCTGCGAAACTGTAATTTGTGTGCCTTATACTGACCTCGGCGTAGCCGTTAAGCTTTGCTCGGGCACAAATATTGCTGTCGGCGCGCAGAATTGTCACTTCAAAAAATCCGGAGCATTTACCGGCGAAATTTCTGCTGAAATGCTCGCTACTTCCGGCGTAAAATACGTAATTATCGGGCATTCCGAGCGCAGACAATACTTTGCGGAAACCGACCTTACCGTTAACCGCCGCATTAAAGCCGCTCTCGAAGCAGGCTTAAAGGTTATCCTCTGCGTGGGCGAAATGCTTTCAGAGCGCGAAGACGGCATTACCGAAACTGTCGTAAAACTTCAAACTATCGCAGACCTCACCGATATTACAGCAGAGCAGATGAAAAATGTTATTATCGCTTACGAACCCGTATGGGCTATAGGTACAGGAAAAGTCGCTACAGACGAACAGGCAGAGGAAGTTTGCGCTTTCATCCGCTCCGTTTTGGCGGAGAAGTACTCCAAAGCAGTCGCTGACGGCGTAGTTATACAGTACGGCGGCTCAATGAATCCTAAGAATGCGGCAGGACTTCTCGCGAAGGAAAATATTGACGGCGGTCTTATCGGCGGAGCTTCTTTGAAGGCTACTGATTTTGCGGCTTTACTTACTGCTGCTACTAACGGCTGAAATTCGCCTACAAAAAGTTAAGTTCATAAAAATAGTACGCAATGTAATATAATAATGCGAATACAAAACGTTAAGAAATTCAAATTAATACGAAATGCAATTATAATAGCGGCGGTTTGTCTGCTTATAACCTTCTTTACGGTAGATTTTCTCCGTGTAAAGTCGGACGAGCCGCCGATATTTGCCGTTCCGCTGATTAGATACTACAGCGGAAGTATTGACTATTACGGCGCAGGATATAAAATTTGGAAAGACGTTAATATTCTGACCGGCGGCACGGAATACTATATATCGTCGTGGTTTGTACCTAAATACTTATTTTGAGGAAAAAATATGTCTAAAAAACCTTTGGCACTTATAATAATGGATGGTTTCGGGATTAATCCCGACAGTTTCGGCAACGCTATAATGGCAGCCAAAACCCCTAACCTCTGCGGATATTGGAACTCAAATCCGCATACTTCCCTCGGCGCATCCGGTATGGATGTAGGCTTGCCTGACGGACAGATGGGCAATTCCGAAGTCGGGCATACTAACATGGGCGCAGGAAGAATCGTATATCAAGAACTTACAAGAATAACGAAGTCAATCCGTGACGGCGATTTTTTCACAAATCCCGTTATAAATAAAGCCATGGACGAAGCGAAGGCGGCAGGAAAACGTCTCCACCTATACGGGCTTCTCTCCGACGGCGGCGTACACAGCCACAACACGCATCTTTACGCGCTCCTTGAACTTGCGAAGAAAAAAGGTTTTGCGCCCGACGATGTTTTTGTACACTGTTTCATGGACGGACGTGATGTTCCGCCGGAATCGGGGAAAGAATTTGTTGCGGAACTTACTTCAAAGCTTGAAGAAATCGGCGTAGGAAAAATCGGCGTAATTTCCGGGCGTTACTATGCGATGGACCGCGACACAAACTGGGATCGCGTTAAAAAAGCGTATGATGCATTAACGCAAGGCGAAGGCAACCATGCTCCCGACGGCGTTACAGCTATGGCTGAAAGCTACGCGGCAGGAGTTACGGACGAATTTGTCGTTCCGGTAGTAATTGACGGTGCAAAGCCGATTGAATCCGGTGACAGCATAATTTTCTACAATTTCCGCCCCGACAGAGCGAGAGAAATTACACGAGTGTTCGTAGACCCTGATTTTAAGGGCTTTGAGCGTAAATTATTGAAACTCAATTACGTATGTATGACACAATATGATGCTTCAATGCCGAACGTAGAAGTAGCTTTTAAGCCGGAGTCTCTCTCGAACACATTCGGCGAATATATTTCCGAAAAGGGCTTAACACAGCTTCGCATTGCGGAGACGGAGAAATACGCCCACGTGACATTCTTCTTCAACGGCGGTGTCGAGAAGCAATACCCGGGCGAGGAGCGCATTTTAGTTAACTCTCCTAAGGTTGCGACTTACGACTTACAACCTGAAATGTCGGCATACGAAGTTACCGACAGATGTCTGGCGGCAATTGACGAGGATAACCTTGATGTAATAATCCTAAACTTCGCAAATTGCGATATGGTAGGGCACACCGGCGTTTTTGAAGCTGCAAGAAAAGCTGTTGAAGCGGTTGACACCTGTGTAGGAAAGGTTGCGGAGAAGGTTCTCTCGAAAGGCGGCTCTGTACTCATTACCGCCGACCACGGAAACGCCGACAAGATGTATGAACCGGACGGTTCGCCGTTCACCGCCCACACAACAAATCCCGTGCCGTTTATAGTTTTAGGGCAGGGTACGCAGACTCTGCGCGAAGGCGGCGTTTTAGCGGACATTGCTCCGACAATGTTAAAGATATTAGGTCTTCCGCAACCTGCCGAAATGACCGGGAAAAGTATTATCGAATAGGAAATAACAATGATAATTAAACCTAAAATCCGCGGTTTTATCTGCACTACTGCTCACCCTGTAGGCTGTGCAGAAGTTGTAAAGCGCGAAATCGACTATGTTAAGGCTCAAAAGCCTATTGAAGACTGCCCGAAGAGAGTGCTTGTTATCGGTTCTTCAATGGGATATGGGCTTGCGAGCCGTATAGCCCTTGCTTTCGGCTCAAAAGCCGACACCCTCGGTGTAATGTACGACAAGCCGCCGCAAGGAAACCGCACAGGTACAGCGGGCTGGTACAACACCGAAGCTTTCGAGGAATGTGCTAAAGATGCCGGGCTTTACGCGAAGACCGTAAACGGTGATGCGTTCTCCCCCGACATAAAAGATATGGTAATTGATGTTATAAAGAAGGACTGGGGAACCTGCGACATGGTTATCTACAGTCTTGCCGCGCCGCGCCGCAGCCTTTACGACAGTGAAGACGGCGAAAGCGACACGATAGTCTCATCTGTACTCAAAACTATAGGCGAAGACTACACAAACAAGACTATCAATCTACAGACGGGCGAAATAACTAAGGTTACAGTTACCCCCGCAACAGACGAAGAAATCGAAAATACCGTTAAAGTCATGGGCGGCGAAGACTGGGAAGCGTGGATAGAATCTCTTTCCGATGCAGGCGTTCTCGATCCGAAAGCGGTAACTATCGCCTATTCCTACATCGGACCCGAACTCACCCACCCGCTCTACAAAAACGGAACTATCGGAAAAGCAAAAGAAAATCTAATCGAGACCGCAAAAAAACTCGAATCCGAAATGAGCGGTATCTCCGCTTTCGTAGCAGTCAACAAAGCCCTCGTAACGCAATCTTCAAGCGCAATCCCCATTGTACCCCTATATATATCGGTCCTCTTCAAAGTAATGAAAGAAAAAGGCTGCCACGAAGGCACTATCGAGCAAATGTACCGCCTTTTCGCCGACAAACTTTTTTCATCAGACGGCGAAATCTCTACCGACGAAAACGGCTTAATCCGCATGGACGACTACGAAATGTCCCCCGACATCCAAGCCGAAGTAGCCGCAATTTGGGAAATGATAAATACCGACAACGCTAAAGAACTTGCGGATATTAAGGGCTACCAGCATGACTTCTTAGAACTCTTCGGTTTCGACGTCCCGCTTGTGGACTATAACGCCGAGGTCTAAGGGGTACTGGGTACGGGGATGATACGTTGGGGGAGGGGAGGAGGAGTGACCTCCCCCTCCCCTAGATCGGAAGA
>JAISHJ010000053.1 GCA_031262625.1 Ruminococcus sp. | reverse complement strand
ATGGGGCGTATGCAGTTTCTGCCGATATTCACCGCATACACCCGCAGTAAAGCTTATATTTCCGATTCTTTAGCAAGGAAAAGCGGACAGCGTGCAGAGCCGGTTAAGAGTCTGCCGTCGGTTATGATAACCTTTTTGTCGGTAATTACGTTTTGGAGACCGCATTTTTTACCGATAATGGTATCCTGCATGATAATGCAGTTTTTGAGCGTAGAGCCTGCGCCGACTTTTGCGCCGCGGAAGAGAATACAGTTTTCGACCGTTCCGTCTACTATACAGCCGTCGCCTATTAAAGAATTTTTCACGGAAGCGTTAATGCCGTACTTTGCGGGGGGGTTGTCGCGAACTTTGGTGTATATCGGTCTGCCGTCTGCGAAGAGTTTATGGCGGTTTTCGGTGTTAAGAAGTGACAAATTCGCTTCAAAATAACTTTGCATAGAAGATATGCGAGAGTAGTAGTCAGTATATTCGTAGCCCATAATCTTAAGTGTAGAAACCTTCGCCTGAAGCACGTCTTTCTCAAAATCAACGAGGTTACGCGGTTTGGCATCCATGACGATATTTTTAAGAAGTTCTTTCCCGATAACATAGGTATTCAGCGAAATATCGGAGTCACCGCTCATTTCGGGGCTTATGAGAACATCCGCAATACGTCCGCCGTCACGTACGCCGAAGACTGTTGCTGTGTGGGATTCGTCCATCTTAACGTTACCCTTGGCGTAAACAGCGGTAATATCCGCACCGGAAGCGATATGAGCATCAATTATCTTGTCGTATTCCATATTTGCGACTATATCACAGTCGGAGAGGAGGATATAATCCGCATTTGAACGCATTACGAATTCCCAAACGCCATAGAGAGCTTCAAGTCTGCCGCGGTAGATACCGTCTTGGTTATGTGAGAAAGGCGGGAGCAGATGAAGACCGCCGTTTTTGCGTGACATATCCCATTCACGCCCGTTTCCGAGATGGTCAAGAAGCGATTGGTAATTTTTTTTAGTTATAACTCCCACTTCGCCCACGCCGGAATTAACCATAGCGGAAAGGGGGAAGTCGATAAGGCGGTAACGCCCTCCGAAAAGCACCGAACCCATTGTGCGCCGTCTTGTAAGATCATTTATGCTCTCGTCATGGAGGTTAGAGAATATTAGCCCTAATACATTTTTTTCAGCCATGATTTACTTTCCTCCTCAGACATTTTCCGAAATAATTGCTTTGGGCGAAACCGTCTTGCCCTCTGACACGGTAATTCCGTGTCCGACAACTGCTATTCCCCAGTCGTCGCGGTTAGCGTATTCTGTCGGGTCGGTGCCTACCTTAGCGTTCTTTCCGATGACAGAATTTTCGCCGACAATTGCGTACTCAACGTCCGCACCGTCTTCGATAACCGTTCCCGGCATGATAATCGAGTAGTTAACCTTCGCGCCCTTGCCGATTTTTACGCCTTCAAAGATTACTGAGAAGTCAACATTGCCGAAAATTTCACAGCCGTCCGTAACCATTGAGTTTTCGATTACAGCTTCTTCGCCTATATATTGCGGCGGCATAATCGGATTACGTGAATACATCTTCCAGTTCGGGTCGTAAAGGTCGATAGGAATATTCGGGTTTAAGAGGTCCATATTCGCATCCCAAAGCGAATCAAGCGTTCCTACATCCTTCCAGTAGTCGTCGAAAGGATAAGCAACCATAACGTTTCCGTCAGCAAGCATATTCGGAATAATATTCTTTCCGAAATCCTTCTCCTGCTCGGGGTCGTTTTCGTTTTCAATCAGAGCCTTTTTGAGTTTATCCCAGTTGAAGATATAGATACCCATAGAAGCAAGGGTAGACTCCGGATGCTTCGGCTTCTCTTCAAACTTCGTTATAAAGCCCTCTGCGTTAGCAGTCATAATTCCGAAACGTGATGCTTCCTCAAGAGGCACGTCAAGTACCGGAATAGTACAGTCCGCATTCTTAGCCTTATGACATTCAAGCATCTTATTATAGTCCATCTTATAAACATGGTCGCCCGATAAAACTACCACATAAGTAGGATTATATCTGTCGATAAAACTGATATTCTGATAGATAGCATTCGCCGAACCCGAATACCACGACGCTCCGTTAATGTTCTGATAAGGCGGCAAAGCATGAACCCCGCCGTTCATCTTGTCAAGATCCCAAGGCTGTCCGTTTCCGAGATAATCGTGAAGCACCAGCGGCTGATATTGCGTAAGTACCCCCACAGTGTCTATCCCCGAATTAACACAGTTCGACAAAGGAAAGTCAATCAGCCTGTACTTTCCCCCAAACGGCACCGCCGGTTTCGCCATGTCCTTAGTCAGCGCATATAGCCTGCTCCCCTGCCCCCCGGCAAGCAGCATCGCTACACATTCTTTTTTTGTATACATATACCCTCCATTATCGGGGTACGTTGGGGGAAACCTCTCTGAAGAGAGGTTTGTAATTGCTACTGCAATTACTCCCCAACAACCCCCTTCCAGAGACTTTTAAACCTTTTACTTGTTGCTTTTTTAAGGTTTAATCTCTCAGGTTTGGTTAAATATTTTTCTTAGTTTACTGTTTGGTTATGACTGCGCCTGCGTTTTTGCTTTTGGCTTACGTGTCTTCTTCGGCTTTTCGGCGATTACTTCGATTTCTTCAATTACAACGGTTTCAACCGCTTCCGGCTTTTTAGCTTCTGCTTTCGGTTTTTTAGCCGCAGCCTTTTCGATTACAACCGCTTCAATAACTTCCGTCTTTACCGCCGGTGATTTTGTTTTCTTTACCGCTTTAATTGGTTTGAAGAACATTACCGAAAGCCCGGGGATTGTGAGTTCTATCGAATTTTCGTAACCGTGCATTGCGAAATCTTCGGTTTTGACTTTCTTGTTGTCATAAAAGCCTGTTCCGCCGAATTTCGGGTCTTCGCTTGAGAAAACCTGTTCGTATGCGGAAGCTTCGGGTACGCCGATTCGATAGTTTTTCCTGTCTACCGGAACGAAGTTGCATACGGCAATAATTTCGTTTCCCTTTTCGTCAATTCTTCTGAAAGCAATTACGCTCTGCATATAGTCGTCGTGAGAAATCCACGCGAAGCCGTTCCACGAATCGTCCTGCTCCCAAAGCGGAGAATTTTCAAGGTAAAACTTATTGAGGGCTTTCGAGAAAGCTGCTATTCCCTGATGGCTCTTATCCGCAAGGCAAGCCCAGTCAATTTCCTTCTTCTCATCCCATTCTGTAACCTGTGCGAACTCCGAACCCATAAAGGAGAGTTTCTTTCCCGGGTGTGCAATCATGTACGCCATAAATGCGCGATAGGAAGCATATTTTTGCACCCAGCCGTTCCCGCTCATCTTGTTGACGAGGGAAGCTTTACCGTGAACTACTTCATCATGCGAAATCGGGAGGATATAGTTTTCGGAGAAGCTGTAGAAGAAACTGAATGTTAATTTGTTGTGGTTGTCGGCTCTGTAAATCGGGTCCATCTTCATGTAGTCAAGTACGTCATTCATCCAGCCCATGTTCCACTTGTAGTTGAAGCCTAAACCGCCCACATCAACGGGTTTGGTTACAAGCGGCCATGCGGTGGATTCTTCCGCAATCATAAGCACGTCGGGATTACGGGCGAAAACTGCTGTGTTGAGTTTCCGTAAAAAGTCAATAGCTTCGTAACATTCGTGTCCGCCGTCTTTGTTAGGTCTCCACTCACGTCTGTCGTAGTCAAGGTAGAGCATTGATGCTACCGCGTCTACTCTTAAGCCGTCAACATGGTATTTTTCGAGCCAGTATAGAGCGTTCGATACAAGAAAGCTTACAACCTCCGGCTTGCCGAAGTCGAAAACGTGTGTACCCCAAGACAGATGGTCTTTTTTAAGAGGATCGCTGTATTCATAAAGGCAGGAACCGTCGAATTCATATAACCCCGCCGCATCTTTCGGAAAATGCCCGGGCACCCAGTCAAGGATAACTCCGATTCCGGCGTTATGGAAGAGGTCAATCATCTTCATGAAGTCAAAGGGTGTGCCGTATCTTGATGTCGGAGCGTAGTAGCCGATAATCTGATAGCCCCAAGAGCCGTCAAACGGATATTCCGCGAGAGGCATAAGCTCAAGGTGAGTATAGCCCATCTCTTTAAGGTAAGGAATAATCTCTTCTGCAAATTTTACGTAGTCAAACGGCGAGCCGTCTTCATACTGCCGCCATGAACCGAGGTGTGCCTCGTAGATGTTCATGGGGGATTTATAAACGTTTACTTCCGACTTCTTTTTGTACCAGTTTCTGTCAGTCCATTTATATTCTGATATGTCGAAATACTTCGTAGCAGTTCCCGGGCGTGTTTCCATATGCGTTCCGAACGGGTCGGCTTTATTAACAACGCTCTTGTGAGAAGTTTCTATGGAGTATTTATACTGGAAAAACTGCGGAACATCGGGGAGGAAAATCTCCCAAACGCTTTTATCAGCAAGCCTTGCCATCGGTGTCTTATCGCGGTCCCATTCGTTAAAGTCTCCCACAAGCGAAACAGACTTGGCGTTTGGAGCCCACACTCTGAAATATACGCCGCTTTTTCCGTCTTTTTTACCCTTATGTGCGCCGAAAAAGTCGCCCAAATCAAAGTTAGTTCCTTCATGGAAGACATGAAGCGGAAATTCGTAATCGAGCGGCAAAGAAGATATACTCTTGTCAGCCTTTTTCGGATTCTGTTCTTTTTCTAAATTATTCATGGCTATCACTCCCGCCGTGTATCAAGATTGTCAATACTGCTATGCAAAATTTACTTACTTTTTTGCTAATTTTATTATAACAGCTATTTCAACCAATTACAATAGCTTTTGTTAATTTTCAATAGTTTTGCATGAAAGAAATTTTATTTTTTGTATAGTTTGCCGAAACGTATGTTTGAATATTCAGTTTACCGCGATAAAGAAAAGTGTTTTATCATCGCTTCTGTCACTGCCCGTACTTTCTACCGAAAGTCTTGCGGCACTGTCGGGGGAGATACCGCTTGAAAGGAGCATTTCGCGTAACTTCGGGTGCATCTCCTCGCTTATTCCGTCGGAGAAAAGCGCGACTTTATCGCCCTCCGAAACGCGGAAAGAAAAGCTGTCGGGCTCATTGTCGGAGAGGATTCCTGCCGGAAGACTTTGCCCGGAAAATTCGCGGGTTACGCCCGAAACGCCGGCGATTGTCTTCGCCGCTCCCATTTTATAGAGGTTAACCTTCCCCGAATAGAGGTTTATAATAAGAATATCGGCGGTTGCCGTGGTCTCGTCGGAAGATTTTATTTCAAGCGCTAAGTTAACAAAACGAAGAGTATTTAGGGGGTCTGCGCCGCTTTTTAGAAGTTCTGTTATTAAAGAGACTGTCATTGCAGACTCGACGGCGGCTCTTGCGCCGCTTCCCATGCCGTCGGAGATAACGAAAAATACGTTGCCGAAACCATCCTCAAAAACTGTGTGAGAGTCTCCGCTGTAGCCGTCCGAAAAATCCTCCGGCGCAGGCGTGTCGCATACACCGTAGCTAAGTTCAAACCGATACTCCTCCGAAAAAATATAGCGATACTTAAACTCGGTATGGCATCTTTCCTTTAAAGGCTTTTCGCGGAATTTCCTTGAAAGCTTTCGTGTGAGAATTTCGATAATTTTATCAACGGCGCGGCTTCCGAGTTCTTCTGTCGTTAATATTTCGGCGTGGTAATAATTATCGTAATCAAAACCGCAATTTACAGAGATTTTCTTATCCTTTTCGAGTAAGCTTTTGAGAAAATCTCCCGTCTTTATGTCGGGACTTATAATAATTCCCGAAACTGCACTCTCAAAAAGTTTTTTAGTAATGTCCATTTCGCGGATAGTTATAGCTTCTATCTGCCCGGAATTTATGCCGTTACCGAGTATATATTTATATAGATTATACTCTTTGTTTATTTGTTTAGCGATGGTCTCCTTATTTTCACAGCCGTTTATGTGAATGTTTGAAGGAGTTATAAATCCGTCCTTCTCTAAATAATCGGTATAAATACTACATTCGCGGGTCAGGTGCTTAGGATTTTGCATGACGCAGTTATCATATATAGCACAGTTTTCACATATTTTTCCGAAGACATTAGCAAAATCAATGCTGTTATTTTTTCCGTTTACTGTCTGATTATTCAGGACGGAAGCGGCACGGTCGATTTTTTCGACAAGCTTTCCGAATGAAAATGCGAATCTCTTAAGTCTTTCGGCAGTTACATCGACAGTCTTTACTTCTAACCTATCTGAAAAGAACGCAGTAAACCTGTCGGGGAGGAGCATAAAAACGAGTGCGGCGATAAATATCTCGGTGAATATGTAAACCGTTCCCATCGGAACGCCTGCCATTATGCAAAAAAGCAGGGTTATAATTGTATACGCCGCCGTCACAGGGAGTTTGCCATACATATGAAAATTTCCGGCGGTTACTGCGCCCGCCGCAAGAAGTATTCCCGTTCGCCCCAGTTCAGGCGAATAAAGTGTTAAGCCGAGCACCGACAGAGTATAGACGACAGCAGCACTTCCTGCTCCATATGAAGCCGCCGCGATTATGAAAAAGTCAGAAGTAATTCTGGCGAAATTTATACCAAATGGTGCTAAGGGCGACAGCGCAGTTATTATTAGGATATAGCAGACGGCGAAAGCGGCTTTTGTGTCCGGAGCAGACGTTGCGAGAGCAGACTCACTCCCCTTTGCGAATAATTTCGGGAAAGCCCTAAGTACTTCCGTAAACAGTGCGCAGGCAACCGTACAAAGTATACCGCGAAAAATTATCGCGGCGATTAAAGCGAAAGAAATTCCGAAAGCAGTTGCAGTAACGAGTGACGATAATATGTAGATTATTCCTACAAGAAGTATGCGGAAATTTTTATACTGCTTCTTTTCGGTTTTGATATTCCGCTCGAAAATTCTTGCTAATATAGTACGAAACAGCACTATAGCCGCCATAGCGACTATATCTGTAATGTGTGTGCCGACGTTTCCGCGGATTATGAAGCCCGTTACCCCTCCCGCAAGGGCGGCGGCGGAAAAAAGCGGCGGCAGCGCGCCGCAAAGTGCGGCTGATGCAGGGATAGGCGTTCCCGATATGCTTGTCCCGGAAAGGAGAGCGGAAGCCGCTATCGCAAGGATTGTTCCTCCCGGAATCGTAAAGTCTATTGTCTGTTTTATATTCGGAGCAGACGTTGTCTTTTCTTTTAACATCTAAGTATAACCTTTCAGTATGATTTACTGAATATAATTATACCGCAAATAAAAGTTAATTTATGTCAAATTTCCTTGCTTTCAGAAAATTTTTTCTATTACAGAACCTTTCGCCAGTGAAGCTTTAACGTCAATGAAACGCTGATTCTTACTGCCCATAAACTGTAGTTCGTAGCTTTGTTCTTCAAGCTTAAATGAGCCGTCAATCAGGTAGTCTAAAGTATTAAGCAGTTCTTTATATGTAGGATTTGAAATTATCTGTTCATACGTATAACCGCTGTATGAAATTATATTCAGTGGGGTTTTCGCCTTAATTTCGTTGCAAAGCGAAGCAAATTTCTCCGCCTGTAAAAAAGGCTCGCCGCCCGAAAGAGTTACGCCGTCAAGCAGCGGATTCGCTCTTATACTTTCCATAATTTCGCCGAAACTAATTTCATAGCCGCCGTTTTTGTCCCACGTCTGCGGATTATGACAGCCTTCACAGTGCATATCGCATCCTTGGGCAAAAATCACATAACGAAAGCCCGGTCCGTCAACGATAGAGTCGTTTGTAACGCCGGAAATCCGTATTTTTTCATCGGGAGAGTAGTTTTTCATAATCTATTCCATATAAGCAGATAAAAATATATCCCACGCCGGCAGACACGGCAGCCGCCGCAGTTTGAAGCGATATCGGTGGTTCATCTTATTAATAATCAGCGGAATTTCCCAAAGGTCGTCAATTCGGTGATAAACCGCACAGATAAGCTTCACTCCGCTTTTTATAAGCTTTTCCGCTCCGGCTAAAGCCTGCTTCTCCGCACCCTCAACATCAAGCTTAATAACTGTCGCATCGGGCGAAATTTCATCTAATCGAACAGTTTCGGTTAGGGTAGTTTTGCCGGAATATTTATACTTATTGTTGTTTTTTGATGAGATATACATTTTGTTGGAGGAATCGCCGTTATACATACTGTTGTTATTTTTAGTAGTAAACAAATTGTTATTGCGGTTATCGCCGCCAAAAGCAGTAATTTCGCCGCTTTCAGACCAAACCGCCGCATTATTAAGCGTTATATTTTCAAGCCCGGCAGTATTTTTTTGAAGCCGTGCGAAAGTTTTTCCAGAAGGCTCAAAACCGTAAATATATTTATACTTATTGTTGACTTTGTCGCAGAATATACTTATTGTGTCGCCGGTATATGCTCCGCAGTCGGCGTAAATTTCGCTGTCGGTTAGAAAAAGTTCGCCTAAAATGTCTGAAAATTCGACCGTTTCGGAAAGAAGATACTCAATCTTGCCGCTGATTTTATAGTTTATAATATCAGTAAATAATTTTCGTGACGGCTCGTCCGCGAAAAGACTGTAAACACTTTCAAATTCAGACTTTCGTGAGAGAAAATATTCGTAAGTAAAAAGCCTGTCAGAAGTAAAATCAGTCACCGCCATGTCGGGAGCAAAAAGCTTATACTTTTTCGCAACCTCTTTTATATGAGAAATTACTTCGGGGCGGTTTGAGCCGAAAGCTAAGACTGTAACGAATTCGGGGGTCTTCTCCTCAATCTCCCTAAGCTTCAACACTTTAAATCCATGAAAACTCTGACCGCGGACAAACTCATCCGACGCATATACTCCCGTCGGTTCTATCCCTTGCAGAGCCATTATACTAAAGATTTTATCCGCTCCGTCTCCCATTCCGTAAATATATACAGGAAGGTTTAAAGAGCGGATATTATCCCAAATGTTTATTTTTTCAGATACGTCCATAGTTTAATTCGTTTTTCTATCGGTGGTTTTCGCGGAGTGTGCCGAACACGCAGGGAACAGAGAATGTGCCGGGACGTGGGTTTTGTGGGTGTGCTGAGGGGGTTAACTATTCCGCAGGGGTTGTTTCGGTTGCTGCCGGGGCTTCTGTTACCGCCGGGGGTGCTTCCGTAACTACCGGAGGTGTCACAGTCGGCGCCGATGCTTTCGCGGTTTCTTCTGTAATCTCCGAAAGCAGTGCGCTTACATCAAGCATAACCTGTCCGTCACCGCTCACCATTACCGGAAGCTTGCCGTCCCACTTATCTATGTAGTTCATGAGGAGAATTTCGGGGGTGATTTCGGCAGACTTTAAGTTATATGAATCCGCTTCCGCTTGGGCTTTCGCTACCGTTTGCTCTGCTTCTACTCTGACACGCTGAAGGTCTTGCTCCGCTTTAAGAGCGTTTTGTTGAGCGGTCTGTTTTGCTTCAATCGCCGCGTTATATTCGGCGGAAAAGTCGAAAGTAATTATATTGAAGACTTGAATTTCAAAGCCGTAGGAGGAAATTTTCGCGATAAGTTCTTCCCGCATTTCTTCCGAAACTTGCTGGCGCTTCGTTATAAGTTCCTCGGCGGTATAGCGAGCAGTTACAGCTTTTACGCACTCTTGAATCGCAGGAGTAATTATTACGTCAACATAATTCCTGCCGATATTTTTATAGACACTCTGGGAATAGTCGTTTAATACCTTGTAGTTTACAGCGATTACGGAAGATATTGTCTGCAAATCCTTCGAGGCAGATGAGCAGGTAGCTTCCGCCTTTTGCACTCGGTTGTCAACCTGCACTACAGACTGGGCGAAAGGTATCTTGAAGTGAAGACCTTCGGTTAAGACTGTTCCCTGTACTTGTTGGAAAGTCAGTACTACGCCGGAGTGACCCGCGTCAACTATAGTAAAGCACTGCGAGACAGCGATAATCACTAAAATTGCGATAATTATTCCGATAACAATTTTCCCGATACTTTTACCGCTCGGGTTAATATTATATATTTTCTGCTCCATTTTTTCTCCTAAATTTCTTCAATAAGACAATCGTCGCACATTGTATTAGAGCCGGTGCAAGCACGGCGAAGCTTACGCAGTTCGCGGATTTTTTTCATGTCGTTAACCGCAGAAACAAGCGCAATGAGTGCGATAATAATAAGCAGTACAATAATTATAGCGGATGCGTTATCTTCCGCTTTTTTCTTAAGTGCGAAAGCATAATCCTTCATCTCTTTAAAGTCGATTTCCGGGATAGCAGGTATTTCAAAGTTAGGCATAGTTACCTCCAAAATAACATTTTTGAAAAGCAAAGCTTTTCAGTCAAAAAATAACAATTCTGTTACCGCTCGGGTGTGGGAGAAATGGGAGGGAGGAGGATACATAGCACCGCTCCAAACGAAACCATAAGGTTTTCACCAAATAAATAAAAAGAATAAGTGATGAAGTC
>JAISHJ010000051.1 GCA_031262625.1 Ruminococcus sp. | reverse complement strand
AGCATATTCTTTCATCATCGCTTCGGTTGCATAATGTCCGCAGTCAAAAACAGGGAACTTACGCCCGACGGCATCAACAAAATGACTGTGCTTAAGGTCGGCTGTTATGTAAACGTCCGCAAGCTTTTCATCATATATTTTACTTAGAAATTCTCCGCCCGAACCCGAACAGAAAGCGACTTTCTTTATGGTTAAGTCGCCAACATCGGTAAATCTGACGATACCGGAAGAAAACATCTGCTTAAGTCTTCCCGCAAATTCCGAAGACGTGGTTTTTATAGCTTCCGGAAGTTCGAAAATAATCCCGATTCCGTTATTATCAATAGTAGGCTCAATCGGCTTTTTGTTGTAGATATGGTCGATACCGAAAGCCTTTATAAAAGTAGGAATGAAAATATTATTCATACCCGATTCGGAGGAGTCGAAACAGGTGTGAGAACAGATACAGGTTATGCCGTTTTTCATCGCGTGTACGGATGGCGTTTGAGGTATAAGTTTTGTGAGCGGATGAAAAATCACAGGATGATGCGAAATAATTATTCCGCATTTTTTCTCGATAGCTTCTTCAACAACGCAAAAGCTTATATCCAAAGCGATAAGAATTTTATCTACTTCCGTATCTGAAAGTTCACCTACTAAAAGCCCGGAATTATCCCAGTTTTCAGCGTAAGCGAATGGTGCAAGCGAATCAAGTGCGCTGTATATTTTTCTAACTGTAGCTTTCATATATTCCACCGGAACAGCTGATATTATATAATATTTTTTACCGGAATCAGAAACAGTTTTCCTGCCGGTAATCTGATAACCTTCATTTATAAGATAATCAAGTAAAACTTCACGTTTTGTCATGGGTTGTAAGATTAAATTTTTACCGGAAAGTTTATCCTTTCCGCGCGCTAAAATATCCGTTATAAGCTCTCCGCCCATACCGGCAATAACTATATCGGTTATTTCTGTCAGGTCTATTCCGTCAAAACCGTCGGTACAGGAAAAGAGCATTGAAACACCGGCAGAAGCAGCATTACGCTTTGCCGAATCCAAAGGCTTTTCATTTATATCGGTGCAAAGTGCGCGTGAAATTTTCTTACTTTTCAGTAAAAATATAGGCAATTTCCCGTGGTCAGTACCTATATCGCAGAGGAAATCGCCGCGGACAAATTCCGCAATCGCTTCAAGCCTTGAGTCAAGCTTCATGCAACGAGTTTATTAATATCTTCAACAAGTTTATCGGCATCATTACCGTGAACAGTGCAAGCTTCCGCGATAGTTTCGCCGCGGGAAGCAGGGCAGCCGAGACAATGCATACCGATGCCTAAAAACAACTCCGCTGTCTGAGGGAATTTGTCAAGAACATCGCCGATAATTGAATCTTTAGTAACAGTCATGATAAAACTCCTTAATATTAGACGAATTTACATTTACAATAAACTTACGAAATTTCTATTGGTATAAACGAGATTTATAAAGGTTTTATAAAAGCCGAAGGCGTTTACGAAACGAAGTGCAAAGAGCCGCCCAAGCAAAAGTCTTTGAAGGGGGGTCTGGGGGGAAACTTGCTTCAGCAAGTTTCCCCCCAGCGTATCCCAGTACTCCCTTAGAGAGCCTCTTCGACAGCGACTGCGCAAGCTACGGTTGCGCCTACCATGGGGTTGTTGCCCATGCCGATGAGACCCATCATCTCGACGTGAGCGGGAACGGAAGATGAACCTGCGAATTGAGCGTCGGAGTGCATACGCCCCATTGTGTCGGTCATACCGTAGGAAGCGGGACCTGCCGCCATGTTGTCGGGGTGAAGGGTACGGCCTGTACCGCCGCCGGAAGCAACGGAGAAGTATTTCTTACCGTTTTCATTGCACCATTTTTTGTATGTGCCGGCAACGGGGTGTTGGAAGCGGGTGGGGTTGGTGGAGTTGCCGGTGATGGAAACGTCGGCTTTTTCATAGCGGAGGATTGCAACGCCTTCGTTAACATCATCTGCACCATAGCAGCGAACCTTAGCTTTTTCGCCGTTTGAATATGCCTTTTCCTGAACGATTTTGAGATCGCCTGTGTAGTAGTCATATTCGGTCTGAACGTAGGTAAAGCCGTTAATACGGGAAATTATCATAGCCGCGTCCTTGCCGAGACCGTTAAGGATTACGCGGAGGGGTTTTTTGCGCGCCTTGTTAGCGGTGCGAGCGATACCTATAGCACCTTCTGCCGCCGCGAAGGATTCGTGTCCTGCAAGGAAGCAGAAGCAGTCTGTCTCTTCTTCAAGAAGCATTTTACCGAGATTACCGTGACCGATACCTACAGCGCGGTTTTCGGCAACAGAACCGGGTACGCAGAACGCTTGTAAACCTAAGCCTATGTCTGCCGCAGCATCAGCCGCACGGCTTGTCCCTTTTTTAAGGGCGATTGCTACACCGAGGGTATAAGCCCAAACGGCATTTTCAAAGCAGATATTCTGAACGCCGCGAACGATTGAACCAACGTCAATACCCTTTTCTCTGCAGAAAGCATCTGCCGCTTCGAGTGAGTCAAAACCGTATTCCTTAAGACAAGCCTCAATTTTGGGCATACGTCTTTCTTTTCCTTCAAAATTAGCCATGTCTTTATTCCTCCCTCGGATCAATGTATTTTACCGCGCCGTCTTCGGTTTTCCATCTGCCGTAGACTGCGGTGTTTGCTTTAAGCGCATCCTCGGGGGATTTGCCCTTGCGAATATCTTCGAGCATTTTGCCTACGCGTACGTATTCGTAACCGCAAACAAGCTCGTCCGCATCAATAGCAAGCTTGGTTACATAACCTTCGGCGAGTTCAAGGTAACGAACGCCCTTAGCGGCTGTCGCATAGATAGTACCAACCTGCGAGCGAAGTCCCTTACCGAGGTCTTCAAGCCCCGCGCCGATAGGTAAACCATTGTCGGAGAAGGCAGTCTGTGTACGTCCGTAGACGATTTGGAGGAAGAGTTCGCGCATAGCAACGTTAATTGCATCGCAAACGAGGTCGGTATTGAGTGCTTCAAGGATAGTTTTTCCGGTTAAGATTTCGCCTGCCATAGCGGCAGATTGTGTCATTCCGGAACAACCGATGGTTTCGATGAGAGCCTCTTCGATTACGCCTTCTTTAACATTGAGCGTAAGTTTACAAGCGCCTTGTTCGGGTGCACACCATCCCACGCCGTGGGTAAGCCCCGAAATGTCTTTGATTTCGTACGCCTTAACCCATTTTCCCTCTTCGGGAATGGGAGCAGGACCGTGCTTAGGACCTTTCGCAACGGCGCACATTCTCTCGACTTCATGAGAATAAGTCATTTGTTTTAACACCTCTCGGTAAATAATCGGTATATAACAGCAAAGCTACGGATAATAGAAAATATATGCTGTAATATAACCATTCCTAACTATTATATACCTTTTTGAGCAGTTTGTCAAGCAAATTGTGTTAATAAAATATGTTATCTTTAGTGAAATTATTATTCGGAGATTTTATGTATTCCGGCAGATGTACGGAGGAGTGTAGTTTTACTAAAATTGTGTCCACTCCGATGAGTTCTATATCCGAAAAAGGGATAACTATATCTTCTTCGCGCCCGAAAATCCCCATGAATTTCGCGCCGCCGAAGATAATAATTGATGACAGACCGCCGCCTGCGGTGTCAAGTTCTACATCGTCAATATATCCCATCCTTGAGCCGTCGGTAATATTTATTACTTCTTTTCCGCGAAGCTCCGCAAGTGTAAATACCATTACTGCTACCCCCAAAAATAAAAAAACCCTCATACTGTTATATGAGGGCGAAATGATTAATTATTCGTAAAATCAAAGAGTGTGCCTTCGGTAAATTTACAGTTGCTTAGTTTTGTCATGTAGGAAGTTGACGTTATAGATAGGGATTCTGAAAAGGTAGTATTTACAAAGCTTAAGTCGGTTTCCCAACAATTTACGGTTGTGTCGTTAAGAAACGAATTTATAAACGAAATTGTACTGCTGCCGTTGTCAGAAATGTCAGTTCTGTCGGCAACATTAATGTTTATAAAATCAATCACGGCTTCGCTTGAAGTGTCAAGTGAAAGTCTGTTTAACCTTAAACCTTCAACAGTTATGTTACCGCTTGCGATACTAAGCGTTAAGGAACTTCTTTCGTCTGTCTCGGGAATCTCTATCTTAACATATCCGCTGTCAAATTGATCGTTCGTGAGCGTCAAATACCCGCTTGAATAACCGGCAACAACCGAATCTGTATGAGTTATGCGAAGCGTATCGCCATAAACAATTTCAACATCGGTGTTATTAAGATTAATGTTAATTGAATCAACTGTACCTTCAATTTCAGAGGTTGTAAGCGGCAGTCCCTGATAACTTGACCCGTCCTCCGAAACACCGTTTGCGTTATATACGGTGTATTCTTCGGGGGGGTCAACCGGATATGCATATGTATCATAAACCTGTACAGGTCCATGTTCGCCGGGATAATCCCACACAGCGTCAATATACACAATAGCCGTAAAGGCGAAACCGAGGATGAATAGTCCTGCTATACAGCCGAGGATAAACTTTTTTCGCGAAGATTTGGCTTTAGGAGGACGATTTTTATTAATTTTCGGGGGAGGAGAGTATCGGGGAACCTTGCTGTCATAAGCAGTCTTTATCTTCGGTACTGTATCCGGGGTTTGATCGGAGGGCGAAAAGGCGGTCTGTACATTCGATTTATAGTCATTTTGAAAATCCGGTCTGTAATCAGCCGTATAATCGGAAGATAAATTCTGATTAACATTTTCGCGGCGAGGTAAGTAGTCAGTATCAATATTTTCAAGCGAAACCGCGTTCGTCATGCCATCTTTTTTCAGGTTTTTATACTGCTCAGATTTATTAAAATCCGACTGTTCGGAAATAATCTTTTTCGCAAGAGCGTATGGATTTCCAAGGCGAAGCATTACCGATGTGTCGCTGTCCGTACGTTCAAAATCTTTTTGATAAAAAGCAGTTGCCGCATCAGCTTCAATATTCGGCAGAACATCAAGGTAGCTGCGAAGTTCTGATAGATACTCATCTGCGGTCATTATATACTCCTCCTTTTTATGTAGTAAAGTAATTATACCATATATAATATAGTTTGTCAATTATCTTTTGCAAATTTAATAGTTTCTTAACAATTATATGTAATATTTTGTAATACAAAAGATAAATCAATGAAATATTTCTGAAAAAAAGTGTGAATTTTGCTTGACAAATTGATAATTATATGCTAAAATGTATCATAGGTAAATACCCAATTAAATTCCGATATAGGTGTAAATATGAAAAGGTTACTCCCGCTCGCGCTCGCGGTTATTCTCATCATTATGATTCCTGCCTGCAAAAAAGATGAGACGATCACATTAACAGTAAACGAACGTCCGTACACAGAATTTATCGGAAAAAAATTTGCCGTGCTTGACGGAACCGGTTATGAAACGATGGTACAGTCTATTTTCGAGTCGGATGATTATATTATATTCGAGACGAATGATGACGGAATAACATTACTTAAAAATGGAGCGGTTGAAGCGCTTATGGCAGATTATACTGCCGCTATACCATGGGTAAGCGAAATCGGTCCGGAAACTTTCGGTATTTCCGTTGTCCCGTCAGAGTATGCAAGTTTCGATTATGCGGCAATGGCTAAAAATGTAGAGAACGCTGAAATTTTTAATGCTTTTCTTGCTGAAATCAAGGCAAACGGAACGCTTGAAGAAATGTCTTCAAGATGGGTTGATGGATATGACAGGAATAATATTCCGCGAATTTCAGACGTTTTCACACCGAAAAACGGTACTGCAAACGGTGAACTTATAATAGGTATAAATTTAGAATGTGCACCCTTTGATATGCCGGATGGGGAAGGGAATCCTACAGGGTTTGAAATTGAACTGATGAGCAGATTTGCCGACAGCGTAGGAAAATCCATAGTTTTTGAGGAAGTTTCCTTCTCGGATATGATGCCTTATTATACTTCGGGGCGTCCTGACTATATCACCGCGATGTGCTATGAGATTGCGGCTTCTGAGAGTTCCGGTATCATTTTTACCGACCATTACTATGAAGCACTGCTTGCAGTAATTTATGTAAAGTAATTCTGATAAGCGATAAGCACTAAAAAAGCCCTCGATGAGGGCTTTTTTATGTTTTATATAACTGACTATATGCGGGGAACTATTCACCATAAGACGACTACTCGCAGGACAACCCGCCGGACGACTGCACGTGTGACGACTGTATACCGTGGACTGCACACCGAGGGACTGACTGCACACCGGGGGGATTGTGCACCGGGGGGTTAGCGTTCTGCGTTGGTTAGGATTTGAATGTGTGCTTCGGCGTTTTTGACAACGTTTAGGATTGCGGAAGCGGTTGCGGGGAATTCGTCGGAGAGGGAGGTAGAGTTTATGATAGTCTCTTCGGTTTTACGGCAAATGTCAATTCCGCTTAGTTTTATGCCTTTTGCGGAAGCAACCATGTTAGCAAGAAGGGTGCTTTCGGAAGCACTGCACATAGCGTAAGCGGTTTCTTCGGGGACATCAAAAAAGCGGCTGTCATTTTTCGCGTTAGAGATGAATACTACGCGGAAAATAGCGTAAATTGCAGTCATAAGGTAGAGGGAAGCATTTTTCATAAGGGATTGGCTTTTTGTACGTGAAATTAGGGTGAAAAGAATATTAACAGCGTTGTTAATAAGCTTTTTGTTAAACTGTAACATCATGTCGGCGGGCGCGATACGCTCTTTCTTTGAGGTATCCTCTTCCGGCATATCATTATATGTAAGGGTACGCCCGGTTACTTCCGGAGACCGCCCAAGCAGATAGTCACAGGAAACCCCGTAGAATTCGGAAATCTTCACAACAAAGGAAAGCCCGCATTCTCGAATACCTTTTTCATAATGCGAAAGAAGAGCCTGACTGACTCCGAGAGCATCCGCAGCTTTTTTCTGGCTGATACCTTTTTCTCTTCTGAGCATTGTTATAATACGGGCGAAACTATTTCCGCCCTGTTGCGATTTGCTTTGCGACATTTATACTATTCTCCCAACGGATAATGCCATAAATTTTGTATATCGAAGTATATCTGACCGAAAAAATTATATTATACGGCGTGAAATACAAACAGTAAAGGATAATGTAATTATACAACAAAAAAAGCGATTTGTAAAGAGAAAAATGGGAAATTTATCGTATCAAGTTGCTGAACTTTATTGCAAATATTTGTTGAAAATAACTAAACGTCATCTGTATTTGTCGAATTTTCTGCAAAAAGATGTTGAGCAGAAGTTATAACATCAGAATAATGAATTGAATCGGAGGTAACGTAAACGTGGCTAATGTAATCATTTACTAAGTATTCCAAGTCTTCGAGTTCTGTTTTTGTTTTTGTCAGATATTCGATGATAACTTTTTTTGCATGAAGACTTTCTTCATCACAATCAAAAGGTTCGGTAAGGTAACGATGAATTACAGCAAAATCGCTTTTTTGCCCGATAACTTTCGCTAACGCTCCTGAAAGTTCAATCGGGTGAACTGCTTCGTATATATATTTCATTGCAGCATCCGCCGCTCCGGGAACAGCTAAGTATTCGGGAAGGCGGGATAAGTCACCTTGGTTATCCATACAAAAGATGATATCTGTTGAAGCGGTGGGGGACTCCATAAGGCGTGAAAGCGCGGTATCGTAACGCTTTGACTTCATGCAAGATGCCGTCAGCATACCATATGCAAGCTTAACAGCATATTCGGAGGTGTTTACGGCAGGGTAAAAACGTCGGTCAGCTACAAAGTCGTCGTAATTTTCATTGTAATATTTGTAGTATTCCTCGAATTTTGTCAGCATTTCTGCTGCAAAATCGAATTTGTCGCTTCGTGCAGCGGACGCTCCCGAAAGGTAAGCATCTTCAATGTCGGTATAAAGTAAGCGCGTATTTTCGCTTTCACGGAATTTTTTGTATTTTTCATGTTCTTCAAGCGCTTTGTTATATTCGTTGCTATCAAAATAGTAATCCATCTTGCGGACAATCAGACAGCATTTGGAGTAAAAATCAGCATCTACGGAAAGCGCTTGCTCCCAAGCCTTTTCTGCTTCATCAACATCGTATTTATAGAGCGAATCTGCTAAAGACATATAATCCCTTACAAGAGCAACGGGATTTTTTTCGTCGGCAATTGCCAAACGGCTCATCGCCGAATTTCTGATCTCTTTCGCTCGTACAAATTCATCTGTATAACCGCTGTGCTCAAGGGTTATTCTTAGATTTTTACATATACTCAAATCACCGGTAAAAGTTTCGTTAATTATTCCTTCAAATTTTGTCTCTGGCGTAAATTTAACAAGTCTAACCGTATTTCCAAACTGTTCAAAGCGATCATTAAAAACGGTTTTTATATCGAGCGAGGCGCAATTATAATTTTTATAATCCCCTGATGTAAAAAACTCCGCAAGGTTATTGTTTTCAGGCAGAACCTCATCCGCATCAATATACATAAACCATTCGGAATCGATCTTTTTAAGAAGGGCATTTCGGGCATCGGAAAAATCGGTGTTCCATGTTGTCTTCATGAAAATATCAGCGCGTTTCTCGGCAAGTTTCGCTGTATCGTCTGTTGAACCTGTGTCGGCGATAATCACTTTACAGTCAAGCTTTTTGCGAAGTTCCTCAATACTGTCAAGACATTTCGCAAGATTCTTTTCTTCATTTTTAACGATAATTCCGATTGATAATATATTCATATAAATACTTTCAAAACGATTTTTAAACATTATACCACATATTTTTATATTTTGCAAGTATTATTTCAACAAAAATCGCCGCTCATATAATATGAGCGGCGATTAAAGCAAATGTAAGAATTAACCTATAATATTGAGCAGAACACCGGCGGCAACGGCAGAGCCGATTACCCCTGCAACGTTCGGACCCATAGCGTGCATGAGTAGGAAGTTTGTGGGATCGGTTTCGGCGCCCACTTTCTGGGAGATACGCGCCGCCATAGGAACAGCGGAAACGCCTGCCGAACCGATTAGAGGGTTGACTTTCTTCCCGGAAACAATATACATAATCTTTCCGAAAAGTACGCCGGCAGCCGTTCCGACACTGAATGCGATTACACCAAGGAGGAGCACCTGTAAGAATCTGGGGCTTAAAACTTTTTCTGCAACCGTAGTAGCACCGACAGAAATTCCGAGGAATATTGTGACGATATTCATAAGCTCGTTTTGAGCAGTCTTTTCAAGTCTTCCGACCACACCGGATTCCTTAAAGAGGTTTCCGAGCATAAGCATACCGACAAGCGGAGTAGCGGACGGTACTATGAAATTAATTACAATAGTAACGATAATCGGGAAGAGGATTTTTTCGGTCTGAGATACGGGACGAAGGGCGTCCATCTTTACAGCGCGTTCTTTATTCGTGGTTAAGAGCCGCATTATCGGGGGCTGGATAACCGGAACAAGTGCCATATATGTATATGCCGCAAGAGCGATTACGCCTACATCTATCCCGAAGGGAGTACCATTACTGCTTGCGCCGCCCGAGAGAAGCTGTGTAGATACATATATTGCTGTCGGACCGTCAGCACCGCCTATAATAGCTATTGAACCGCACTCTTCCGGAGTAAAGCCGAAGAAAGCCGCGCCGATAAAGGTAAGGAAGATGCCTGCCTGTGCCGCCGCACCTAAAAGGAAGCTTTTCGGGTTAGCTATAAGCGGTCCGAAATCAGTCATACAACCGATTCCGAGGAATATAAGTGGCGGGAAAATCTGTAATTTTACGCCGAGGTATAAAAGGTCGAGCAGACCGCCTTCGTGCAGGACTTCTGAGAAGTTTACTTCGCCGTCAAAAAGCGCCGGATGATACATTTCTGCGTTAGGAAGGTTAGTCAGAAGCATACCGAACGCAATAGGAAGAAGAAGGAGCGGTTCAAATTTTTTCTTTATCGCAAGGTACATAAAGACGAATGATAT
>JAISHJ010000058.1 GCA_031262625.1 Ruminococcus sp. | reverse complement strand
TTGTCGGAAAATTCCGGCTTTAATATCTTGACGGCGACAACCTTTCCTTCTAAAATGTCGGTTGCCTTATAAACATCAGCCATGCCGCCGACGCCGATGAGTTCGGTTATCTCATAACGCCCGTCGAGCCTTTTGCCGATATTCTTATCCATAAATCCACCTTGTTAATTTTATTAAGGATATTTACTCATTAATAGTATACACCTAAAATGTTTACAAATTTGAATGTTTATATGTCTAAATGTGTAAATAAAACTGAAAAATATGAGCATATTTGATAGCAAAATGGTTACTGCTGTAACCGAATGGAAATATTATAGGGATATGCTTTCCATATTGTAGTATATTAATCCTATTGTAATATTATCTTTGCCGCCGTTATCGAGGGCTTTTTTGATTAGCATATTTATAAGTTCATCCCCTCTGTAAACCTTTGACATAGAAAGAATATCAGCTTCTTCAACATAAGTGGATAATCCGTCCGAACAGAGCAGAATAATATCATTTTCGTTTATTTCAAGTTCAAAATAGTCAGGGTCGGGGTTAAAGGGAATACCGAGGGCTTTTGTTATATAGTTGCGCTGAGGGTGACAGCGCATCTCCTCTTTGGTGATTTCGCCCTTTTCGTATTTTTGCATGACTATCGAATGGTCTTTTGTTATTTGAGTAATATTCTCGTTCAGAAGGTATGCGCGAGAGTCACCGACACTTACTACATGAAGCTTCAAACCGCGTTCGAGAGCGGCAACGCAAGTCGTACCCATACCCTTTTTTTCGGGGTCGGAATATGATTCGTCAAGGATTACAGAATTAGCAGTATTAAGCGCGGAAATCATCATATTCCGAACGGTATCATCCGAAAGGTCGCGTCTGTAAACCTTCGTGAAGCGTTCTACAATAGCTTCTGCGGCTATCTCCGAAGCGGCAGAGCCTGCATTTTCGCCGCCCATACCATCACAAAGCACGATGAATCCGGTTATTTCGTTAATAATCCCGGAGGAAATTTTATCCTGATTCTCCGAACGCATAAGCCCGATGTCAGTCCCGGTAAAAACTCTCATAGACCTCTCCGTAAAATAAGCAATCATTTTTTGGTCAGTAGTACTAATCAGTCTGTATTCTGTACTCTTACTCCGCACTCTGTCTTCTGAGTTGTCCGCAAGCGGCATTGATGTCGCTGCCCAAAGTCCTTCGTATCGTCACGGGGATTTTTGCCGAAAGAAGATAGCTTTCAAAAATTCGAGTGCTGTCTTTTTTATTATAATAATTTGTTTCGGTTACGTTATTTGCGGGGATAAGGTTAACGTGGCAGTTTAGCCCGCGAAGAAGTTTTGAAAGCTTTTGAGCATCCTCTTTACTGTCATTAACCCCTGAAATTACCGTGTATTCAAAGCTTATCCTCCGCCCTGTGTATGATATATATTCACGGCAGGCGGCAATAAGTTCATCTATATTATACGCCTTTGTTACCGGCATTATATCTTCGCGTTTTGTATTATCAGCCTGATGAAGCGAAACGGAGAGTGTTAAGCCGAGGCGAAGTTTACATAATTCCTGTATTTTCGGAACAAGTCCGCAGGTTGAAAGCGAAACATGACGAAGACTTAAATTTTTACCGTTTTCGTCAGAAAGAAGCGTTAAGAATTTTATTGTGTTGTCATAATTATCAAGCGGTTCGCCGATTCCCATCATTACAAGGCTTCCGATAGTCTTGCCGGTAAGGCGTTCGACTTCGTAGACCTGCGACAGCATTTCCGCCGGAGTGAGGTTTCGTACCAGACCGTCAAGTCCCGAAGCACAGAATTTACAGCCCATTCTGCAACCTACCTGTGAGGATATACACAGACTGTAGGCGTGCTTATACTCCATGAAAACCGTTTCGATACATTCGCCGTCGGAAAGTTCAAAGAGGTATTTTCGCGTTCCGTCAATCTTTGAAATTAATGTTTTAACCGCTGTAATTTTACATATTATGTAGTTTTCGCGAAGTGTACTCCTAAGCGAAGCGGGGAGGTCGCTCATTTCTTCAAACGCGTAAGCGCGCTTTATATGAAGCCATTTATAAATCTGTTCAGCGCGATAACGCTTTTCACCGAGTGCTAAAATCTCTTCCGTCAGTTCCTCACGTGTTAATGATAAAATATCTTTCATTTATTCCTTTTTAGTTTAGCTGTAAAGAAGCCGTCCGAATTATAGTCCCCGGGGAAAATTGTTTTCATCTGTGCGGTAAATTCGGGGTGACTATCTAAAAATCGTGTTACAACGTCTTCATTTTCAACCTTTCGGAGAGTGCAGGTCGAGTAGAGGAGAATGCCATCATCCGTCAGGTAGCGTACACTGTTTTCGAGTATAGAGTACTGTACATCGGGCAGGTGAACTATGTCCGCAAAGTTTTTATATCGTATTTCCGGCTTCTTGCGGATTACTCCGAGCCCCGAGCAGGGAACATCGCATAAAATCCGCGAAAATTTCGGGAAACTTTCGTTAAAAACTTTGCCGTCATTTATAATCGTCTTAATATTTGTAAGCCCGAGGCGTTTTATACCGTCCTCAATTTTAGAAAGCCGCTTGTAGTTTATGTCGCAGGAGTAGATTGTACCGCTTGTCATTTCGGCGAGTGTGAAAGATTTCCCCCCCGGCGCGGCGCAAACGTCCAAAATATCTTCGTTGCCTGCGATTTCAATGAGGTTACAGGCGTAGGCGCAGGAATAATCCTGAATATGGTAAACTCCCGCTATGAATTCTTCGCTTTTAAGATGTAAGTTATTTACGGAATAAACGTTAGGAATATCTGTTTCACGAAAGCCTTCCGGCAAATCTTCAACAGTAAACCGCTTGTTATTCAGTCTTATATAGGTAACTTCTGCGGACGAAAAGCTGTCAAGAATTTCTGCCGCTTTTTCTGCGCCGTAGTCACTGACAAAGGAGTCGAAGATTTCGGGGTTAATCGAGAATTTCACTTTTATTCCGTCTTGTCCTTCCGGCAGGGGGAACGCTTTTTTATCACGGAGAAACTGCCTTAAAACAGCGTTTACAAAGCCTTTTCCGGAAGTTTTGCGAAAACTCATACATAATTCTACCGATTCGTCAACCGCCGCATTGTCGGGAACACTGTCCATATATAAAAGCTGGTAAATCCCTGTGCGGAGGATATTTATAACCTCCGCGTCAAGTTTTTTAAGCGGGATTTTGCTGTAGATGCCGATAATATAGTCAAGCGTTAGTTTTCGCTCAATTGTACCGTAAAAAAGAGTAGTGAAAAATCGCTTGCTTACGCCTTCCAATTTAGAATTGCTTATAGTTTCGGAGAGGATTACATCCGAAAATCGCTCGCCGGAAAACATTTTTACTAAGGCTCTTACTGCTTCTTCACGCGGATTTTTTTCTGTAATTCCGGAATGTTTCTTCATAGACTTCTCAGTTTCTCTGTAACACAGAATCGTCGGTAATTTTATGTCCGCGAAGATATTCATCCGCAGTAATAAGTTTTCCGCCCTCGGGTTGAAGTTCCAATATTTTCAGGCGAAAGTCTTTGCAGTTAATATATAAACCATTATCGGATATAAGCTGCCCGGGAGTACTCGTCGCGAGAATATCCGTTTTTTGAGTACTTATAATTTTAAGCCGCTTACCGTTAAGCATACCGAAACCGCTCACAGCGCGGATAATATTATGAATTACTGCGGCGTTATCGTTAAAATTAATTCTGCTCTGCTCTTTATTTATCATTGAAGCGTAGGTTGCATCTTTTTCATCCTGTTTTAAAGCGTGGAGAGTACCCGCCCGTAATGCCTTAAGCGTTTCAGTTAAGGTTTTCGCGGCAATTTCAGAAAGCCGCACCCTTAAATTCGCCGCCGTCTCATTCTCACCTATCGGGGTTTTTTCACAAAGGAGCATATCCCCGGTATCAAGACCCTTAGCCATTACCATTGATGTTATTCCGGTTTCGGTTTCGCCGTTCATTACAGCGCGTTCGATCGGCGCGGCACCCCGAAATTTCGGGAGAATCGAACCGTGAAGGTTAATACACTTCGGGAAAACTTTCGGAAGGTTTAGAATACGTTCCGGCAGAATCTGCCCGTACGCGGCGACTATAATAAGGTCGGGGGAAATTTCTTGAAGCTTCTCGAATGTTTTTTCCGCATCCTCCCCGGACTTTAGAGAAACAGGCTGATAAACAGGTATATTATTTTTTTCGGCAAAAATTTTCACCGGTGAGGGGAGTAATTTTTTACCGCGTCCGGCAGGTTTGTCGGGTTTTGTGAAAACGGCTGCTACTTCTTCGGTTTTAAGCAGTTCGCGCAGACAGGGTACTGCAAATTCAGGCGTACCCATGAAAACGATTTTTATGTTAACTCCTCCTCTCGATACTAATCATACGTACAGCCGCTTAGCGCATACGTTTGCGGCGTTTTTTGTCGCGTTCTTCAACAACCTTCGGATCAACCATTTCGTCAGCTTTGTCGGTGAAGACTATTCCTTCAAGATGATCCATTTCGTGAAGCACGGCACGTGCGGCGTGACCGCGGAAAAAATATTCCAGCTTTTTGCCTTCACGGTCGTAGGTGGAGAATTTAACTGTTGCAGGGCGTACTACATAACCCCAGTCATTCGGGCAGGAAAGACACCCCTCAATGTCGCGGCTTGTCCCTTTAACCTCGATAATTTCTGGATTAATAAGTTCGCAATAAGTGTTGTCCCATTCGACAACCGCAACGCGGCGGAGAAGTCCGATTTGCGGTGCGGCAAGTCCCGCGCCGTCAAGATGGCGGTTTGTCTGTGCCATGTCGTCGAGGAGTTGTGAAAGCTTTTTATCAAAGTTTTCTACAGGGCGACATTTTTTGTGAAGCATCGGATCGTCTTTGTTAAGAATATTTCTGAGCGCCATATTTACAGGATTTCCCCTTTTATAAAAGTAGCAGGTTTACAGTGAAGCATCGCCGTTCATCGAAACGATTACGGTAATTCGGTCGAAAACGCGTTCTGTAAAGCTTCTTGCATAGGTTTCGGATAAAATTTTGCGGAATGTTCCGTTTGATTTGCATTTAATGACAAGCTTATAGCGAAATTTATTTTTAATGCGTTCTCTTATGCATCTTGCCGGTCCTAAAACTATCAGCGGTATTTTTTCATGCGTTGAGTTAATCTGTACCGCCGCCGCAGTTTTTAACAGCTTTGCGAAAGCGGAAGCCGCCGCCGCTGTCTTTTCGTCGGCGCTGCCGGTAAATTCTACCACACATAAGTCACAAAACGGCGGGTACAAAAGAAGTTTTCGGTTGCCTATCTCTTCGGCGAAGAATTCCGGGTAGTTCTGCATTGCTGCCAGTCTCAAAATGTAATGGTTAGGGTTAAAACTCTGTATTACGGCTCTCCCGGGTTTATCACCGCGCCCGCCCCGCCCTGCGACTTGCGTAAGAAGGGCAAATGTCCGTTCATACGAGCGGTAGTCCCCGGCGTAAAGTGCGCCGTCAACCGATATAACTCCGATAAGAGTTACGTTCGGGAAATCAAGTCCTTTCGCAATCATCTGTGTACCGAGGAGTATGTCGTAATCCTGACGTTCAAATGCGGCGAATTTTTCGTCATAGCTGTTCTTGACATTACCGCCCGAAACAGTGTCTGCATCAAGCCGTAAAAGTCTTGCGGAGGGGAAAAGCTGTGCTATTTCCTCCTCAATCTTCTCCGTACCAGAACCGATGAATTTTAAGTACTCGCTGCCGCAAGAGGGGCAGACTTTCGCCTCATCTCTTGTGTAGCCGCACCAGTGACAGCGAAGTTTTCCTTCGGATTTGTGGTATGTCAGCGCGACACTGCAATGGGGGCACATTATGGTCTGTTTGCATGAGCGGCAGGTTACTACCGTATTAAAGCCGCGCCTGTTTAAGAGAAGTATCGTCTGTTCATGTCTTGTAAGATTATCGTTAATTTCGGAAACAAGTGTACAGGACAGATTTTGCGAGTCGTTATAAAATCCGTCCGAAGCAATATCAACTATATTAACTTCCGGCAAAACCGCTTTCGCGTAACGCTCCTTAAGAGTAAAGAGGTTATAGCGTCCGATTTTTGCATAGTAGAAGCTTTCAACAGAAGGTGTCGCGGAAGCTAAGACAAGTGCGGCATTATGATAGACAGTGCGTATTTTAGCAACTTCTCTTGCATCATATCGCGGCGACATTTCGGAAATGTATGTCCGCTCCTGCTCTTCGTCAATAATAATAAGTCCTATATTATCAATCGGCGCAAATATCGCGCTTCTTGTTCCGATTAAGAGTTTACAGCCGCCCGCGCGTATAACCGACAGTTCTTCTGCCCGGCGTGAGACCGAAAGTCCGCTGTGAAGACAGCATATCGCGTTCCCGAAAATCTCTGTAAAACGTTTTATTAACTGCGGAGTAAGAGCGATTTCCGGTACAAGCAGAATAACATTTTTCCCGGAGTTTATAACCTTCACTATCAGATCGGTGAAAACGGCTGTTTTGCCGCTCCCTGTAACGCCGAAAAGAAGTGAAGCAGAAGGTTTGCCGCTACCGATAAGGGAAAGTATGCCTTCTGCGGCTTGGAGCTGTTCGGAATTAAGCGTCAGCGGATTGAAGTAGCTTTTGTGAGGAGTACTTAATACGCCGGTCTTTCCTGCCATACCTGCTTTGTCGGACTTGCTCGCCTTAACGCCCGAAATATCGACGGAACGCCTCGCCGCGGCTTTTACCGCTGTAGTCTCAACAACACCGCGCTTGCTAAGTGTTTTGAGCGAAGCGGAGGAGATGTCGAAAAGCCTGATAAGTTCTTTGTCGGTAATGTCGGGCGAATTTTTTAAGAATTCGACTGCTTTTCGTGTCTTATCATTTGTGAATGCGTATTTGAGTTCGCCTGTGAGATATTTTTCAGTCAGACTTACAATCTTTTCTGTCTTAACCTTAGGAGTATCTATATATTCTTCCGGGAAGATGAGTTTTTGCGAGATAAGGTATTTTACATTATCATCGTGAGTTTTTCCTGTCTTGCGTATCGCCTGTAATTCCGCGGTATCTTCATCGGAAAGGAGTGCTTTTATCGCTTCAAACTGTTCTTCGTTAACCCTGTAACGCGTTTTAAGCTTAACATTAAAGCTTGCGGGCAGGAATAGTTTGCAGGCATCAAAATATGTGCAAAAAGTCGTCTCTTTAAGGCGGCTGATAAGCTTCAGACCTTCGGCGTTAATGGCAGGGGAGGTATCAATAACGCTTAAAATCTCTTTATAGTTTGTAGTTTTGTCGTATTCGGCGTAGGATAGAATTAAAGCGATGCGTTTACGGTTGCCCATACCGAAAGGAACGAGTACTCTGCAACCGGGAACAGGAGGGATGTAGGCGGATGTTCCCGAACATTCTGCGCTCCGTGAACCATCCGTACTCTGCGCGCTCTCTGCACCCCGAGTAACTCCCGCACTCCGCGTACCTTCCGCACCCCGAGCAACTCCCGCAACAGGCAGAGCGTATTCGTAAACCCGGTCGAAGCTGTAGTTTGTGTCGGCAACAGCGACACTTACTATCTGTCTTGTTTGCATGAATTACAGTTCAAGTTTTGTGGCACGCAGAGCAGGGTCTTCAATCATGCGATAGCGGCGCTTTGCAAAGTCCTCAACCGCTGTTTTAACAGGCTTGTGCTCCAAAATCTGCCCGGACTCAAATACATCGTCGGCAATTTCGCGTGCGCGTTTTGCTACGCCTATTACTACTGTGTAGGGGTTTTCGTTTTGCGTGGTAATTTCTTGGATTGACGGTCTTAACATACTTTTCTCCGTTTGTTTTTAGTTTTATGCAAAAATAATTTCTTTTATTTTATCCGCACAAACGTCAACTTCATCATTCACTACAATATAGTCGAATCTGTCTGACATTGCTATTTCTGTTTTTGCGGTTTCGAGACGTTTTTTTATATCCTCTGCTTTTTCGGTTCCGCGCCCTGTGAGCCTTGCTTC
>JAISHJ010000057.1 GCA_031262625.1 Ruminococcus sp. | reverse complement strand
GGGGGTCTGGGGGAGGGGAGGGGGAGGTCACTCCTCCTCCCCTCCCCCAGCGTACCTTAGGCGAGACGTTTTTCGAGAGCAGAGAGTTCGTCAGCCATTTCTTTGGGGAGTTTGTCGCCGAATTTTGCGAAGAAGGGCTTGATATTTTCGCAGTCTTCGAGCCAAAGGGAGTTATCTACTGAGAGGAGGCCTTTGATGGTGTCGAGGTTGATGTCGGAGAGACCTTCGATGTTGATGTCTTCGGGCTTAGGTTCGAAACCGATGGGGGTTTCTACAGCATCTGCCTTGCCGTCGCAGCGTTCGATAATCCAGTCGAGAACACGCATATTGTCGCCGAAGCCGGGCCAGATGAAGTGACCTTCGTCGTCGGTTCTGAACCAGTTAACGTTGAAGATTTTGGGGGCTTTGTCGCCTAAAAGCTTGCCCATTTCGAGCCAGTGAGCCCAGTAGTCGCCCATGTTGTAACCGCAGAAGGGGAGCATAGCCATGGGGTCGCGGCGCACTACGCCGACAGCGCCGGCAGCGGCAGCAGTTGTCTCGGAAGCCATGATTGCGCCGACGAAAGTACCATGAGTCCAGTCGAAGGATTGGTATACGAGGGGAGCGGTTTTAGCGCGGCGGCCGCCGAATACGATTGCATCTATGGGAACGCCCTTAGGGTTGTTGAATTCAGGGGAGATACAGGGGCAGTTTTCGGCGGGAGCGGTGAAGCGGGAGTTCGGGTGAGCAAGCTTGTTGCCTGCCGCGATGTATTCGGGACCGTTTACCTTTGCGCCCTTCCACTCGGTAGCATCAACGGGAGGATTCTTGTCGAGACCTTCCCACCAAACGGTGTTGTCGGCGTTGTTGAGAGCAACATTTGTAAAGATAGTATTTTTCTTGCAGGATTCGAGAGCGTTGTAATTACTCTTAGCGGAAGTACCGGGAGCAACACCGAAGAAGCCGTTTTCGGGGTTGATAGCGTAAAGTCTGCCGTCTGCGCCTTGCTTGAGCCAAGCAATGTCGTCGCCTACGGTGTAAACTTCGTAACCTTTCGCCTTGTAACCTTCTGGAGGAATAAGCATAGCAAGGTTAGTTTTTCCGCAAGCGGAGGGGAATGCAGCGCAAACATATTTCATTTCGCCGGAAGGCTTTTTGATACCGAGGATAAGCATATGTTCAGCCATCCACTTCTCGTTCTTGCCTTGATAAGAAGCAATACGGAGCGCGAAGCACTTTTTACCGAGGAGAACGTTTCCGCCGTAAGCGGAGTTGATGCTCCAGATAGTGTTGTCTTCGGGGAAGTGGCAGATATAGCGGTTTTCGGGGTCAACGTCAGCCTTAGAGTGAAGTCCGCGAACGAAATCGTCGGAAGTATCGCCGAGGTTGTCAAAAGCCGCTTTACCCATACGGGTCATTATATTCATATTAAGTACAACATAGATGGAATCGGAAACTTCAACGCCCACCTTCGCAAGAGGAGAACCGATAGGTCCCATGCTGTAGGGGATAACGTACATTGTACGCCCCTTCATTACGCCGTCATAAAGCGGTGTAAGCTTCGCGTACATTTCTTTAGGATCGCTCCAGTTGTTTGTAGGACCTGCATCTTCCTTTTTGGAAGTACAGATAAAAGTTCTGTCCTCAACGCGTGCAACGTCATTCGGGAGGGTGCGGTGGTAGAGACAGCCGGGAAGCTTTTCTTCGTTAAGCTTATAAAGCTTGTCACGAGAACCTTCCGGGAGATTCACAACCTCTTCGGTGAGGGCGTCAAGCTGTGCTTTAGAGCCGTCAATCCATACAACCTTCTCCGGTTTTGTAAGAGCAATCATTTCGTCAACCCATTTGTTGACATTCGGGTTATTCGTAAGTGACATATATAATATACCTCCAATAAATTTTCAAAAATCAAATTAATTATAACATATTTTTAATTTTAAGTCAAGCAATTTACAGAAAATCATAAAAATTTAACACTTGACGAGCGGTAATATTTTTGTTATAATTATATGAAGAAAGACAGATGCTGTCGATAATAAACGTTTAATATTGAAAGGTACTTTTTTCATGAAGAACATGAAGCAAAGAGTTTTAGTTGCTGTACTTAGCGCTGTTATGCTGTCATCCTGCGGAGCAAATGTAAACGAAACATCAGCGGATATTGATGATGAAATTTCCGAGACAAGAAAACCGAAAACTTCGGCAGTTACCGAAGAGACTACGAGAGAAGAAACAACTGCCCCCGAGACTTCCGAAACCGAAGAAGTAACGACTACAGAGCCGGAACCCGAAAAACAGGACGGACCGACCGCAACCGACGACTACGTTCTTGATGAATACGAAACAATTAATTTTACACCTCCTCATCTGACGGTTTTTGAAGAAAACGGTATTTCGTATTTCCCCGACACAGCAGTTTCCTATAACGACAGCGATAAAGATATTCGCTACATAATCGACGGCTTAACCGGTGAAACAATTCTTGCGATACCCTATAGAACGGGACAGTGGAACAACGCTTATTGGGTCGGCTTTGAGAATAATCTCGTGCGGCTTCGTATTGACAGCGATCATTTTTATGTAGATGCGAAGGGCAAAAATGTACCTATTGACGGCGGTTCGGGGACTACCGATCCGGGATTAACCGTTTTTGAAGACGGATACTATAAAGGTGTGAAGGATAAAGGCGGTAATATTATTATCGACGCGCTTTATGATAATTTAGTTCCGAACGAAGATAATACATTTTTTGTATTTTCATTAAACGGCAAGACCGGCGTAATTAACAGAAACGGCGAAATGATTATCAAAGGGCTTGACACTTCATACAGGGATTACATTTTTTATCCCGAAAGCGTTCTTGCGGGTGACAGTCTGTTTTCTCTGCCGGACGGTGCTTTAATCGGCGAATACGCTGACATAAAGCCTATGGGCGGCGGCGTTTATATGGTTTACAACACCGGAGACGGCGTTTCTGCACAGATAATCGACAGCAAAGGCAAGCTGATTTCGGATATTATTGCGAATTCCCCTGTTTTGCCGGAAAATTGCCGCTACATCGGCTTCAACGATTTTTCGGGTGAGAAGATGTGGTATCATGTAGCCATTGATTCTAACGAGGGCAGTTACATGGCATTCCTAAGCCCCGGCGGGAAGAATCTTTTCGGCTGGAGAAATATCGAAGAAAGCTCCGGAAATTTTTATTATCTTGATACTATCATGGTCTACAATAATACAAAAAATAACACCACAACCGTTTATGACTATACCGGAAAGAAGCTTCAAACCTTTGAAGGCATATACTCTGCCATTACAGACAAAGTTTTCGCAACTGAAACGGACGGCAACTATAAACTTGTGAACATTGACAATACCGAAATAGGCGTGTTCTCAAATTACTATACACTTAACGGCATGGATACCGTTATAGTCAAAGATGCCGACGGTATGTTCTATGGTCTTATCGCAGGCGATTCGCTCAAATACCCTTGCGAATACACAGATATTGACTACGTTGACGATAACCTGTATATCAGACTCAGAAAAGGCAATAATGAAACACGCGTTACAGCGTATGGCGGCGCAGAAATAACATTTACACCGTAAGGAGCATTTACGCGGAAAAAACGCAGGGGAACTGAAATTCCCCTGCGTTTTTTTATGTTTTTTGCGTTTTTAACTTGACGTTTGCTTTATTTTATGGTATAATTTATTCGTGAGAGTTTTAACTAATTTGACGATAATTTTAGTAAATAATTGGTGAACATATGGAGATTTTTCAGAAGCCATGCAGTATTATAAGTCATGCCAAACTTAACGAAACAGTCCACGATATTTGGGTATACAGCCCTAAAATCGCGTTGTCGGCAAAACCCGGACAGTTCGTAAATATCCTTGTCCCGGGACATTTTCTGCGACGTCCGATTTCAATATGCGAAACGCTCGGAGAAACACTGCGCCTTGTTTTTGAGGAGCGCGGAGAGGGTACAAAAGCCCTCGGAAAGCTTATGCCGGGCGATGAACTCGATATACTCGGTCCGCTCGGAGAAAACGGCTTTTCTACCGATAAATACAGTTCCGCAATCCTTGTTGGAGGCGGAATCGGTACTCCTCCGCTTAAATTTTGTAAAAATAAGCTTGCCAAATCAGCAACCGTTCTCGGATTCCGCACCGATAAGCAGGTTATTTTGGCAGGGGAATTTTTCAATGTTCAGGTCTGTACCGACGACGGAAGCAGAGGGCATCACGGTAATATCGGCAAACCGCTTGAAAAATTCTTAAAAACAGGAGCATATGAAGTTATAATGGCTTGCGGACCGAAACCGATGCTTAAAACGGTCGTTAATCTTGCCGAAAAATATAATATACCCGTTGAGGTCAGTCTTGAGGAGCGGATGGCTTGCGGAGCAGGAGCTTGTCTGGGCTGCGCTTGTAAGATGAAGACGGTTGACAGACAGAGCGAATCTAATTTCGGCAGTATCGGGAGTACTGCAATCGTCTCATACCCTCGCGTATGTAAAGACGGTCCTGTATTTGACGGAAAGGCGGCGGTATTTTGTTAAGAACCGAAATTTTAGGCGTAAGCCTTAAGAATCCTGTAATAGCCGCTTCCGGTACATACGGTTACGGGCGCGAATATGAGAGTATAATTCCACTTGAGACACTGGGCGGAATCTCTGTAAAGGGTACAACACTGCTTCCGCGTTCCGGCAACAAGCCGCCGCGTATAGCCGAAACACCGTCGGGGATGCTTAATTCCGTAGGGCTTCAAAACCCGGGTGTTGATGCATTTATAGAGAACGATTTACCCTTTTTGATAGAAAAGGACATCGCAGTAATTGCCAATTTTTCGGGCAACAGCCCCGAGGAATATGCAGAGATGGCGGGAAAACTCGACATACCCGGCGTAGATATTTTAGAAGTCAACATATCCTGCCCGAACCTCCGCGAAGGAGGAAAATCCTTCGGCGCAGATCCTGTTACGGCGGCGGCGGTGACGAGAGCGGTTAAGAAAGCAAGTTCAAAGCCCGTAATGGTGAAGCTTACCCCGAATGTTACTAGCATTGCCGAAATTGCGAAAGCTGTCGAAGCGGCGGGCGCAGATGCCCTCTCCCTCATAAATACTCTAACTGCAATGCGGATTGATATAAAAACAAAAAAACCGATTTTAGGCAATAATACCGGCGGACTTTCGGGTCCGGCAATATTTCCGATAGCGGTAAGAATGGTTTATGAAGCTTCCCACGCAGTAAAAATCCCGGTTTGCGGTATGGGCGGCATAACTTCCGCAGAAGATGCGATAGAGATTATGATGGCAGGAGCCGCCTGCGTACAGATAGGCGCGGCGATATTCCGCGACGCATACGCGCCGAAAAAAATCATTGACGGTATGGAAAAATACTGTCAGGAAAATAAACTTAAAAACATCTCCGAAATAGTCGGTGCAGTAAAACTTAACAAAAAGGATAACGAGTGGTAAAGCTATACTTAGTAAGACACTGTCAGGCGACAGGAAACCTTCTCCGCGTGTTTCAGGGTTCATCCGATACCGATATAACAGAAGAGGGAAAATTACAGCTGCGGTCTTTAACCGAAAGGTTTAGGAATATTCCGGTTGACATTATCTGTTCTTCCGACCTTCATCGTGCAATGCTCACTGCTGCCGCTATAAATACTCACCATCGGAAGGCAATTGTCCCCACACCGCTCCTGCGCGAAATAAACGGCGGAGAGTGGGAGGGTAAGGAAATCCGAAATTTCCCTGAAAGCTACCGCGATGAAAGCTTCTTTTGGGAGAACGAACCGGAGAAATTCTGCGCTCCGGGCGGCGAATCAATGACGGAGGTCTATAATCGAGTACAGTCCGTAATAGGTAATATTGCTTCGGAATGTGAAGGCAAAACAGCCGTAATAGTTTCACACGGCTGTGCAATAAGAAATATGCTCTGCTTTCTCAAATACGGCGATATTAACAGGCTTCGCGAAGTAGAGTGGTCGAAAAACACAGGCGTAACCTATGTCGAATACAGTAATAGTAATAAGGCATGGAAAATAATCTTTGAGAACGATATTTCTCATCTGCCGGAGGATAAGAGTGGTAGTTTTAGCGGTAGACTACGGTGACACGCGAACAGGGCTTGCAAAATGCGATAAAGCCGAAATTTTGGCTTCCCCCGTCTGCGTAATAACCGAAAAAAACGCAGACAGACTAATCGAAAAAATTAAGACGGAAGCGGAAAATGCCGGTGCAGAAAAAATCGTCGTAGGCAATCCTTTAAATATGGACGGAAGTGCCGGCGAGCGTTCGCAAAAATGCTCTGCATTAGCGGAAAAAATAGAAGCCCTGACCGGGCTTGAAACAGTTCTTTGGGACGAGCGGCAAAGCACCGTTTCTGCGGCGTATTACCTAAATCAGACGAATGTCCGCGGGAAGAAGCGAAAGGGTGTTATCGACGCCGTTGCGGCGGTAATAATCCTTGAAAGCTATTTAAGTTTTACCCGAAATAATAACCTGTAACGCGAAGAGAGGCGAAGGCAATGTTAACTAAAAATGAAACGATAAAGCTTGACATACTCCGCATAACAAGCGAGGGCTTCGGCTTAGGGAAACATGACGGAATGGCGGTTTTCGTTCCGCTCTCTGCCGTTGGCGACAGTCTTACCGTTAAAGTAGTTAAGGTTGCTAAAAACTACGCATACGCTATAATCGAGAGTATAGATAAACCCTCCCCGACGCGGATTAAGCCCGACTGTAAAGTTTTCGGGAAGTGCGGCGGATGTGATTTCCGCCATATGAGTTATACGGCGGAACTTGCGGCGAAGCTTAAGACTGTTGAAGATGCTTTCACAAGGATAGGAGGTTTTGCTTTCGAGCGTGAGATACCTATGTACTCCGCAAGACAGACCGATCACTACCGTAACAAAGCCCAAATTCCCGTAACGGAAGGGGTACTGGGCGAATATGTAAGCGGATTTTACGCTTCTCGTTCACACCGTGTTGTGCCGCATGAGCAATGCCTTTTAGGTCCGAAAGTCTTTGACAATATAGAAAAGCGCGCGCTTGAACTTATAAATCAACATAATGAAGCGCGTATAAAGCATATCTACATAAGACAGGGGCATCATTCCGGGCAGATTATGCTTGTTTTTGTAACCTCCTCCGATATAAAACAGGCTATAATGCCGATTGCAGAAAAATGCTATACTGAATTTCCGATGATAAGAAGCGTTATGATGAATATCCAGCCGGAAGATAATAACGTTATCCTCGGCGATACGAATATTCTGCTTTTCGGCTCGGAGACTATTACCGACGATATTTGCGGCAATAAAGCGGTGCTTTCGCCCGGAAGCTTTTATCAGGTTAATACTCCCCAAGCGGAGAGCCTTTATAAAATCGCGGTTAACGCCGCCGGGCTTACGGGAGAAGAAACTGTACTTGACCTCTACTGTGGAGCAGGAACAATCGGAATGGCTTTTGCAAAGTACGCAAGGCGTGTTATCGGTATCGAAATTGTTCCCGAAGCGGTGACAAACGCCGCGAATAATATTATTGCGAACAGAATCGAAAACATGGAAGTTATCCTCGGCGATTCGGAAACTATGACGGAAGTAATTAAGACCAAAGCGATTACCCCCGATATTATAGTAACCGACCCGCCGCGAAAGGGCTGTTCAAAAGAAACGCTTGAAGCTATGATTAAAGCTAACCCGAAAAAAATAATCATGATAAGCTGTGACCCGGCAACCGCCGCAAGAGACTGCAAAATTCTTCGTGATGAGGGCGGATATAACCTTGTAACCCTCTCTGCAGTTGATATGTTCCCCAGAACCGCAAATATCGAAACAGTAGCGATTTTTACCAAATAATACAGCCGTTAGCAATACTATATTTACCAAATAGTTCGACCTTTAACGATACTATATTTACCAAATAATCTGTCGATAAAATTAACCGCCGCGAAAACTTTTCGCGGCGGTTTAGTTATTGCAGCTTTTTAAGTATCTTTTCCTCAACCTCTTTAATTACGTTTTCGTCAATAACCTTTTCATAATACTGTTCGGTCTTGCGCTTTATCTCACGGACGGAACACAGAGCGGTAACCGCTTCTGACAGCAGCGACTCCGCCGCTTCATTATTAAAACGCATACGCTGGCGCTTCGCGGCAAGAAGACCCTTAGAGTAAAACCGCATGAAATTTACAGCCCTGTTATTTGTGTCAAGCGGTGCTAAATAAGTTGAGCTGTAAAAATACAGATTGAGTTCCGGGATTGCGATATGTGAATATACATCGAAATAGTCATTCTCAAGAAGCGGATTTTTACTTACAATTACATCAAAACCGCGTGAGGATGCTTCCGCAACAAGGCGCGACAGAAGATGATTTGCTCCGGCGGAATAATCGTCCGCTAAAATATAAACAGTACCGCCTTTAGGAAGCAGTGTTTTTATACCGTCGGCAGTCAGAGCGGAGGAGTAGCGGTAGATAACTTTTCCGCGTGTAACATCGTCGGGATGGTTAGCACTCCGTTTCGGAAGGACTTTTTTTGTAAGTCTGCCGAAAAATGCATCAAGCTTTTCGAGAAGGACGGTACGTTTCGCAAGGTCGAAATTATCATAAAGCACCGTGGAAAGTGCCTTAATGCAACGTTCCGCACGCTCCGAACCGCTTGTTAAGGCGGAGTGAAGCATTGAAAGTTCTTCCCTTGCGGCTTTGAGTTTTTCGGTATCCCACGATTCCGAAAGGTTCACAATCTGCCCGGTAATTCCCGCAATTTTAGGCTCGAAAAGGTGCGGACTTATACTGTCACAGATTATAACTTTGCTGTCGGGAAATACTGCCGCATCAATTGATTCGGGGTCTACTGCACAATAGTAAAGCTCCGGATTTTTGTTATTAAGCTTTTCCGTTATCCGCCTGATAAAACCCGAACAGCTTGCTTCTCCCTTTAATATGTAGGTAAAATAGCCCGGCTCATCAATACATTCGCTGAAATTTGTCTTATATCCCGATGGAGACATACTCCCGATAAAATACTCGTTCGTAAAAATGCTAATCACTGCCTTTCGGTAAAATGAAACGTTTTTCATTACATTTTACGGCAAAGCAGTGATTTTGCTACAAAAATAAGTATACATTTACAGGGAATTTTTATTCTTCTATTCTGTCGTTTTGTGTAAGCTTCTTTTGGAGCCACTGTTCGCGGGAAATAAGCACCGAACGCGGCTTTGCACCTTCGTAAGGTCCGACTACTCCCGCTTCTTCAAGGTCATCCATAATTCTTGCGGCTCTGGCGTAACCTAACTTAAGTTTGCGCTGAAGGTAAGATACGCTTGCCTGACCGGCATCTATTAGTACTTCCGTTGCCCTGTCAAAAAGGTCTCCGTCCGTGATTTCTTCGGAATTGCTATCGGAAGACATAACCTTTTCCGTCTTCGCGGCAGGCATATTCTTCTCGATTTCACGCATGATTTCGTCAGAGTAGCTTGTGTCGGGGAGAAGTCCCGTGTCGGAAGCGTTCTTTATAAAGTCAACGACTGCTTCAACTTCTTTTGTGGAGACATAGCAGCCCTGAACGCGTACCGGTTTCGGTATACCCGACGGGTAGTAGAGCATATCGCCGTTGCCGAGGAGTTTTTCCGCACCGGCAGTATCAATAATCGTCCGCGAGTCAATCTGTGAAGATACGGTCAGAGCAATTCGAGAGGGAATATTCGCCTTAATAAGCCCGGTAATTACGTCTACCGTCGGGCGCTGGGTAGCTATAATAAGGTGCATACCGGCGGCGCGCGCCATCTGTGCAAGGCGGCAGATTGAGTCTTCAACCTCATTCGCCGCCGCCATCATAAGGTCTGCAAGTTCGTCAATAACAATTACAATACGCGGCAGAAGTTCAAAATCACCGGCAATCGCCGCTTCGTTGTAGCCCGCAAGGTCACGAACGTTGCGGTCGGCAAAAAGCTGATAACGTTTTAACATTTCCTGTACAGCCCAAGAAAGCGCGCCCGCAGCCTTGCGCGGGTCGGTAACCACAGGGATAAGAAGGTGCGGTATGCCGTCGTAGGTCTTAAATTCAACCATCTTCGGGTCGATTAGTACCATTCGTACATCATCAGGCGACGAATTGTAAAGTATCGACATAATTATACTGTTTGTACAAACCGACTTACCCGAACCTGTCGTTCCTGCAATGATAATATGGGGCATTTTACCTATATCGCCGACGATTACATCGCCGTCGATATTCTTCCCTACCACAAAGGAAAGCTTGCTTTTCGCTCTTGCGAATTCTTCCGATTCGATAAGTTCTCTTATTGCGACAATATCTTTAATCTTATTCGGTACTTCTACGCCGACAGCGGCTTTTCCGGGGATAGGAGCTTCGATACGTACTCCGGCGGCGGCAAGGTTCAAAGCAATATCGTCCGAAAGCCCTGTAATCTTTGAAATTTTAACTCCGGCGGCAGGCTGTAGTTCGTAACGTGTAACTGTCGGACCGCGGTGAATGTCAACTATCCGCGTCTGTACGCCGAAACTCTTAAGCGTTTCAACGAGAGTATCGGCGTTCTGCTTCATCTCCGCTTCTGCATCGGAGAGGAGCAGTTCATTATTCGCTCTGTTTAATAGATTCAGCGGAGGGAATATGTATACTTTCGCCGCTGCCGGAGTTTCAATCTCCTTTTGAATATCAGCGGCGGTGAGCATTTCGGGCATATTCAGTTCTTTCGGGTCGGTAATCTTATTTGAAGCAAGTGTGGAGTGTTTCTTTTCGTCAAAATCCTCCGAACGAAGCGCGGTAATATTTCCGCTCTCAGACTGACTGTCGCGGCGCATCTTTTCTTCAGCCGCCTTTTTCACAATCTGTTCGAGTTCGCTCGCGCTGCTGTTATCGACAGTAGTATCCTTTTCGACAGGCGTATTGCTAATCTCACCGCCCGACATAATATCGGTTACGTTAAGTTTCGGCGGCTCATCAAGGTCAAAGGGTAACATTTCCCCGCTGAATTCCTCCTTAGGTAATTCTTCCGTCGGTGTTTCAGAATCCTTAACCAAAACCACATCGGAGGGCTTTAAGCCGTCAATAAGCCCGAAGTTGAATTTCTTTCTTCTTTCTTCTTTCTTAACCTTAACAGCTTCAGGCTCTTTAGACGGAGCAACCTTTTTAGCACCGGGGGAGGGTACAAACTCTTCTTTCTTTTCGGGAATCTTAACGGCTTTTGCGGGTGCTTCCTCCGCTTTAGTGCGGTGAGTTCTGAATATTCCGAAGAAGCGTTTTATTGCCGCGAAAAGGTCAGCCACCGACTTATTTGTCAAAATCATCACATAAGCGAAGATAACGAGGAGGATTATTATAGTTGCGCCCGTTTTCCCGAAGGGCAGGAGCAGTAATCCCGAAAGAAGCACTCCGCAGACACCGCCGCCGCGAAGCTCTTTTCCCTCTTCAAAAAGCGTAGGGAGAATCTCGCCGAAAAAGTCCCCCTCCGGCAGACTTCCGACAAGGATAATCTGTAAACACGCGGTAAGCAGAAAAATTGAGATAAGGCACTGTACAGTCTTGCTTTGTACGTCAACCTCCTCTCCCGCAATAATTATCGAAACGTAGATAAATATGAACGGGATTATGTATGCGGCAAGGGAGAACATTCCCAGCATGATATTATGTACAAATAACCACGCAGACTCCCCCGGAACTACCGCGAAAGCAAAGAGGAGCAGCCCTGCCGCAAAGAGTATTACCGATACCGCTGATTTTTGTTTCATTTTCTTTCTCCGTCCGTTAGAATATCAATCTTATCTTTATTCTTTATAAAATAGAGTGATGACAGTGCGATAATTACCCCCGGGATAAATATTACAAGCTTTACCGGAAGCAGGTTGTGTTCCTCAAGAGGCGCGATAACAACCGAGCCGAGGGGAAGACCGATGGTCATTACCATCGTAGCAACTGCAAAAATCCGCCCTGTGTATAAAGGGGAAGCTTTTGTCTCAATTAAAGTCTGTGCGGGAGCATCATAGAGCGGCATGAATACGCCCGACAAAAACATGAAGAATATATAGCCCAAAAAATTACTCATCACCGCGAGCATTGCGGAGCAGACGCCGAAACCGAACGCCGCAAGCGCAAGAGTATGCGAGTCTCTCTTAAAACCACCCCAAGCGGAGAGGATTAAACCGCCTATTATCATTCCTACAAAATATGAAGTTTCGTTAACGGTAAGCCGCCAGTATTCCGCGCCGTATTCACGCACGACCAAAATCTGATTGAGCAGGTTAATCGGCGAAACCACGAGTTCAAAGAAACAGAGATAAGTAAATAATGTCCTTAACATTCTGCTGTTTTTGATATATAATAAACCGTTTTTTAAGTGTGTTAATAGTCTGTTATCGTTAAGGTGTGCTTCTTTCGGAGTGTTAGGGATAGTAACTTTGAATATCAGAAGAAATATTCCGATTGCGCCGACAGTGATGCCTAAATATAATACTTTTTCAAAGGTGAAATGCGAAAGAAATATTCCGCCGATTGCAGGTGAGATAAAGAGCGCGGCTGATTCGCAGATGGCGCGAAAACCGTTAAGTTTCCCGATTTCTTCTTCGGGAACAATGTCCGGGATAACGCTCCCGACCGTAGGAAAAAGTACGGCTTGTCCTATACCGATTATGACAACGGTAGAAAGTTCCATCCATATGTGATAGTACCCTCCGGTATATATCGCCGCTAAAATAAGTATGTAAGCGGAGATAATCCCATAGGTTATAACCATAAGCTTCTTTCGGTTGTGTCTGTCCGCGATAACCCCGGCTATTGGTGCCAATAAAAATGTCGGCATGAGCGAAAGTGCGGAGATAAAAGCTATCATGACGGGCGAATTTGTCGAGAGGGTAACATACCACGAAATGGCAAAATTGACCGTCATACAAAAAAACAGTATTAAGCTTTCGGATATTATAAAAAGGCGTGCGTTTAGTAGTTTGATTTTCATTTATTTTTACTGCTTATAATTATATACTTATTATATATTTATTATTTCAAGCCGCTCTGCGACACCGAGTCCGATTACTATAATCCCCAAAACTCCCGTATAGTAAGCGAAAATCTTAAACTTATCAGATACAACAAGAAGCTTAATAAGCTTAATTGACAGGTAACCCACAACTGCGGCGAATACCGCTCCGACTGCGAGGGGGAGTACCTCAATCTGTACATTAGATGCCGCCGCATCACCTATTTCAAGTACTGCTCCCGCAAGGATTACAGGAATACCCAAAATGAAGCTGTAGTTCACTGCTTCATCTCTCCTCATTCCGGTGAGCATAGCCGCCGCGATGGTAGAGCCGGAGCGGCTTACCCCCGGGAGTAGGGCTACGCCTTGAAAAAATCCGATAAAGAGGGCAGAACCGACGGTAGTTTCTCCGGCAAGGCGAGTATTATTTTTCGAGTAGTGTATACTGATAAAAAGGAGTACAGAGGTATAGAGGAACGAAACACCCTCAGCGATAATGTCGCTGTCAGAAGCAAGTGCGTTGAAAAAGTCCTTAAATATGTAGAAGATAAAGAGCGGCAGGATTGAAATAATAATCATTACAATCATCCGCCGGTTTAGGTTCATGCTCTTCCACTTAAATTTTCCGGTAAAGATGTCCGCAATCATACTGAAAGCTTCCAAGATTAAAGCCTTAATTGTACCCGAAAAGGCGATGAAAACCGCAATCAAAGTACCGAGGTGTAAAACGAGCGTCATTAATACCGAAGTCTCGCCCGAAAGTCCGAAAAAATGCTGGAATAACGAGAGATGCCCGGATGAACTTACCGGTAAAAATTCGGTTAAGCCCTGTAAAATTCCCTGTAAAATGCCGTCTGTAATAGTCATATGTATCGGCGAGAAATTTCGCCGCTCCGTTCATTAAGTTTTATATATATCTCGGCGGAGTAGTCTCGATTAAACTATAGAGTGCTTCAAGAGCATCCGAAAGCCCGCCGAGTTCGCATATTAAGCCTTCTTTTACCGCCGATTCGCCGTCAAGCACCGTCCCCATGTCCATAGTTAAGTCTGCGGTATTGAGCATAAGTTCGCGGAAACGTCCGGGTTTCATGTTGCTGTGCCGCTCCACAAAGCTTATAATGCGATTTTGCATATCTTCAAGGTAAGCGAAAGACTGTGAAACACCGAGGACAGTTCCGTTCATGCGTACCGGGTGGAGAGTCATTGTCGCGGAAGGAACGATAAAGGAACGCTTTGAAGCAACCGCAAGGGGTACGCCGATTGAGTGACCGCCGCCGAGGACTATCGAAACGGTAGGTGTCTTCATCCCCGCGATAAGTTCAGCAATAGCAAGTCCTGCTTCAACATCACCGCCCACGGTATTGAGTATCACAATAAGCCCTTCGATAGAGCGGTCCTGTTCAATAGCCGCAAGCGCCGGGATAATGTGTTCATATTTAGTGGTCTTGTTCTGGGGCGGGAGGGTATAATGCCCTTCTATCTGCCCGATTACGTTTAAGCAGTGGATAAGGTGCTTAGCATTATCCGAAACAATTTCGCCCGTCCGCTCGATAGAATTTTCGTTAGCGGCAAGGTTCTCCTTGCTCTCATCAGGACTTCCCATAGGAGGATTATTCGGGCAGTTTACCGGGTTATTCCTATTGTCGGGTACGTTTTCCTTTTTTTCGGGCGCAGGGGAGGGGTTGCCGTCCGGATTATCGGGATTGCCGGAACTGCCGATATTATTGCTCCCGGCGTTGTTAAAAGGGTTACCGTTCCTGTTGTTGTCGGTATTTTTAAGTGCTTCTTTGAATTCTTTCATATTTCACATCCGAATCGTAGTATTATCTCTATTGTATTCGGACTGTTATGAAATATGCAATACTATTTTAACGCAATTTTTAATAAATGTCAATAAATTTTCCGTAATTTTTTTATTTTTTCGGATTATATCCCTTTTTGCTTGACATAATGATGAACTTATGTTAAAATAGTTATAGTATTGTCAAATCTTACGCCTATTTATATTATATTTATGAAAAATTATTACGATAACAGAGAACTTTCTTGGCTTAAATTTAACGAAAGAGTGCTTGAAGAAGCTTGCGACAACAGCGTACCGCTGGGAGAACGGCTTAATTTCGCCGCAATCTTTCAGTCTAACCTTGACGAATTCTTTATGATCAGGGTAGGTTCGCTTTGCGACTGTATTCTTGTCGGGAACGATTCTTCCGACAACAAGACAGGAATGACCGCAGCAGAACAGCTTGAACAGATATATAAACGCTGTTCGGAACTTGCGGTAACCCGTGATGCTGCTTATTTTGCAATAATGAATACCCTGCTTCACAGATATGATGTGGAACAGGTTGATTTTAGCGCCCTGTCGAAGAAAGAGGAGGAGTACCTCCGAAAATTATTTGAGGATGAAATTCTTCCGCTTGTTTCGCCGCAGGTTGTAGATAAGCGTTATCCCTTTCCGTTTTTACAGAATAAGGGTATTTATGCCGTGGCGCACCTTGAATCGAAAAGCGGCGTAAGACTTGGGCTTGTTCCCGCTTCGGGGGCATTTCGCCGCGTAATTTTACTCCCCACACAGGGTAAACTTCGGTTTATGTTGGTGGAAGAACTTATTTTGCATTATTTCCCTCTCGTTTTCGAGAAATATAAAATTATCTCAAAGTCGCTTCTTAGAATTACACGCAACGCGGACATAAATCTTGAAGAAGCGATGTATGACCACGACCTTGACTACCGCGACATGATGAGCGAACTCCTTAAAAAGCGTAAAATTTTATCTCCTGTACGGATGGAACTTTCAAGAAATCTTTCCGAACAGGCGGTTGAATATCTTCGCAAGCACCTGTTTTTACAGGCGGCGCAGATTTTCTGTGTAAAATCTCCGCTTGATATGAGTTTTGTATATACCCTTCGCGAAAAGATTGAACCGCTCCTCCCCGAACTTTATTATCCGCACTATACTCCGAAACAGCCGCGTATGATTGACAAATCCCGCCCGATAATTTCACAGGCGCTTGAACGCGACCTGTTCCTTTCCTATCCTTATGAAAGCATTCGACCGTTTTTACAGCTTCTTGACGAAGCAGCTGCCGACCCTGATGTAGTTTCGATTAAAATTACGCTCTATCGCGTCGCTTCACATTCAAAGGTAGTGGAATCGCTCATAAATGCGGCTGAGAACGGCAAAGATGTTTTTGTCCTTGTGGAACTTCGGGCAAGGTTTGATGAAGAAAATAATATAGGCTGGTCGAAGCGGCTTGAACAGGCGGGCTGTCAGGTAACCTACGGTCCTGAGGGCTTGAAGGTACACAGCAAACTGCTCCTCATAACGAGAAAAAGCGGCAGCGAAGTACAGCATATTACCCAAATCGGTACAGGCAATTATAACGAAAAAACGTCCGCACTATATACGGATCTTTCGCTTATTACTGCTTCCCGCGAAATCGGAAACGATGCGGCGTATGTCTTTAACTGCTTAGCTACCGGCTCTTCCGAAATTAAGACGGAATATCTTATGGTTGCTCCGGCAGGGCTTCAGTGCAGAGTTTCGGAACAAATCGACAGACAGATTGCACTCGCTAAGAGCGGCAAGCCTGCTTATATCGGCTTGAAGATGAATTCTCTAACCGACAAAATTTTGATAGATAAGCTTGCGGAAGCTTCAAAAGCAGGTGTGAAGATTGATATGGCGATTCGCGGCATATGCTGTCTTATCGCAAACATCAAAGATTTCACCGAAAATATAAAGATAATAAGTATAGTCGGACGGTTTTTAGAACATTCGCGGATATATATTTTCGGCAGTACCGACAGTAACCCCGATATTTATATTTCTTCCGCGGATTTTATGACAAGAAATACCATAAGGCGGATTGAAGTTGCCGCTCCGATTTTTGACCCGGATATAAAGACACGAATACTGCATCTGTTTAGTTTAATGTTTGCTGACAACCAAAAAGCAAGAATAATGCAGTCGGACGGAAGCTATACCCGACGTCCGCTCTATCCGAATGAACAGCCGCAAAGCTTTCAGGAAATGCTTATGAAAGAAGCAGTTGAAGCCGAAAATAAAGAGACGAAGCCCGCAAAGAAGGGTATAACAGTTAAGGTAAAGCGAATCAAGAGGTAAGCCTATGCTTATTGAACAGGTTGTAACAGTACTTAACATGGACGATGTTATCGCGATATGCGGAGCGTATGACAATAACATCAGTCTGCTTGAAAGACAGTATAATGTCGTTATCCTTGTGAGAGGGAACGAAATCAGTATTTCGGGCGAGGAAAATAGTGTTAAAAACGCCGCATATGCAATAGAGGCACTTCAAAAAATGCTTGATATAGGCGAAACTATAAATGATCAGGTTATGTCGTATGTTTACGCTCTTGTCTTAGAGGGGCAGTCGGAAAAGGTGACGGAAATCGGCGTAAACGGTATCTGCGTTACCGTTTCGGGGAAGACTGTTAAACCGAAAACCCTCGGGCAGAAGCGTTACATTGACGCTATCGCGAAAAATACAATTGTTATGGGCGTAGGACCTGCCGGAACGGGGAAAACATACCTTGCGGTTGCGATGGCGGCGAAAGCGTTTAAGAGCCACGAAGTCAGCAGGATTATACTTACACGTCCGGCGGTAGAAGCCGGCGAAAAACTGGGCTTTCTTCCCGGGGATATGCAGAATAAAGTTGACCCGTATTTACGTCCGCTCTATGATGCACTTTATGAAATGTTCGGGAACGAAACGTTTCTTAAGCTGATGGAAAAAGGAACGATTGAGGTTGCGCCCCTTGCTTTTATGCGCGGGAGAACTCTTGATGATGCGTTTATAATCCTTGACGAAGCGCAAAACACCACACGCGAACAGATAAAGATGTTTTTAACCCGTCTCGGCTTTAACAGCAAGATGGTTATAACCGGAGATATTACACAAATAGATCTGCCCGATACGAAACGTTCGGGGCTTGTTGATGCGATTAGAGTACTTCGCGGCGTTGACGATATTTCTATACAAAAACTAACCGATAAGGACGTTATACGTCATAAACTTGTTCAGGATATTATTAAGGCGTATGATTCGGCTAAAAAGCATGAGTAGGTTAAGATGAAGATAGTTATTAGAAGCAGACAGCGTGAATATAAGTTATCCCGCAGAGAAAGGCTTATAATAAGAAAAAGCATTATGAAAACCGCTGAATTTGAGGGGATAGCAGATTTTGAGGTTAATGTTAATGTAGTTGACGACCGGCATATACACTACCTTAATAAGCGTTGCCGCGGTATAAACCGTCCCACCGATGTGTTAAGTTTCCCCCTCGGCGAGGACGGAGTATACGACAAGAACCCCGAAACCGGGAATATTATGCTCGGGGATATTGTGCTGTCTTTACAGACGGCAGTCAGACAGGCTTTTGAATACAACCACTCGCTTACGAGAGAGTGCGGATTTTTAACGGTACATTCCATGCTTCATCTCCTCGGCTACGACCATGTGGCAAGCAGCGCCGAAAGGGCTATAATGCAGGCTAAGGAAAAAGCGATACTGCAAAATATGAAGCTTAATAGAAAATAAAGGAAATTTGCGTTTTGAGCAATATAAATAACGGGCAGTCTAAATCTACCATGAAAGCTATCGACGGAAAGCACATAATAAACAGTACTGAGAAGCAAACCAAATCCGCGTTTTTAGCGATAATGGGACTTGCGAATGCCGGAAAATCCACTCTGCTTAATACTTTAACAGGGGATAAAATAGCGGCGGTTACTCCGAAACCCCAGACTACACGTACGCGGATTACGGGTATCGTTACGAAAGCGGAGACCCAGTTTGTCTTTATCGACACACCCGGAGTTATTCCGCACGCGAAAAATAAACTTAATGAACAGATGAACCGCACCGTGCGCGAGGCGCGTTCCGATGCTGATGTAATACTGTTTATTGCCGATATGACACGTAAGACCTCCGAAACGGAGCAGTCACTTATCGCAAAATTCGGCGAGACAGAGAATGTAATTCTCCTACTCAATAAAATTGATGCAGTGAAGGACAAGGGGAGAATTGCCGAGAGGATTGACGTTTTATCAAAACTCTACAGCTTCACCGATATTATTCCTATTTCCGCTAAAAACGGTGAGGGAATAGATGAACTGTGGGCGGAAATAGAAAAATTTGCTGTAACCGCACCCCATTTTTTTCCTGACGATAAAATTACCGACCGTTCGGAGCAGTCGCTTGCTTCCGAGATGATACGCGAGAGACTTATGATGAATCTTGACGACGAAATTCCGCACGGAATTGCCGTCGGGATAGAAAAATTCGCCGAAAGACAGACCAGAACAGGTGAAGATATACTCGATATTGAAGCGGTAGTTTTCTGTGAGCGTGACTCTCACAAAGGAATAATTATCGGAAAAAAAGGCGCGCTCCTTAAAAAAATCGGCGAGGAAGCACGTGCTTCGCTCGAAAGCTTCTTTCGTATAAAGGTTAACCTTAAGCTTTGGGTTAAGGTTAAGGAAGACTGGCGCAATCGTGAACAAATTATTAATACGATTTTGAACGACAAAGAAATTTAGCCTAATTTTACATCTTATATTCCGAAAGGTATGGGGGATTTTATTATTAAATCCTTATATCGGAGGAATAAACATGACTGAAAATTACAACGAGATGAAATGGAATACCTTTGAGGCAAGCGGTAAAATCGCCGACTACCTGCAATATAAGGGCATAAACACCAAAACATTCACCGACATGAAGAATACGGACTACAAAATACAAAACAGCGATAATGTTTCGTATAGTTAATATATTAGTATGATTACAAAAAAAGGGCTTATAATCGGTGTAACCGAACTTGAAGATAAAGGGCGTTACCTTCGGGTGCTGACTTTAGACGGCGTTCACGAAATTTACGTTCGCGGCGCAAAGAAGGTTACTTCTAAAAATAATCCCGGTACGGAGATTTTCTGTTACTCAAATCTCTGTGCCTCGCCCGGTAAAAACGGCTTGGTGCTTGATTCAAGCGAGCCTGAAAGACAGTTTTATAACCTGCGTTTCGACATAAAAAAGCTTGCCCTCGCGAATTTCTTCGCTGAAATTATAACTGCTTTCGGTATCGGACACGAAGAAACCCTCAATCTTTTTTTACTGTGCCTTCATTACCTCGATTCCGGCAACAGAGAAACTGCTCTGATAAAATCAGTTTTTGAGTTTCGTTATTCCTGCGAAATCGGCTTTATGCCGAAGCTTTTAGGCTGTGACGTCTGCCATAAATATGACGGAGATCTGTCGCTTATTATCGGGAGCGGAAAGCTTCTTTGCAGAGAAGATAACCCTAATAATGACGGTTACGCCCTTTCTCCCGCCGTGCTTCATGCGATCCGCTTTATCTGCCTTTCGGACATTAAGAAAATATGCGATTTCAAGTTACAAGCAGAAGCAGGACGGGAGCTGTCGATAATTTCCGAAAATTACCTTGTTCATCACACCGAAAAGCACTTAAAATCCCTCGACTATTATAACAGGTTAGATAATGAATAAATATTACCAAACACTCGAACTACATAAAATACTCACTACCCTTGAAGAAAACTGCTCTAACGAATTCACAAAGGCGATGGCGAGAGAGCTTGAACCCTGTTCTGACATAGAAAAAGTGCAGTTTGAACTTCGCAAGACTGTCGAAGCATTCGACCTTTCCGCTAAATACGGCAGTCCCTCTTTCCGCGACTTTAAGGACATTCGCGGTTCGGTTTCGCGCGCCGCTTTCGGCTCGTCGCTTTCATTCAGAGAACTTATTGATATTGCAGAAATGCTTGGGCAGATAAGGGCTTTAGCAGACTTCTACGCGCAGGTTTCCGATGATTTTCAGATAAGTTTTTCCTACCTTTTTATAAGTTTATCGCCGAATAAATATCTTGAAGAGCGTATTAAAGATACATTTTTAACTGACGAAGACGTTGCGGACAACGCAAGCTATGAACTTATGATGATCCGCAAGGCTATTACAGAAGCGGGCTTAAAAATCCGCGCCGTACTTGACAAAATGGTTAAGGATACCGAAGTTAAGGATTCGCTGCAAGAATCAATCGTGACCATGCGTGACGGGCGGTATGTTCTCCCAGTCAAGGCTGAGTATAAGTCAAGAGTAGGCGGAATCGTCCACGCGGCTTCTGCCACAGGTTCAACATATTTTATCGAGCCGGCGGCAGTAGCGGAACTCAATAACGAAATAAGGATACTTGAAGCGCGAGAGCAGGCTGAAATTGAGCGGATAGTTGCCGACCTTTCCGCACAATGCGCCGACATGAAAGAAACTCTGCTTTCTGACTTCATTTCATGTACAGAACTTAATCTGTATTTTGCCAAATCATCCCTTGCGACAAAAATGCGCGCCGGAAAGCCCGATGTGACTAGTGACGGCAGATTTAATCTGAAAAAGGCACGTCACCCCCTAATCGACCCGAAAAGCGTTGTCCCGGTTGATATTTCCCTCGGTTACGATTACGATACATTAATTGTCACCGGTCCGAACACCGGCGGTAAGACAGTGCTCCTTAAAACAGCAGGACTTCTGACCGCAATGGTTATGTGCGGACTTATGATTCCGGCTTCGGACGGCTCGACAGTTTCTGTTTTCGACAAAATATTAGTTGACATAGGCGACAGGCAGTCTATTGAGGAAAGTCTTTCTACCTTTTCTTCCCATATGTCAAACGTCGCCGGGATAATCAAAGAAGCCGACGAGCGTTCGCTCGTACTGCTTGACGAATTAGGCTCGGGAACCGACCCTGTCGAAGGTGCAGCGCTTGCCGTTGCGATAATTGAGCATCTTCAAAAATTAAAGGCAAAACAGATTGTAATTACACATTATCAGGAACTGAAAATGTACGCCGTGGAGACTCCGGGAGTACAAAACGCTTCCTGCGAATTCAACGCCGATACTCTCAAGCCCACGTACAAGCTTATAATCGGCGCGCCCGGAAAGTCAAACGCTTTCTATATATCTCAAAATTTAGGTGTACCCGACAGCGTTATCAGTTACGCCGAAACTCTTGTCTCAAACGAAAACCGCCGCTTTGAACAGGCAGTCAAGCATCTTGAAGATGCTCGTCACGAACAGGATTTGTTAAATGACGAGATACGCCGGCTTAAAAATAACGCCGCCGAAAAAGAAAAACAAGCCGAAGCGCGGCTTGCCGAAATTAACCGCAAAAAAGACGAAGAATTAGAGCGGGCGCGAATAGCCGCCATGCGCATAGTCGAGTCCTGCCGCATGGAATCAGAGCGTCTTATAATAGAACTCAACGACATAAAAAAGCAAAAAGACAAACGAAACTTCGTCGAAATCGCAGGCGGTTACAAATCACGCCAACGTCAAGCCCTAAACGCTATGTACGATGCCGCTAACCCTGTCACTTCCAAAAAGAGCGACTACAAGCTCCCCCGCGATCTTCGACAAGGCGACAACGTAGAAATAATCTCCACCGGCGCAAAAGGTGTGCTGTTAAATAACCCCGACAAAAACGGCATAGTCATGGTTCAATCCGGAATAATCAAAACAAAAATTAACGTTACCGACCTCAAGCTTCTCTCAGAAGACGAAGTAACAAAGGAAAAACTAAAGACTACTAAAATAAACAAACACTCCCCAATTCTAAACTTCGCCCGCACCGCCGCCACCGAACTCGACATCCACGGCTTAACCGTTCTCGAAGCCCTCATGGAACTCGATATCTTCCTCGACCAAGCCGTCCTCTGCGGTCTCCACACCGTAACAATCATCCACGGGCGCGGCACCGGCGCCCTCCGCAACGGCGTTCGCGATCACCTCCGCCACCACCCCCAAGTTAAATCCTTCCGCCCCGGTATGTACGGCGAAGGCGAAGACGGCGTTACTATCGCTGAACTTAAGTAACTTTGGGGTACGCTGGGGGAGGGGAGGAGGAGTGACCTCCCCCTCCCCTCCCCCAGACC
>JAISHJ010000122.1 GCA_031262625.1 Ruminococcus sp. | reverse complement strand
TTTCTTTTCAACCTTAGGAGCAGCAGGTTTCTTCTCAGCCTTAGGAGCAGCAGCTTTCTTTTCAGCCTTAGGAGCGGCAGCTTTCTTTTCAGCCTTAGGAGCGGCTGGTTTCTTTTCAGCCTTAGGAGCAGCAGGTTTCTTTTCAGCCTTAGGAGCAGCAGGTTTCTTTTCAGCCTTAGGAGCGGCAGCTTTCTTCTCAGCCTTAGGAGCAGCAGGTTTCTTCTCAGCCTTAGGAGCAGCAGGTTTCGGTTCTGTTTCTGTAACTACAGCCGGTTTTACTTCCGCAACAGGTTCAACAGGAACTGTCGGTGTAACTGTTTCGGATTCCTTAATTTCATCGGCCGAAACTTCAGCAGGGATTGCGTTAGGTTGTTTTTTTGCCATAAATCCTCCGAATTAATTTCCGTGCCGATAAAATTAATTACTATCGGCTAAATTTACACTGTTATATATTATTTGTGTAAAAACGTATTTATATTTATATTATAGTATTTGAAGGTTTTTTTGTCAATACTTTATGGAAAAATAATTTGAAAAATTGCGAAATAAATATAAAAAGTATTAAAATTTACGATTTATACGGCTATTTCTGCTTGGGTTAGGAGTTTAAATTTTGCAGAAAGAACTTCAACGGCTTTTTTGTTGTCATCAACACGAAGAATAACGGAAGCCGAACCGGCACTTTTTGAGATGAATGCATACATATACTCAACGGAAATATCCGCTTGTGTAAGAAGGTCCATTGCTTCGGTAAGTCCGCCGGGTTTGTCTTCAATAGAAACTGCAATAACGTCGGTTAATGATACGAGACATTCGCCGGATTTGAGTGCAGAATACGCTTTGTCAACATCGTTAACGATAAGGCGAAGGATACCGAAATCCCTTGTGTCTGCGAGGGAGAGTGCACGAATGTCTATTCCGCTTTCACGCAGAATATCTGTGATTGCCGAGAGTCTGCCCTGTTTATTTTCAACGAAAACGGAGAGTTGCTTTATTAACATAATAGTGCCTCCTGTTTTATATTTTTATGAAAAGTTAATCTAAGAGTTTACGTTTGTCTGTAACGTGAGAAGCTTTTCCCTCAAAACGCTTGAGTGTCTTAGGTCCGCACATGGTAATCTTCGCGGAGATACCGATAACCGATTCTACAGCGCGCTTGATTGCATTTTCAACGTCTTCCATACTCTTTATAGTATCGGAGAACATTGCTTCCGAAACTTCAACCTGAATTTCGAGCGAATCGTTATTGTTAATGCGATCAACCTCAATATGATAGAAAGGCTGGCTTCCGGCAACAGATAAAAGTGCTGTTTCAATCTGTGACGGGAAGACATTTACGCCGCGGATAATAAGCATATCGTCGGTTCTGCCCTTAGGTTTGAGCATTTTGATAAGTGTACGTCCGCAGGAACATTTTTCGCGCGAGAGTACTGCTATATCGCGAGTACGGTAACGAAGGAGTGGGAAAGCTTCTTTAGTAATACAGGTGAAAACGAGTTCGCCCTGTTCGCCGAGGGGGAGTACTTCGCCTGTGTCGGGGTCGATAATTTCGGGGATAAAGTGGTCTTCGCAGATATGCATACCTGTTTGCTCTTCACATTCAAAAGCAACTCCCGGACCGATAATTTCGGTAAGCCCGTAGATGTCGTAAGCCTTAAGCCCGAGCATTTCTTCGAGGGTATGCCGCATTTCCTGTGTCCAAGGTTCTGCACCGAAAAGTCCTGCCTTAAGCTTAATGTCATCTTTTGAAATGCCCATGTCGCGCATAGTTTCTGCGATAAACATTGCATATGAAGGGGTACAGCAGATTAGAGTACTTCCGAAGTCTTTTATTATGTTAATCTGACGTGCGGTGTTGCCGGTTGAAACGGGTATAACAGTCATGCCGATTTTTTCTGCACCGCCGTGGATTCCTAGACCTCCGGTAAATAAACCGTAACCGTAGGAAACGTGCATAAAGTCGGTTTTGTCGCCGCCTGCGGCAGTAAGTGCACGCGCCGCACATTCGTCCCAAATTTCAAGGTCATTTCTGGTATATCCTACGACAATCTGCTTGCCGGTTGTACCGGAAGAAGCGTGAAGGCGCACAACTTCATCGAGAGGTGCGGCGAAAAGCCCGTACGGATAAGTATCACGAAGATCCTGTTTCATTACAAACGGGAGTTTGTGAAGATCGTTGACGTTTTTGATGTCGTCGGGTGACACGCCGTTTGCGATCATTCTGTCGCGATAAAACGGCACTTTTTCATAAACCCTCCGTACCGTCTGCGATAGTCTGAAGCTCTGGAGTGCTTCCATCTCATAAAGCGTAGCACATTCCATCGCTTTGTTGTAGTAGTTTCCCATTTCAAATTCCCCCTATTGAAAGGATTTTATTAATATTCAGCTGACTTTGAAAATAAATCAGAACATCTTTTACAGCAAGCAAAACATTTCCGTAAATAATAAACGTCAGCTTGCTTCTTTGCCCAAAAAGAATGCTTTTTTATTAAGTTCGATAAATTTCGGAGGAACACATTCTTCAATTTCCTCTATCCAAGCTTCATCGGACATTACCGCAAAACTTGCCAGAACACCTATCAGCACAACATTTGAAGCTTTCGCAGAGCCTGCCTTTACAGCAAGTTCAAGTGCATCTACAGCTGTTATGTCAACACCTTGTGCCTTAATTTTTGCGATAATATCTTCCGGGTAAGCGGCGTTTCCTGTTATAACAGGCATAGGGTCGATAGTTTGAGTTGAAACTATCATCTTTCCGCCCTTTTTAAGGAATGAAACATAACGCGCCGCTTCAAGCTGTTCAAAAGCTATAATTATATCCGCTTCACCGTGATTTATCACGGGAGAATGTACCTTGTCACCGGGAGCGCTGCCGAACTTAACATAGGTTACAACCGAGCCGCCGCGCTGACTCATACCGTGGACTTCCGAAACCTTAACGTCAACACCTTTTTTAATAAGTGCGTTACCGATAATCCGTGAAGCAAGAAGCGTACCCTGACCGCCTACGCCTACTATCATAATTGATTTTACCATCAGTTTACACCTCCGTCTTTAGCTTTTATACAACCGAATCGACAAACTTCGGTACAGATACCGCAGCCGACACATTGTACAGAGTCAATTACTGCTTTTCCGTCTTTATTTGATATTGCCGGACAGCCGAGTTTTAGACACATTTTGCAGCCTTTACAGTCATTTATGACAAGGGCGGGTTTATGTTTAACATATTTAAGGAGCGCACATGGGCGTCGTGCAATTATAACCGATGCTTCCGGCGCGGCAAGTTCTTCGTGTATCGCCGCTTCTGTTTCCGCAAGATTATAAGGGTCAACCACTCGTACACGCTTAATACCGATAGCTTTGCAGAGCGATTCAATATTAACTGCCGCTGTAACGTCACCCTTTAGGTTAACGCCGGTCGAGGGGTTCTGCTGATGCCCTGTCATACCGGTGATTGAGTTATCAAGGACGATAACTGTCGAGTTGCTCTGATTGTAAGCGATATTTACAAGCCCTGTTATGCCGCTGTGCATGAAGGTTGAGTCGCCGATAACGGCAACGGTTTTCGCCGCTCCTTCCGGGTCGGCTTTATTCATACCGTGAAGCCCGGAAACAGATGCACCCATACAGAGTGTAGTATCGACAGAGGAAAGGGGAGCAGATGCGCCGAGGGTATAGCAGCCTATGTCGCCTGAAACGCGGATTTTATTCTTTGAAAGGCAGTAGAACACCCCGCGGTGCGGACATCCGGCGCACATTACGGGCGGACGGACAGGTATGTTTTCGGGAAAATCGACGTTTTCAGGAGTTTTACCGAGAATTTTTTCAGAAATAATTTCTTGCGAAAATTCGCCTAATAAGCCGAATAATTCTTTTCCGATGACTTCTATTCCCAAAGTTTTGCAATGGTCTTCGATTATTCCGTCAAGTTCCTCAATGACATAGATTTTATCGCACTTTGCGGTAAAATCAAGGATAAGCTTTTCGGGAAGGGGATTAACAATACCGAGTTTTAAGTACGAAACAGTTTCGCCTAAAGCTTCCGCCGCATAGCAATACGCCGCACCGGAAGTTATAACGCCTACTTTTGAATCATTATATATAGTACAGTTTAGAGGCGAGTTTTCTGCATATTCGCGAAGTTTATTTGTGCGTTCTTCTACAAAAATATGTCTGCCCTTTGCCATCGCCGGCATCATAACATATTTTGCGACATTTTTAACGTAGGGTTTATTAGGAATAGTAACCCTGTCCGAGAGTTCACACAGGGATTGTGAATGTGAAACGCGTGTAGACAGCCTTATTATAACGGGGGTATCAAACTGTTCCGAAATATCATACGCCGCTTTTGTGAAAGCTAAACATTCAGACGAATCGGACGGCTCAAGCATAGGTACTTTCGCCGCTATAGCGTGGTGGCGTGAATCCTGCTCATTCTGTGAGGAATGCATACCCGGGTCGTCGGCTACCGCCATTACACAGCCGCCGTTAACGCCTGTGTAGGACATAGTATAGAGCGGGTCTGCCGCAACATTAAGCCCTACGTGCTTCATTGCGAAAAACGATCTTGCTCCGGCAACGCTTGCTCCGAAAGCAACCTCTGCCGCAACTTTTTCGTTTGGTGCCCATTCCGCATAAAGTTCATCATAGTTTGCGGAAAATTCCGTAATTTCCGTAGACGGCGTACCCGGATAGCTTGATACTACCGTTACTCCTGCTTCATAGAGCCCTCTGGCAACCGCTTCGTTGCCGAGCATTAATTTTTTCATCTTTGCACCTTATCTATTTAATACTTTTGGTTTATACTTTTTGCAGTCTTTCATATCCCGCGTTTATTGCTTTTAGGAGTTCATCAGTTTCCGTTTCGGCAGTTTCCCTCGAAAAAGATACCCGTACCGCTTCGTCGGCGTCCTTATCTTTTACTCCGAAAGCAGTTAGCACTCCCGAACCTTTTCCTTTTGAACAGGCGCTTCCGCTTGATACGAAAATATCCTTGCTTTCTAAAAAATGAAGCATAATTTCCGAACGAATTCCTCTGACACTGAAATTGAGTATATATGGTATTGCATCGTCCGGAGAATTTATTGTTATAAACGGCATTTCCGACAAAGCTTTACGAAAGTTTTTGTTTAATTTTTCTGTTTGTTTATATGCCTTGTGCATATCGGAGCAAAGCACCTTAACCGCTGCACCGAACGCCGCAATTGCCGGCGTTGCTTCTGTACCGGAGCGAAAACCGCGTTCTTGCCCGCCGCCGGGAATAAGCGGGGCAACTCTTATACCTTTTTTAATGTATAAAGCACCGGCGCCTTTTATGCCATGTACTTTATGTGCGGAAATTGTTATACTGTCGGCGTTAATTTCAGCCGCATTAACAGGCATTTTCATGAACGACTGTACTGCATCTGTGTGCGTAATCACATTTGTGTTAACACGCTTAATCGCACCGAAAATCTCTTTTATTGGAAAAAACGTTCCGGTTTCGTTATTCACGCTCATGAC
>JAISHJ010000119.1 GCA_031262625.1 Ruminococcus sp. | reverse complement strand
AAAATCCATAACAACAGCGACCGTGACATACGCTCTCTGACCTTCTCATGCGATATAGTCTGGAAAACCGATATGGAGCCAAAATATGTATCCGCTTCTGTATACGACCTTTTTGCCGGACAGGACGAATATGTTGACGATGACTTATGGGTTTATCTTCCTATGACATATGATGACGTGAAGGAGATAAAACTCACCGGCATTGATATTTCGTATGAATAACTGCTGATAATTAACAGCATCCGAAAATCTCGGATGCTGTTTAAATTTATTCAGCTGTTTCCGCTTCGGGCAGTATAACCTTCTTTTTCCGCCCGATAGTAAGAAGATGAATTGTTACCGCAAATCCTACAACAGGCAGGACTATATACATAGCCATAACCTTCGCGGTAATCATTGAGATAATAAGTGCCGCCCAGAGGATAGTTATTGAAGCTATACGCACCACGAGCCTAACCGGCTTTCCCTCTTTGTACGCGTCAAGATATTCGCGGAAGAATTTAATTCTGTAAATTCTTCCGTAAAGCGCAGGAGTTGCGGAAAAACATCCCGCCGCGATAAGCACAAACGGCGTTGTCGGGAATATCGGTATTACTGTTCCTAACGCACCCAGTGCTAAACATAAAAAGCCGCAAAAAAGCAGGATTATTTTTTTCATCAGCTCGCCATTCTCGGTTTACCCGGAGGTGTCTGCTTAATTAACTCTGCCTGTGAAAGTTTCGACAGTTCTATAACCTTGTTAAAGTCAAGCATCAAAGCTTCCGCCATACATCTGCCGTAATCCTTGTCAGCAAGGTAACAGTGAGCGGCGTGGCGATACTTAATGTTTTCGGTGACCGGCATCATGTTACGCATAGTGTTGCCGATTAGAGCAGACTGCTGTTCTTTAGTCATAAGGCGGTAAAGGTCGCCGCCCGCACGGAAACAATCATCAGTCGGGTCATCCTTAAAGTCATACCGCCACATCGCGCCTTCAATATTAAGAGGAGGTTCGGAAAATTCCGGCTGGTCTACCCATGTTTCGTAGCTGTTAGGAGTATATGCAGTTGCCGCCCCATAGTTTCCGTCAACTCTCATTGAACCGTCTCTGTGGGAACTGTTCACCTTCGCGTGCTTAGCTTGATTAACAGGAATAAGGTTGTGGTTTACGCCGAGACGATAGCGCGCAGCATCCCCGTACGCAAATAGCCTGCCCTGTAAAAGCTTGTCGGGCGAAAAACCTATTCCGGGGATAATATGGGCGGGGGTAAATGCAGACTGTTCCACCTCCGCAAAGAAATTTTCCGGCCAGCGGTTGAGTTCAAGTTCACCCACTTCAATAAGCGGAAATTCTTTATGCTTCCAAATCTTCGTCACATCAAAGGGGTTTTCGTAATGCATTCTTGCCTGTTCGTCAGTCATAATCTGAACGAACATAGTCCACTTAGGATATTCACCCCGAGTAATGGCGTCATAAAGATCGCGCCCGTGAGACTCGCGGTCTTTCCCGATAAGTTCCGCCGCTTCATCATCAGTCAGATTAACTATACCTTGCTTTGTGGCAAAATGGAATTTACACCATACCCGCTCATTTTTCGCATTGTAAAAACTAAAGGTGTGCTCGCCGTAAACGTGCATATGCCGGAAGCTTGCAGGAATACCTCGGTCGGACATGGTTATGGTGCGCTGATGGAATGATTCCGGGAGACAGGTCCAAAAATCCCAGTTATTCTGTGCAGAACGAAGGTGTGTTTGCGGGTCACGCTTAATAGCACGATTGAGCCCCGGAAAATTCTGTGCATCACGGAGAAAGAAAACAGGTGTGTTGTTACCAACAAGGTCCCAGTTGCCTTCTTCGGTGTAAAATTTACAGGCGAATCCGCGAATATCACGTTCAGCATCTGCTCCGCCGCGTTCTGCCGCTACTTCGGAGAAGCGGACGAAAACCTCGGTCTCCTTGCCGATTTTTGAGAAAGGTATCGCCTTTGTATATTTTGTAATGTCGTGCGTTGTTGTAAATTTCCCGTATGCACCCCAGCCTTTCGCGTGCATACGCCGCTCGGGGATAACCTCGCGGTTAAAATGTGCGTGCTTTTCCATAAGCCACACATCCTGCATGGCGACAGGACCTCTTTCACCGACAGTTAAGGAATTTTCGTTATCGGCAACCGGTGCGCCGACTTCGTTTGTTAAAAGCTTTTTATCCATTCCGTAAATCTCCTCTTTTCAGGAAAATATATGTCTATAATATACCCTGAAATTTGGGGAATATAACAATGGTGAAAGTAAAATGTAATGTGCGTATCCCATATGCACAGGAACGCAAAACTTGACATAGTAAGGGTTTGTATGTTATAATAGCACTAAAGGTAGGTGCTATTATGCAAAAAGGTGAAATAATTCCAAAAAGAATGAGTTTAATTGAGTTTAGCGAAAAGTATGCGACAGAAGAAATATGTTCTGATGATTTGTGGGAACGTAGAGTTCAAATGAATTTTGTTTGTCCGAAATGCGGGCAAAATGAGGGGTATAGAATTAAAACACGCAACGTCTGGGAATGCAAAAACTGCAAAAAACATACATCAATTCTTCTCGGCACAGCATTTGAAAACTCGAAACTTGATTTACGGAAGTGGTATTGGGCTGCTTTTCTAATCATTTCGAGTAAAGCCGGAATTTCAGCAAAAGAGCTTCAAGGACATATAGGGGTTACCTATAAAACAGCGTGGTATATAAATCGCAGACTGCGCGAAGCAATGCAGTTAGCAAACGCCAAATATAAGCTTTGCGGAACTGTGACAGTTGATGAAGCTTACTTTACAGGGAGAGAGAATAACGATTCAGAACCGCTTAAACGCGGCAGAGGAACAGACAAGAGCAAGGTTATTGTTGCTGTGTCTTTAACCGATGACGGTAAACCGCTGTACGCAAAAATGCAAGTCGTAGATAATTTCAAGGCAAAGACCATCGAGCAGTTTGCAGAAAAGCATATAGAAAAGAAATCTAAACTCATCACTGACGGTTTCAAATCCTATAAATCGCAGAAGATAACTAAGGACTATTTTGTCGATTATGACGTTTTACCGGCTGACAGTGCAGACAGCAAGTTAAAGTGGCTTCATACAATTATTTCAAATGCAAAGGCTTTCGTACTCGGCACATTTCACGGGTTAAAATCGGATGACTTACAACTTTATCTTGACGAATTTTGCTATAGATTTAATCGGCGTTATATTCCGCATTTAATGTTTGATAAGTTGTTAAATTCAGCTTTATCTACTCCGCCGATTGGCTACTACAGCGAAAATTAGCTCAATTTATTCCTGTGCTTATGGGATACGCACAAAATGTAATAATTGCTTGACAAACGGGAGTTTTTTTGATATAATATTATCATAACGAAAGGGTGTGTTGGTATGTCAACAAGAGAAAGTTTTAAAAATGATGTAGATATAATGCCCGATGATGTTTTTACAGTCCTTCAGTCAATATGGAAAATAGCACGTGAACGTAATATTAATAGCCGAATTGACCATTTTTGGTCTGATGAAAACCAAATGCATCTATCAAAAGTTATAAGCGACTATGAAAAAGGCGTAACAAAACCTGTGTATAAAACGATGGACGAACTTGAGGCGTATGAGTAATGGGGAAGTATGCTTTTACAGATGAAGGTTGGGAAAATTTCTTATATTGGATAACAGAAGATCGCAAAAAAATAAAGAAGATCAATGAACTTATAAAAGACATTATGAGAAACGGCGTTGACAACGGCATAGGACACCCCGAACCTCTGAAAGGAGATAAGTCCGGTTGGTGGAGCAGACATATTGACGGCGGTAATCGTATTGTTTATCGTATGAGAGACGGCGAACTCGAAATTGCTTCTTGCAAAGAGCATTACGAAGATAAATAAACCTTTTCGCGGCTTGATTTTCAGCGAAAAGGTTTTATTTTTCCCTAAATATTATATTTAAAAACTCCTTGACAAACAAAAACATATGTGCTATAATAAAAAGAACATAAGTTTCGTTTTCCGGAGGTGTCAAATTGGAACAGGACATGATTATCGTTAAGGCAAACCGCTTAGCAGACAGATATAAAACGCGCAACCCGTTTGAACTTGCCGATGTTTTAGGCGTGCATATCGGATATTCTTCGGATTTTACGAAGCTTAAGGGTATGTATTTTAATATTTTACAGAAAAGGTTTATTATAATTAACGATAATCTTGACGAAAGAACAAAGCGGCTTGTAGCCGCCCACGAACTCGGTCACGACAGGCTTCACCGCGAACTTGCCAAAACAAAGGGGCTTTGTGAATATTCGCTGTATAAGATGGATTGCCGCCCGGAGTATGAAGCGAATATTTTCGCCGCAGAACTATTAATAGATACCCCCACACTCCTTGAATATATCTTTGACGGTATGGATATATTTACCGTCTCGAAAATGATGGGAATTGACGCCAATCTCATCGCCCTAAAAGTCTCAAATCTTACCCGACAAGGCTACGACCTAAAGACACCGGAATATAACCCCTCATTCTTAAAATAACTAAAGCTTAACCGTAATTTTTGCTTGCTGCTCTTTATTAATAAACTGTTAAGCTTAGTCAACATCTATAAAAAATAGTAAATTTGAAAACCATAGTCTATATAAAATGGCAATATAATAAAAAATGTTTTAAAATTTGCTTAAAACTATTGACAAAAGTTTGACGATTAGTTATAATATTGATGGCGGAGTGTTTGTTCAATGGTGAATAAAGTTGTTATGCCGCAGTTAACAGCTTTTAACATCTCCTTATTTTACTGATTTTCATGTTGAATAACCTAACCGTCGTTGCAATAGCGCAATGATTTTGCGCGTTGTGTATTATTACTTTAGGAGGGTGCCATAACCGCGTTTTTTTACGTTCTTATGAGCAAGTATCTTTTATGAAAAACCTTAAAATTACGCCGAAGTTGATCGTCTCGTTTCTCATTGTTGCCGCCTTCTCACTCGTCATCGGTATTGTCGGAATAGTTGCTTCATCTGTTATTTCAAATTCAGCTTCCTTAATGTATGACGAACCTGTTATTGCTATAAACGCAGTCTCCGTAATGCGCGGAAGATTTAACAATATTCGCGTTAACCTCCTCCGTATCGCCCGCGACTCAGGCGATGCCGCCGCTGTAAACGATTCTTACAATAATATTAAATCATATCAGCAAGACATCGAAGATGCTATCGCTACATACGAAAGTACAGTTACAGACTGGGATGCCGAAACCGCATTTAACACTTTCGAGAAAAACTACGAAAGCTACAGCTCAATTTTTGATAAGGTAAAAGCAGCCGCTGATACAGGTGACTCAGAATCCGTTTACGCTATCATTAACGAACATATGTCTGAATCGGATGCCGTTGTTAAGGCAGTTGAAGACGTTGCCGCTTATAATGTACAGATTGCGAAAGACCTTGATGCTACCGCAGACAGAACTACTTTAATCGCTACAATTATTCAGATTTGCGTAATTATACTTGCTGTTGCCGTCGCTCTCGGAATAGCTGTTTCTACCGCAAAATCAATCGCCGACCCCATCAAAAACCTCAATAAAGTCGCTATTCAGGCAGGTACTACCGGTAATCTGTCCTTCACTCCCGAAGAAATCGCAGTTACAAAATCCTACGCTTCCGGAAAAGATGAAATTGCCGAAAGTATCGGTAATTTCGCTCACTTCATGGATACTATAATAGGATACATGGAAGAACTCGCTAAGGTCGCAGATAAAGACCTTACCGTTAAGCTTAAACCCCTCTCCGACAAAGATACCGTCGCAAATTCCATCAACAAAATGTCAGCCGAACTTTCCGCGCTCATTAAAACTATCCAAACTACAACAACCGAAGTCAACACAAGTACTCTCCAACTCGCAGAAGCTTCTCAAACTATGGCAGAAGGTACTACCGAACAGGCCGCTTCTATCGAGGAACTCTCCGCTTCTATCGCCGACGTTGCCGAAAAAACCAAATCCAACAGCATAATGTCCCGCCAAGCTGCCGATATCTCCGAAGGTATCAAAGTCAGCGCAGAAAAAGGCAACGATCAAATGACTGAAATGACTAAAGCCGTTGACGAAATTAACCTCGCTTCTCAAGATATAAGCAAAGTTATCAAGGTTATCGACGACATCGCCTTCCAAACAAATATCTTAGCACTCAACGCCGCTGTCGAAGCAGCCCGCGCAGGTGAAGCAGGTAAAGGCTTCGCAGTAGTAGCAGACGAAGTTCGTAACCTCGCTTCCAAGTCCGCCGCCGCCGCAAAAGAAACTTCCTCCCTCATCGAAAACAGCATGAAAAAAGCCGAGCTCGGCGCGAAAATCGCCGGCGAAACCGCCGAGTCCCTCTCCGGTATCGTCAAAGGCGTCAATGATGCTACCCAAATCTTTGAAAGTATCGCCACCTCCTCCGAAGAGCAAAACCTCTCCATCGAACAAATCAATATCGGTATCTCCCAAGTCTCCGAAGTCATCCAGCGCAACAGCGCCATCACCGAGGAAACCGCCGCCTCCTCCGAGGAACTCTCCGCTCAATCCCGTAACCTCCACGATATTATCGCTGTCTTCCGCGTATAGATACTGGGAACTGGGTACGGGGAACTGGGTACGGGGATGATACGTTGGGGGAGGGGAGGAGCGGTGACCCGCCCCTCCCCTCCCCCAAACCCCCACCCCTCCCGGACTTTAAACTTTTTCTTGTTTTTAGTCTTTAATAAAAAGCTT
>JAISHJ010000114.1 GCA_031262625.1 Ruminococcus sp. | reverse complement strand
CCCACAGCCGCTCCCACATAGAAAACCATTTCCGGGGGATAGCCGAGACGCTTTGAAGTGCATTTTTTGAGTTCGTCCTCCGCCGCTTTGTCGTTCCCGGCAATGATTACGTAGGGCGTTCCGGGGATAATTCGCTCTGCTGTAATGTCAACAATTTTCGGAACAACTGCCTTGTCGCCGCGAACCTTTGAAGTAGTGGTGGAGACTGCGTGTTTTATTCTGATTATCGGACGAAGCCCTAACATCTCGCCGACAAAAGCGGCGGCGGTTGAGACACGCCCCGAGCGTTTAACAAAATCTAATGTATAGCAGCCGAAATTCACTTCTGCACAAGAACACCAGTCTTCGATATAGCAGACAATATCTTCGGCAGAAACGCCTTTTTCAGCTTTTACAGCCGCTTGAATTACAGGCCAGCCGTACACGCCTGTGTAGTTTCCGCTGTCGATAATATGGATACGAAAATTCTTGGCGGCAGGATTTTCTTCAAAAAACTGTTCCTTCGCCATTGCAGCATTGCCGTATGTGGCAGAGCCTTTGTCTGCAATCGAAACATATATAAGATCGGTAATTCCCGCATTATAATACTCATTGTATACATCTAAAAAGCGGTTAACCGTAATCTGCGAAGTTGTCGGAAAGTCTGAAGACTTTACCGAATCTAAAATAAGCTTATAATATTCCGCATCGGTCATATCTCTGTCGAAAAAGCCGCGCTCGCCGACAGCTATGGGGAATGAGAGTATACGGATATTGTGTTTTTGTTCGTATGCCTTCGGGATATCAGAGCCCGAATCGGTCATTATCTGGATTTTCTCAACCATTAGTTTCTATTTCTTTGATTTTTTATAACTGTATTTTTAGTAACAATAAGTCCGATTATTCCTACAGCAAGTGTAAATACCGAAATAATCTGCGAAGTCGAAAGCATTACGCCTGTATCGCCTAAAGCAAATAAGCCGCGATATGAGTCCCCGCGGAGGAACTCGAGTAAAAACCGCGCCGGACTGTAACAGGCAAGGTACAGGAAAAAGAGCCTTCCGCACAGCTTCTCTCCCCTAAAAAGTCTGTAGAGCGCAAAAAACAGCAGAAGGTTAAACGAAGCCTCCAAAAGCTGTACAGGGAAGCGGTTAACGCCGTTTGCGGATTCTACTATTGAGTGACTGAAAGTAAAGCCGAAGCGCGACGGTATGCCATAGCAGCAGCCGCCTAAAAAGCAGCCTACCCTCCCGAAAAAATGGAAGAGAGGAACTACTGTTGTAATAAGGTCAACCGCAGGATACCACGGGAATTTCATTATCTTAAGCGTGATAAATACTGCAACTGCTCCGCCGATAAGCCCGCCGAAAAAGACGCTTCCTCCGAAAAAATCGTTCAAAAAGCGTAAAAATCCGTCAAAGCTTGTGATAGTAGGAAAGCCGCCGTAGGTAAGAAGCGAGATAATTCCGAAAAGGAGGTGCGAAAAGAACACAGCCGCTCCTCCGGCAATAGCAGTAATAAGCAGAATATCGCCGTCGGTGCCGTAGATTCGCTTTGACTGCCGCATTATATAAAATAGGCAGACAATCAAACCCACGGCAACGGCAATGCCATATCCAGTAATTATTCGATCAAAAATTTGAATCGGGGGGAGCATTTAGTAGGAAAGACCGGCGGTTGCGATAATTCCGCAGATGTAGCAAGCCCAGCAGGTAATAGAAAGCACGAGGGAAACTATCGAGATGATAAGTCCGGCGGTAAGGAAGTTGGTAGTTGTTTTATCGCCGTCATCAGGAAGCTTCTTGCCTAAAATTGCGAAGATTAACCCTACTATAGAGCCGACAGGGATGAAAAAACCTGCGATACTTGCTATTAAAGCGACAAGACCGTATGTTTTTCTGTTCATTAAAAAATTCCTCCGTAAAAATTCTATATATATGCAAACCGACCTAAATCGGAATTGACCACGTTGAATCAATAAAGCCCATTTGCCGCGCCGCTTACATCAACCCCGGGAAGCCGCGCTGTCTGAGGTACTCGTACGCCGCGACAGCCGCCGTGTTCGATAGATTCAGACTCCTCAGACCGTCGCGCATGGGGAGCTTTACGCACCGCTCCGCCTGTTTTTCAAGCAGCCATTCCGGCAGCCCTGCATCCTCACGCCCGAAGACCAAATACGCGCCGTCTGGGTACTTCACATCCGAATAGAACTTCTCCGCCTTCGTTGAAAAGAAGAACAGTTCTTTGTCACCGTGTTTCTCCATAAAATCTTCCAAGCTGTCATAATAAAAAATGTCAAGTTTATCCCAATAATCAAGCCCGGCTCGCTTTACACGCGACTCCGTAATCTCAAAACCGAGAGGTCGAATCAGATGCAAAGCCGCTCCCACTACCGCACAGGTTCGCGAAATGTTCCCCGTATTCTGCGGTATCTGAGGCTCACACAAAACAAGATTAAGTTTCATACTACTATATGTATTATCGTAAAAATTAGTACTAAATGCAGACAAAAGATTGCCTTATTAGCATTGTAGCATATATTTACTGAAAAAGCAAGTATTAAATAAAAAAATTTGAAAATAATTTATTATACAAAGTATATTAACATACAAGCAATATTTATGCTCTTTCTTCCACTGCACAAATAAATTATGACTTTTTTATTAATTTCTCTTAACGGCTTGACATTCCCTAAATTCTATGCTAAAATACTATAAGCAACATACTTCTCGCGGGTGTGGCGAAATCGGCAGACGCAAGGGACTTAAAATCCCTCGGTAGTGATACCGTACCGGTTCAAATCCGGTCACCCGCAGAACGGCATATTTAATTTGCACATTCGCGCATCTCATTTAAGTAGTGTGCAAACCCCATACCACCAAAATCCCTCGTCAAACGTTTGACAAGGGATTTTTAATTTTACAGCAGAAACTACCTTGCTTATTTTCACATAACCCTCACCGCGACAGCGGAGCAGTTATCGTGGTCGGGGGGGAAGCGTTTTTTCATAATCGTGAGCATAGAAGGAATCCAGTCTTGCGGACGGCGGCTCTTGCGGAGTGACTTCGCCATCTCTTTTTCATCCACATACTCCCAAAAGCCGTCCGAGCAAAGAAGAAAAGCATCACCCTTTTTAACTTCTATTTGCGTAACCTCCGGCGTGGCGTTATCCGAACCGATAGCGCGGAGCAGTTTATTCCGCCCGGGGTGAAAACGAATTTCCGATGCCGTAATCTTCCCCCTTAAAAGGTCAAGCCCGGGGAAACTGTGGTCGGAGGTCTGAAAGATAATTTTATTCTTTCTGAACATATAGCATCTGCTGTCGCCGACGTTAGAAATCCGCGCCGTCGTGATGCCTTCGCTTTCGGAAATTTCTATCATAACAGCAGTACTTTTCATATAAATCCCGGGCTTTTGCGCGGCTAAAACTGCTTCGTTAACTCCGTTATAAAGCGATAATATATCGCTTCGGTCGGAAGTTTCGGAGAGTTTTTCTACGACAATTCTTGAGGCAATATCGCCGCCGCCGTGCGCGCCAACGCCGTCCGCAAGAACAGCGATAAAGCCGCCGTCTTCGCTTTCACAGACATTAACGCTGTCTTCGTTAACCTCTCTGCCGCCCTTGTCGGAGTATATATCTGTTTCAAATTTCATTTGTTAACCCCAAAGCTATTCGGTAAGTTCAACCGGCGTTCTGACGATAACCGATGCGCCGTTTTCGCCGGAAAGTTCTTCTGAAAGGTCGTCGTCAATTCCGCTGAAAACGAAGTCAATCGAATTGGTTTTCACAGGAACTTCAAAGCCGAAAACCACCGTTTTGCCGTCTGCGATTTTAAGCGGAAATGCAAGCGTATTGCCCTCTGCATCTATACTTCTTGTAGGAATAATTTCGGCAAAACCGGAATTCCCGTCGGAAGTTTCATAATGAACATAAAAATCGAGAAGGTCAACGGTAACATCCCGCCCGAAAATGTCCGCCTGAATAAGGAGCACTGCGGCTTCGCCGTTAAGATTCCTCATTCCTATATCAACAACGCGGAAGGAATTCGCCGAATTTATGATGCACATATGGTTCATGTCGTTTATTTCGGCATCTTCCGGATTTTTAATGTCTGCTTCGTATTTTTCGCGGTAATCATCATATTCGTACGCGCCGGAGTAGGCAGAAGCTTCGACAGAAGTCACCGTAACAGTTTCGGCTGTCGTCGTAACGGTTTGCGGCGTGGCAGTAGGTTCGGGCGATAAAATTGAGAGCAAAAATACAATTACTCCGGCAACAACAAGCGCGCCCGCGGCAATACTAATCGGAATAATAAAGTCAAGCTTCCGTTTTTCATGATAGAATGCCTTGATAAGAGCATCGACGGACTGCAAGCGCTCTTCATGCATTACCTGCAAACCTTTGTCGATAATATCGCGGCAATTTATACTTTCGGGAAGCTTTTCGAGAGCGTTTTTGCTCCGCACTCTAACAAGCGCTTCGGGTATGGTCTTCCCGGAAATACATTTATAGATTGTAGCACAGAGCGCGTAAACATCGGTCCAAGGACCTTGAGTTTTGCGCGAACGGTCGTACTGTTCAATAGGCGCGTAGCCGGGCTTTATCACAAGTTCGCTGTTGTCGGAAGCTTCTTCGGAAAAGTCGGCGGAAGCACCGAAATCAATAAGCTTAGTGCTTCCGTCTTTTTGAATCATTATGTTGTCGGGGGCAATATCGCGGTGAATGAGATGGTTTTTATGAAGTTCCCTTACTGCTAAAATAACAGGCTTTAGGAGTGTTAATGTCTCCGGCTCAGAAAGAGTTTTGCGCTCCTCTAAAAGAGAGGAGAGGGAGCGCCCCTCCACAAATTCCATGACAATATATGCAGTACCATTCGCTTCAAAATAGCTTATTACCCATACAACGCCGGGATTTTTCCCGAACTTTGCGGTACGTCTCGCCTCATGAATGAATTTATTAAGCCCGTCATTATAGCGAGAGGAAAGGCTTCCCTTATAGCTTCTTACAGTCATTCCGTCATTGGCGCGTACAGAAAGCTGTCGCGGAAAGTATTCCTTAATGGCAATCTCGCGCTCTATTTCGGTGTCGTAACCTTTATATGTTAAGCCGAAACCTCCCGCGCCCAAAACGCCGTCTATACGGAATTTACCGCTTAGCACCGTTCCCGCAGGGAGCGCATCGGGGTAGTCGGTTGCTGAATTTTCCACCATAATTTATCCGTTTAATCCTATAAAAGATTCGAGTTTTTTATAAACTTCATCCGACATGAAACTAAGACTCTTCAGTCTCTCAATATAAGAGTTCGCTTCTGCCGCCTGTGCAATAGTTAACGTGCCGGCTCTTTCTTTATTCATGCTCTCGTAAAGAAACGGCAGAAGATTAATTGCCGTCTTTAAGTCCTCGGCAGACTGCTCCGTAATTTCGACATCTTCGGGGTAGTTATAGCTTTGGTCTCCCGTAAAAATTCTGATACCGTATGTTAAGACTATCCGCGTAACCGGCTCAAAGCTTTTCATGCTGTAAAGGCAGGTCACCAGTTCGTCGATATGGTTCATCTGTCTGAATGTTTCTAAAGTGAAATTGCCTTGGTTGAGCATCTCCGGTGTGATTCCGTCCTGCGCCAGAATGTCGATAAACTCTTTCATCTTCGCTGCTTCGCGCTTAACGTCGTCTGCGGAAGTGAAGGTTAGCCCCGATAGGAGGGCGGCTACCATAGGGTCGGATTGGCGCGCCGCACCTGCTACAATTGCGGAGTTTATAAGGCTTAAACGTGCGCTTTCGTCCGCCGCAATGATACTTGTATTCATGAGGGCATCTGTAATAAGGCTGATACTTCCGACTGCGCCGTTGAAGTTGCCGTCTTGAAGCATCAAAATTAAGTCATAAGCA
>JAISHJ010000082.1 GCA_031262625.1 Ruminococcus sp. | reverse complement strand
CCTCAACCGATTCGCCCGATACATCCTCGAGCGTTTTCAGTTCGTCTTTAATATATTTGAGGCAGACTGTCGAGTCGCTTATCATATGCCCTGCACCGAATTCGTTTTGATAGATTGCCTTTAATAAGTCAATCTCTCTTGCTTTCGGGTAAAGCTTCAGCTGATTAGCGGTAAGGGCGCGGATTTCGTTGTAGCCTGTGCTGTCGTTACGCACGATTTTTTGTACTGCCACAACGAGTACCGGTATTAAAATAAGCTGTAAAATTATGCCCGGGATTGCGGTTATAACAACGGATGATAAAAATGCACTAAAACTCAGCGAACCGCCGTCCATTCCCATTATAACGGCAGTTACAGCGCCCCAAATAAGCCTTCCGCCTATCATTGCCGCTATGAGCGAAGCATACAGCCCTATGATATTTTTCTTGAATATCTTATATGCAAAGCCGATTATCATACCATAAGCGGCAAGTTCAAACGCCATTGCCGTTGCTGTTGGGAAAAGGGGCGGCATACCGAAAATCATACTGCGAAGAAGCGGCATAACTGCGCCGCATATAAGCCCGTACCAAGGTCCGCAAAATATTCCGCAAAGGAGTGCAGGAATATGCATCGGGAGGAGTGCAGAACCGATCTGCGGTATCTGTCCGGTTAAGAAAGGCAGAAGCAGTCCAAATGCAATAAACATTGCGGTAAGGGTTAAATTTCTTAAGAGTCTGTTAAATTTTCTTTTTGAGGGTTGCATATTTTGTATCGTATCCTTCTATACATTAATCTGTGCAGTTTCGCCTAAAATGTCTTTATTCGCGTCAAGCAGAGGGTTAATATATTCGTTAATATATTCACGTACCTGTTGAGCACTTCGCCCTGTATACTTCTCCGGAACAAGGATTTCGCCTATTTCATCCGCTGATATGCCAAACATCGGGTCGGAAGCGATACGCTCAATAAGGTCGTTATCAAGCCCTTCCTCTTTAACACGCTTTCCTGCCGCCATAGCGTGTTCGCGGATTCGCTCGTGAAGAGCCTGTCTGTCGCCGCCGCGCTTTACCGCGTCCATCATGATATTTTCGGAAGCCATAAACGGAAGTTCCGCCATGACACGTTTACGTATAACCTTAGGATAGACCACAAGCCCTGCCGTTACGTTAAGCATAATATTAAGTATGGCATCTACCCCTAAGAACCCTTCCGCAACAGCAATACGCTTATTAGCGGAATCGTCGAGTGTTCTTTCAAACCACTGTGTTCCCGCTGTAAATGCGGCGTTAAGTACATCAACGCAAACATAACGCGACAGAGCGCAGATGCGCTCACTGCGCATGGGATTGCGTTTATACGGCATTGCAGACGATCCGATTTGATGTGTCTCGAAAGGTTCTTCCATCTCTTTGAAGTTTTGGAGTATACGGAGGTCGTTTGCAAATTTCATAGCTGACTGTGCAATACCTGAAAGTGCCGATAAAACATTATAGTCAACCTTACGTGAATACGTCTGCCCCGAAACAGGAACAACCTTTAGAAAATCCATCTCCGCCGCAATCTGACGTTCAAGTTCCGTTACCTTTTCATCATCATTTTCAAAAAGTTCCATGAAGGAAGCCTGCGTTCCTGTCGTGCCTTTTGAACCTAAGAGCGCAAGAGAATTAATCCGGAATTCGAGTTCTTCAAAGTCTGAATAGAGTTCATTCATCCAAAGCGATGCACGCTTTCCGACAGTAGTAAGCTGTGCCGGTTGAAGGTGAGTGTATGCAAGACACGGAAGCTCCGCATAGGTTAAAGCGAAATTTTTAAGGTTAGCAAGCACATTAATAAGTTTGCGGCGAATAAGACGTAAACCGTCCCGCATTATTATTACGTCTGTGTTATCCCCCACATAGCAAGAGGTTGCGCCGAGATGAATTATCCCCGCCGCATTCGGACACACTTGACCATATGTGAATACGTGCGCCATAACATCATGGCGGACGATTTTTTCGCGCTCTGCGGCAACTGTATAGTCAATATTATCAACGTTCGCTTCAAGTTCTTTCACCTGTTCACTCGTTACCGGTAAACCGAGGTTATGCTCCGCTCTTGCAAGCGCTACCCAGAGTTTTCGCCATGTTGAAAATTTTTTGTCTGCCGAAAATATATACTGCATTTCCTTGCTCGCATATCGCGTACAGAATGGGGATTCGTAACTGCTTGTATTCATTATTTCTCCTTAATTAAAGTTCACTGATATATTTATGAACCGCTTCTGCGGTCTCAATCTTTATGCCTAATAGTTTACTAATATCCTCAACAGTCAGCGCTTTTAATTCAGCCTTGGTTTTCGCAAACTTAAGCAGTTTCGCCGCCTTTTTTTCTCCGATTCCGTTTATTGAAGTTAAACCGATGGACAAGCTTTCCTTTTTATGTTTGCTCCGCTGGTAAGTTATTGAAAAGCGGTGTACTTCGTCTTGAATCTGTGTCACAAGGAAAAAAGCGGACTTGTTAGCCGGAAAAGCAATCTCACCGCCGCCTGAAGCAATTGCTCTCGTGCGGTGTTTTCCGTCCTTAACCATGCCGAAAAGCGGAATATCAAGCCCGAGGTCGGAAAGTATCGGCTTTACAGCATTAACCTGCCCGATACCACCGTCAAGGAGGATAAGGTCCGGCAGACGTTTGAAGCCTTCGTCCGTTTCATTTTCGTCAAGGTAATGTCTAAAACGCCGCTCGATTACCTCCGCCATACTCCCATAGTCGTTTTGTATAACCTGCGTTTTTATCGAAAATTTCTTGTAAAATTTCTTATTAGGACGTCCGTTTTCAAACACAACCATACCGGCAACCATAGTCTCGCTGCCCGTATTTGAAATGTCGTAACTTTCGATAATACTCGGCGTAAAAGAAAGCCCTAAAAGCTTTTGAAGTTCCTCAAGAGCATTAACTTCCTTACCGGTACGCCCAAGCTTTAAGGCGAGCGAATCGGAAGCGTTAGCCTTCGCAAGAGCGACCAGTTTCGCTCCTCTGCCGCGCTTTCGGTTAGATAAATCAACCGCGTGGGAAGCGCGTTCGCGGAGAAGCTGCTCTAAAATATCTGCATTTTCAAGGTCATCCGCGGTGATAATTTCACGCGGAATCTCACGCTGTTTATTATTTTCTGTCAGAGTTTCTCCGCTTTTTTCGTTAGTCGTCAAAATCTCCTGTTCATTGGAGTAGTATTCGAGGATAAAATCCTCGTACATATCCGAAATGGATTCCGCTTCCCCTAAAAAATACTCTCCTCTGTCAACAAGTCTGCCGTTGCGATAGCAGAGTACCGCCGCACAGATTTCACTGCCGCCTTGTGACAGAGCGATAACGTCTGTGTCCTTCATGTCATCATCAATTATATACTGACGTTCGGCGGCTTTTTTTACTGCCGCAATACGATTGCGTAAGAGTGCTGCGCGCTCAAAATCGAGTTCCTCCGCAGCCTTACCCATCTGTTCTGTCAAGCGTTCAACACTTGTTTCGCTTCCGTCTTTGATATACTGCTTCGCTTCGTCAATAATTGCGCGGTATTTATCCGCCGAAAATTTCCCGGTGCAAACTCCCATGCAGAGGTTTAGATGAAAATTAAGGCAGGTCCGCCCCTTCGCAAAATCTTCGGGGAAACGTCTGTTACAGGTCGGAAGCAGAAATACTCTGTTAACCTCTCTCACAGTCTGCGAAGCTATATAGTGGCTCATATAAGGACCGAAGTATTCGCCGGGTTTCTGTTCGTTCATAACCGCCGAAAAGCGCGGATATTCGCCGTCGGAAAGACGTATATACGAATAGCCGCGAACGTCCTTAAGCTTTATGTTATATTTGGGCATCTCCTGCTTAATCATTGAACACTCAAGCACGAGAGCCTCATATTCAGACTCGGTTACAATAAAGTCAAAGTCATAAACAAGCGAGACCATCTTTTCGACTTTCGGCGTATGTTCAGTATCGCGAAAATAACTTATTACGCGATTATGAAGATTTTTCGCCTTGCCGATATAGATAATCTTGTTGTTTTTATCACGCATCCGATATACACCGGGCGCGGTAGTTAGTTTTGATACCTTTTCCCGAAGATATGGGAGCCTGTCATTCACAGAGTTTTCTTAATTCCTTCAACGAAATATTTTTAACGGTTGCTTTTCCGGGTTCTTCACAAACAATAATGTCAATACTGTCGGCGTTACGCTTTTTATCAGTCATAGCAGCTTCTGCAAGTTCACTTTCGGTAAAGTTAACCTCACGCGTAAGACCGTATTTTTCGGAAATTCTGTCAAGAATATCAAGTGTTTCTTCGTTATGCATAAGTTTTGAGATTATCTTCATCCCGGCAACTACTGCAATCCCGTGAGACATTCCGGTGAAGTTTTCGAGCCGCTCTATAGCGTGTCCGAAAGTATGTCCGAAGTTAAGGATTTTTCGCACGCCGTGTTCAAACTCGTCTTCTTCGACTATATCGCGCTTAATCTCAATACAACGACAGACAATCTCGAAAATATCCGACTTTATGCTGTCAATATCATTTTTAAGTAAAAGCGATGTTATTTCTTTTGAAGATATAAGTCCGTATTTTATCACTTCGCCTAAGCCGTCTTTAAAATAGTCAAGAGGAAGTGTTTCGAGAGTGTCAATGTCGATTATAACGGCTTTCGGTTGATGGAAAGCGCCGACAAGATTTTTCCCGGACGGAAGATCAACCCCCGTTTTCCCGCCCACTGACGAATCAACCTGCGCAAGAAGCGACGTCGGAATCTGTAAAAAGTCAACTCCGCGAAGATAGGTTGCGGCGGCAAACCCTGTTATATCTCCGACTACACCGCCGCCGAGCGCAACAATACAATCTTTTCGAGAGAATTGGTTTTCAGATAAAAAGCCATAAATTCTGCTTACGGTTTCAAGGGTTTTTGAAGCTTCGCCATGCGGAAAAATGAACCCCTGAACTTTTCCGGGAAGCGCGGCTTTAACTCTTTCAAGATAAAAAGCGGCGACATTATCGTCGGTTATTACGGCAAATTTATCGTATTTTTTCGGGATGAATTCCGTAATTCGGTCAATTAAGCCGTGTCCGATATGCACATCATAAGGTTTTGAGGTTTCAGCGTGAATTGTTGTCATATATATTTCTCTCACAATTATTTAATGATACAGGTTACAAAACCATCGGGAGTATAGATATAAACCCCGTTCGGTGCAGAATAGAGCATATTTTCAAAATACTCTGTTTCGTTTATTTCATTTCTGAAAAAAACTTTTTCAATAAGCGATTGCCCTGTTTTGAAGTCATATGAAATAAGCATTTTTGTTGATTCATACTCACGCGGTCTTCTTTTCATAAAAAGATAATAAAGCTTATTTTTATAGACGGTCATGTCGGAAATAAATGAGTCTTCATCAAGTTTTACAAAATCTTTCGTCTCTAAGGTTTTTATATTAATAAGTTCTCCGCTTCTGCTAATTAAATAATCGCCGAAAAGGAAATCTGCTGATGTATCAGCCATGAAAAAGAGGACTTCGCCGCTTTTTCTGTCGATTATTTTTATACCTTCTTTCGGCGAATCGGTGTAAAAGTAATAATTATCACTGTAGTAATTTAATAGAACAAGGTCATCGGTAACTAAGTTGTAGATTCCATATTCATCACATACATCACGGAAAGTTTCCGCCTTAATGTCATATTCAATAAATCCCGGTTCAATATCGCCTAAAAATTCACGATAATAATACGCCATTTCATCGACTATATATATTGTACCCATATCATCGCGAAGTTCAATGCGAAGGTCGTTGCCGTCCGTATCCATTGAAAAGAGCCACTGAAAAAAATTATCAGTTTCTAATAGAAATCCATATTCATGAGGAATTGCGCTAAAATACACTCTGCCGTTTGAAATAATAATATTTCGTACAGCCGCATAATAAAGGTCATCCGTTTCGTCAAGAATTACTATCGGTTCACCTTTTCCGTCAAGCCGCTTTTTATATATTCGTGTTTGATAATTTCCGACGTCGTCTTTTTTCTCGTAACCAAAACCGGCAGTTTCGTCATATTCAGTGTAGTAGATATACTCATCGTCAAAAGCAATATCTCCTAAATTAACGACATTGCTCATCTTAGCATAGTCAAGGTAGTCGTAACTTATCTCCCCTGTAAAAGGTATGTCATGCGGGGTATCTTCTGCGTTTACTTTTATCGGTATAAATACAAATAGCATTAAAACTATTAATATCGCACAAATACTCCGCATGACTGTCACTACTTTCACCCTAAATTTCGTCCGAGGTAGCCGCAAAGCGATTTTATCTTCTCCATAATTTCTGCAAATGCTTCGGGTTTGAGTTGTTGCCCGCCGTCCGATAATGCCTTTTTCGGGTCGCAGTGGACTTCGATTTCGAGTGCATCTGCTCCGGCGATTATACTTGATAACGACAGCGGTTCTATAAGTGAGATTACTCCTGCCGCGTGGGAAGGGTCAACACAGATGGGGAGGTGTGATTTTTGTTTGAGGAGAGGTACTGCCGAAATGTCAAGGGTATTTCTCGTCATAGTTTCAAAGGTACGTATTCCGCGCTCACAAAGGATTACGTTAGTATTTCCGCCCGACATTATATACTCGGCGGACATTAAAAGTTCCTCAATAGTATTCGCAAGTCCGCGCTTTAGAAGTATCGGTTTCTTCGTCTTACCAAGTTCTTTTAAAAGTTCGAAATTCTGCATATTTCTTGCGCCGACTTGAATTACGTCAATATCGGCAAAAAGCGGAAGGTCATCTGCTGACATAATCTCCGTCACAATCGGTAAACCTGTTTCCTCACGCGCCTTTATAAGAAGCTTAAGCCCCTCGCCGCGAAGCCCTTGGAAAGCATACGGCGATGTGCGCGGCTTGAATGCGCCGCCCCTGAGCATTGTTGCGCCGGCTTCTTTAACTGCTCTTGCGGTGGAAAGTATCTGCTCCTCCGACTCAACCGAACAGGGTCCTGCGATAATTTGGAGATTTCCTCCGCCGATTTTTACGTTCCCTGCTTCGATAACGGTATCTTCGGGATGCATCTTCCGATTCGGATGTTTATATGTTTCTTGGATACGCTGAACGCTGTCTATACAGTCTTGGGCATAAAGGCTGTCAAGATCAATCTTACTGGTGTCGCCGATTAGTCCGATTATGCTTTTTTCAACACCTTCGATAAGGTTAGTCATTAACCCGTTTGCACGAAGACTTTCTTCAAGTTTAGTTATTTCAGCCTTTTTTGAATTTTGCTTTAATATAATTATCATGATTTTTTCTTTCTATTAAAACGGTATTAGATATAGTATCTCATACCGTTAATTTAATATTTAATTAATTTTAGTTTAACCTATTTTACGTCCTAAAAACTCCGCCATCTTCCGAATATTAACCATCAGTTCAGTAAACGCTGTCGGGGTAAGCTGTTGCGAACCATCTGAGAGTGCACGTGTGGGGGTACAGTGTACCTCTATCTCAAGCGCATCCGCTCCCGCAACAATAAGCGACAGACTCATCGGCTCAATCAGAGACAGTATTCCCGTAGCGTGAGAAGGGTCTGCACAAACAGGAAGGTGTGACTTTTGTTTCATAAGCGAAACTGCCGATATGTCAAGAGTATTTCTCGTCATAGTCTCAAAAGTACGTATTCCGCGTTCACAGAGAATTACCTCGGCATTTCCGCCGGCGGTAATATACTCCGCGGACATAAGCAGTTCTTCAATTGTATTTGCAAGCCCGCGCTTTAGAAGAATCGGCTTCTTTACTTTACCCAGTGCTTTTAAGAGTTTGAAATTTTGCATATTTCTTGCTCCGACTTGGATAACGTCAATGTCTTCAAAGAGAGGAAGGTCTTCAACTCCCATAATTTCCGTAACGATTGGCAATCCGGTTTCCTCACGCGCTTTTAAGAGGAGTTTTATTCCGTCTGCTTCAAGCCCTTGGAAAGCGTACGGAGACGTACGCGGCTTAAATGCGCCGCCGCGAAGCATTGTAGCTCCCGCTTCTTTCACCGCTCTTGCGGTAGACATAATCTGTTCTTCTGTTTCGACAGAACAAGGTCCTGCGATAATTTGAAGGCTGCCGTCGCCGAATTTATGTCCGCGGACGTCAATGACAGTGTTTTCCGGGTGCATCTTTCGATTCACGGATTTATAGGGTTCTGCAATCCGCTTAACCTGATCGACACAGTCTCTTGCTTCAATTGTTCCTATATCGAGGGTTGACGTATCGCCTACCACTCCGATTAATGATTCAACAGTTCCTGTGGATTCGTGAAGAGAAAAACCTCTCTCCATTAAGTCTTCGCGAAGTCTTCTAACATCTTCTTTGTTGGCTTCACGTTTTAATAAAATAATCATGTTTACACTTCTTCGTTTTTAATAACTTATTTCAGCTTTTGGGAGTGCCGTACGGAGTTCCGTTATCTGGTCAAGGGGAATCAGAGTATTTTCAAGATAGACATTCTTAAGCCCGGTAAAATTTGCGATAACCGCCGCATCACTTATCGGGTTGCCGTTAAGGCGAAGCCACTGTAACCTTATCATCTTAGAAAGCGGAGAAATATCGTTAATGGTATTATTATCCGCGTAGATTTCAAGCATACGTGTCATCTCCGAAAGGGGCGACAGGTCGGTTATATTGTTATTTTGCATATGAATACGCGCTAAATTTGTCATGGTATATATCGGAGAGAGTGATGCTATATCGTTGTCGTTAATCCAAAGCATTGTTACCGCTCTGCACGTATTCAGCGGTGATAGGTCGGTAACGTTATTGTCTGATATATCCAGATTTTGCAAATTAGCAAGACCGGAGAGCGGTGTTAAATCCGAAATATTATTGCTCCGCAAAAACAGATTCTCAAGGTTATAAAGCCCTGCTAAGGGAGAAAGATCGCTTATATTATTGTTAAACATTGAAAGTGTCGTAAGTGACGTTAAGCCTTGAAGCGGAGAAAGGTCTGATATGCCGTTTGAATATAAAAACAACTCCGTTAGGTTAACCATATACTTAAGTTCTTTTATATCGTCGTTTGTCAGATTCTTTCCTGTAATTGTCAGTGAAGTTATGTCTGTACTGTATTCTTTGCCGCCGATAAAGCAGGTTTCGGGTTTATACGGTTCAATCTCTGCACGGATAGACACTGCTTCGCTTATCCGCTCATTCCCCTGCGCGCCCAAAAAGTCATCCTTCTTAAGCGGGTCGGGCTCACGGATTGTCATATCGCGGAGGGATGAAATCTGCTCCTCAAGCTCCGCAATTTCCGAATCGTAGTTATAAGTTGTAGTCGTAGTGGTAGCCGGAGTGATAACGGAAGTTATAACACTTCCTTGGTCATCGCGGACAGGCTGTCCGTTTTCATCGGTAACCGTAACGATCGTCGTATCAACCGTCGTCGGAGTAGTTTCCTCCTCCGCCCCGCCATTACAAGCGGCGGTGGTAAAGACGGCTATAAATACACTTACGAGAGCAAGATATTTAATCCTCATAAGACTTCTCCTGACAATATATTAATCTTACACATTGTAACAAATATGAAGACATAATGCGAGCGAAAATACTTAATTTTTTGTGAACGCAGCGTAAACAAAATTTAATTATAGGTCAAATTTAGTCTGAATCGTCTCTTCAAGTGCTTTTCCGCCGAATCCTGCTGACGGAATATTCTTTACAATCAGCTTTTTTACGCTTTCGCGTGTTTCGTCGGTTATAATATCTGCACGTTTAAGCTTCCCCTTGCGGAGTGTCATTACCTGAACGCCTTCGGTATTCTTTGTAGCCTTTACGGCAAGCATCCCGGTGTTAAACACAAGCATCTTTCCGGTATCGGAGACAAGCAGAATTTCTGTATTGTCGATTATATGGATAATTTTCACAAGCGGCGATTTTTCCGAGTAGGCTTTCATTAACTTTTTACGGTTAGTGACGGTAACATAACCATCAAGCGAAACCTTTGCAACCTTACCGTTTTCAAAGATAAATATCAAATAGCCGGAATAGTCCTCGGTTAAGACCATGTCAAAAAGCTGTTCACCGTCGTCAAAACCTAATTTTGAGGGGATATATTCTCCCATTACCGAAACTTTCGTATCGGCGAAACTGTCGCATTTTGACTTATATACCTGTGCACGGTCGGAGAAGAAAAGAAGTTCCGCACGGTTACTTGTCTCGATTATCCGCGAGATGCTGTCGCCCTCTTTTAGTTTTTGCTCCCCTGAATTGCGCAGAGAAAGCGGGGTAATCTTCTTAAAGTACCCTCCCGCAGTTAAGAATACAGTTACCGGGTAATCGGGAGTTTCGTCTTCCTCCGGCTCATCTTCTTTCGTTTCATAGATAAACTGCGTACGGCGCGGCTGTCCGTATCGTTTCTTAACGTCCGAAAGTTCCTCAATGATAATTGCGTAAATTTTCCTGTCGTTGCCTAATATATCTTGCAGATTTTTAATATCCGCCTCAAGTTCGTCAACTTCCTTAAGTCTGTTAATGATATACTGCTTATTGAGGTTTCTAAGCTTAATCTCCGCGACATATTCAGCCTGAGTTTCGTCAATCCCAAAGCCTATCATAAGGTTCGGAACAACTTCGGAGTCGTCATCCGTCTCTCTTACAATTTCAATTGCCTTGTCAATATCAAGAAGGATTTTTTGAAGCCCGCGGAGCAGATGGAGGAGTGATTTTTTCTTATTAAGATTATAGTAGACTCTCCGTTTTACACATTCTTTACGAAATGCTGTCCATTCCGTCAAAATCTCGCGTACGCCCATTACTCTGGGTGTGCCGCCGATTAATATATTAAAATTACAGGGGTAGGAATCTTCGAGAGCAGTTACCTTGAAAAGCTTCTTCATTAGCTTTTCCGGGTCAGTTCCGCGCTTAATGTCAATCGCAATCTTAAGCCCGTTGATGTCAGTTTCGTCGCGAATATATGATATTCCCTGAAGCTTGCCGTCCTTAACAAGTTCGACAACTTTATCTTTTATTGCTTCAAGTGTCGCTGTCGGGGGAATTTCCGTTATTTCTATACAGTTAGAGTCTTTATCGAACTGCCATTTTGAACGAATCTTAAAGCTGCCCCGCCCTGTCTCGTAGATTTTCTCCGTCTCGTTCGCATCAAATATCAGGTAACCGCCGCCGGGGAAATCAGGACCTTTTAAGGTGTCGGAGATTTCCGCTTTGGGATTCTTTATCAGTGCAATTGTTGTTTCGCATATTTCGGAAAGGTTAAACGAGCAGACATTCGATGCCATCGAAACGGCAATTCCGACGTTTGAATTAACCAAAACAGACGGGAAAGTAACAGGAAAGAGTGTAGGCTCTGTTGTTTCGTTATCGTAATTCGGGACAAAATCAACTGTATCGGAATTTATATCTCTGAAAAGTTCAGCGGCAATAGGCGCAAGCTTAGCTTCCGTATATCTTGATGCGGCATACGCCATATCACGGGAATACGCCTTGCCGAAATTGCCCTTGCTGTCGATAAAGGGGTGGAGCAGCGCTTCATTACCCTTCGACAGACGCACCATCGTCTCATAAATCGCACTGTCACCGTGGGGGTTGAGTTTCATGGTCTGCCCGACAATATTTGCAGACTTGGTTTTCGCCCCTGTGAGAAGTCCCATTTTATACATTGTATAAAGAAGCTTCCTGTGGGAGGGTTTAAAACCGTCAATTTCGGGGATTGCCCGCGAAACAATTACGCTCATTGCATAGGGCATATAGTTTTTTTCGAGAGTTTCGGTAAT
>JAISHJ010000002.1 GCA_031262625.1 Ruminococcus sp. | reverse complement strand
CGTATCATCCCCGTACCCCGCGCCCCCAGTTACCAGATTTTCCATTTTGCCGAATTAGAGTTCCATTGGGCGTTTAGTAGGTCGTGGTCGCGTTTGGTGTCCATACACTGCCAGAAGCCGGAGTGGATGTGAACGCCGAGTTTTTGCTCTGCGGCGAGGGTACGGACGGGGGCTTGCTCGAAGATACAGGATTCGTTGTTTTCTACATAGGAGAAGATTTCGCGATTGGCTACCATGAAGCCGGCGTTGATGTAGGAGCCGGAGAGGTCGGATTTTTCTATGAAGGAAGTGACTTTGGTACGTGATTCGTTAAACTGAAGGACACCGAATTTTTCGGGGGGTTGAACGGAGGTTAGGGTAAGGATATTGTCGTTGCTGTCGTGAGTTTTTAATAAGGCGTTAAGGTCTACGTCGGAAACGCCGTCGCCGTAGGTAAGGAAGAACTTGTCGCCGGAGACGTAGTCTTCGACGCGTTTCAGGCGGCAGCCTGTTTGGGCGTTTAGACCTGTGTCAACGATAGTAACTTTCCAAGGTTCGGCGATACTGTTGTGGATTATGAGTTTGTTATTTTCTTTGAAATCGAAAGTGATGTTTGAGGTGTGGAGGTAGTAGTCGGCGAAGTATTCTTTTATCATATAGCCTTTGTAGCCGGCGCAGATGATAAAATCAGTATGCCCGAAAGCGGAGTAATATTTCATGATATGCCAAAGGATGGGCTGACCGCCGATGTCAACCATAGGTTTCGGGTGAAGGTGGGATTCCTCGGAGATACGAGTACCGAAGCCACCTGCGAAGATTACAGTTTCCATATTGCTCCTTTGCATGAAAAAATTTTTCGGGGGGAGGGGAGTGCTTTACGAGGGGAGGGCTTGCGAGATAGATTTATATAGATAAGTGTAACAGCCGATAGCTATAGGCATAACGAAGAGGGCGGGGAGAATAAGAAGGGAGAGGAGATAGAGGGGGAGAAGACGGAGATACATAGAAGCGAGGAGATTGCTTTTGCCTTTTGTGAGGGCGAGGGAGCGTGAGATAATTTCTTTTGCGGGGAGGTCGGGGTTTTCTGCGAAGATGTGGCGTGCCGGGAAGAAGCGGAGCGCGTAAACTTTATATAATATAAAGAGCCCGAAGACGGAGAAAAGGCAGCCGACAGCGGCAAAGAGGGGCATAAGCCCGGAAGTGAAGCGGATAATGTTCACCGTGAGATAGATATTCACGCCGGAGACTACAGCGATGGGGAGAAGCACGGGAAAGCGGCGGATAAAGATGAGAGATTCAAGTTTAAGAGCTTTCGCTACTCTGTCAAACTCGTTGTAGCAGCCGAAAAGTGCGGCGGCGGGGACGATATTAACTTCTGCGGCGTTTTCGGAGTACCATACCCCTCCGTAGATGTAAGGGGTCGAGATAGCATACATTGCCAGAAAGATTACGGCAGAGACTGCAAGAAATTCTAAAAAGCCGGAAGTTACGCCGGGGTTCACCTGTGGGAAAGCAACAGTCTTAACCGTGCAGATAAGCATTAAGCCTATACCTGTGTAGGAAAGGACAAGAAGAAACTGCGCAAAACTTACGCCGAATCTGTCCGAATATAGATGTACAGACTTTTTTACTATCTCGTGAGCGGACATAGTTACTCCTCTGTATTCTGCCCGGGAACGAGCCCGATAATTTCAAAAGTTCGGGCTGTCTGCCAAAGGTGAGCGGAAACGCTGATAAGATAACCTGCGCCGAAAGCGGGGACGATGTCGCGGGGGTTATATTTCGGAAGCCCGAAGGCGCAGATAATGTTTGTAATTATGCCGGAGTGGGCGACTAAAACGCTGTCGGTGCAACCTGTTTCCATCATGTCGGAGATTATGAGGTCTACCGCCGAGAGACAGCGGGAGAGTACTTCTCGCGCGGATTCGCCGTCCGGAGGTGCGGCATCTATGCCGCCGGCAAGCCAGTTTTTATAGGTAGAAAGTTCTGAGAGTTCAAGGGCGGAAAGCCCCTCAAAGATACCGAAATCCATCTCGCGAAGGTCGGGTACTACTACAATCTGTTCGGGGGGATAGTCGGGGAAAAGAACTCTTACGCTTTCAATCGCCCTACAGAGGGGGGATGAATAAATCTTTCCCGGGCGCGGATAAAAATAGCTTTCGCGCATGAGTTCGAGACCCTTCACGCCGTTTTCGGAAAGCGGTATATCTGTCTTCCCGATATAAAGCCCCTTTTCATTCGCTTCGGTTTCGCCGTGGCGGAGAAGCATTATATTGTAATTTTTCACAGTTCCCCCCTTATAAGAAATTATATAAATATCATTCTTTTTTAAGCTTAGCGTAAGCAGCCATAAGCTTTTTTGTTCCAACTTCGTCGAAAACTATTTCGAGCATGGAATCGTTGCCCATTTTTACCGCCGAGAGCACCATTCCGCCGCCGAATTTCGGGTGAATAATCCGTTCGCCCGGGGAGTAATCTTCATTAGAAACGGGAGAAGCTTTCGCGGGCTTTACGCCGGAAAGATAGGTATTACTGCCGCTGTTGCTGCTACTGCCGCTACTACTACAGCCGCCGCCGCCGCCGTTGCCGCAGCAACTACCGTCCTCCCCCAAAACCTCAACCGCAGACTTATCTATCTCGCGGAGGAAGCGTGAAGCGGCGTTGCGTTGGGTAGAGCCGAAGAGAACACGTTCGGAAGCTCTTGTGATAAATAGCTTTTTCTTAGCGCGCGTAACCGCTACATATGCAAGACGGCGGTCCTCCTCCGTGTCGGCAGAACTTTGTAATGAGCGCGCAGAGGGGAAAATACCCTCCTCCATGCCGACTAAGAACACGGTGTCCCACTCAAGCCCTTTTGCGGAGTGGACGGTTAAAAGGTTAACCGTATCCCCTCCGGGTTCGTATTTGTCAACATCTGTATATAGCGATATGCTCTCTAAAAAGTCTGCCAAAAGCCCGGTGTTCCCTACACCCTCTTCTGCTTCGGTTCTGAAACGGAACATTTCGGAGCGGAGTTCGCCTATGTTTTCAAGGCGCGTCTCCCCCTCCTCCCCAAGCTTTGTGAGCATGGCTTTATAGCCGGTTTTCACAAGGAGGGTATCTAAAAATTCTTCGAGGGGCTTTTCGGACAGAAGTTCCTGCCGCAGTTTCCCCATCATCTCCTCAAAACGCCCGAGGAGGGAAGCTTTCTTTTCAAGCTGCGGGAAATTCGCGGACTCCGCGCATATCTGTTCCGGGGTTACGTTTAGGTCGGAAGCGATCTGCTCAATCATAGCAACGGTAACTTCTCCGATACCGCGCTTGGGCTCATTAACAGCCCTGCGGAAATGAAGTATATCGCGAGGGTTGTTGATAAGCTGTAAGTACGCTAAAATGTCTTTAATTTCCTTGCGGTCATAAAAGCGCAAGCCGCCTATTATGCGGTAAGGTATAGAAGCGGCGGAGAGTGCGCGCTCAAAGCTGTTTGACTGGGCGTTCATGCGGTATAAAATCGCGAAATCGGAGTAACTTATCTCGTCGGTTTTCGCTGACTTAATCTGCTCCGCGACAAATTTCGCTTCTGTCATGCCGTCGGGGGCTTTATAGACCTTAACAGGCTCGCCCTGCTCATTTTCGGTAAAGAGTTCCTTTGTGAAAACGTGGGGATTGTTGGCGATTATAGAGTTCGCAGCAGTAAGAATCATCTTAGTACTGCGGTAATTCTGTTCAAGCTTAATTACTATCGTCTTTGGGTCGAAACGTTCGTGAAACTGTAATATATTCTCAACCGCCGCGCCCCGGAATTTATATATAGACTGGTCGTCGTCCCCGACAACACAAAGGTTTCGGTGTTCTTTACAGATAAGTTCCGCAAGGCGGTATTGCGCCGCATTGGTATCTTGAAATTCGTCAACCATCATATAAGTATATCTGCGGCTGTAATATTCCTTCAAATCGGGATTTTCTTCTAAAAGCTTCACTGAAAGCATTATAATATCGTCAAAATCGACAGCATCGGAAGCTTTGCATTTACTTTGATAAAGCTTATATACCCGTTCGTATATCTTCGCCTGATAGGTATCGTGCGGCTTTTCTTTTAAGTATTCTTCCAAAAATTCTTCGGGAGGAAGAAGCTTGTCCTTTGCGCTGGATATACTGTTTTGTACAGCCTTCGCGGGGAAGAATTTTTCGTCGATATTAAGTTCGTTAAGGCAGTTTTTTATAAGGCGGTTTGAGTCGTCCGAATCGTACACGGCAAAGCGTGAAGAATAGCCGAGTCTACCTATATCACGCCTTAAAATCTTCATACAAAAGCTATGGAAAGTACAGGCGCAGACGTCGTTCCCCTCTGTGCCGAGAGTGCGGGACAGTCTTTCCTTGAGTTCCCCTGCCGCCTTGTTTGTAAAGGTTACGGCGGCGATTCTCCACGGAGGAATAGGATTGGAAGCAATTATATTCCGAAGTTTTGTCAAAGTCTCCGGTGACTTGTCGCCGTCATATTCGCGCAGAAACTGCTGTTCGTCAGAGGTAAACTGTGAAAAATCGTCATTATCGTCATTTTGGGCGGCGTTTCCGAAAAGTATCATACAGGCTATGCGGTTAATAAGGGCAGTGGTTTTGCCGCTTCCTGCCCCTGCAAGGATTAAAACGGGACCGTTAACGGAAATTACCGCTTCGCGCTGCATTTCATTTAAGTTGTCGAAAACTTTCGTTAAAACGTCCTTTATATTCTTATTCATACGGTTTGAAGATTTCGCTCCTTGACAAGGGGTTCAAGTATTGAGGGGTAGGGGAAAGTAAGATTATCGCGGCGGATTATCGCGAAATTTTCGTAGTCGCCGTCGAAAGAGCCGTTATCCCACCAAACGCAGATTATACCGTATTTTGCGGCGGTTCCTACATAATATTCCGTCCATTTTGCGCGGGCTTCGGTGTTATCACCGCGGTTTGAAGCGCCGTATTCCCCGATAATTACGGGAATTCCCTTTGAGATATACTTCTCATATAAGCCCTTCATACAATTGTCGATAGACCCTCTGTCGGAAGCACTTTCGGGGTCGAATTTATCTGTAGCTTCCGGGGAACCTATCGGCGCAAGCGCGAACGGATAGGGAAGGTAAGCGTGTACCGAAACTATAATATGTTCGTCTTCGGGAATCTTAAATTCTTCAATAAGGGTGCTGTCAATATTTGCCGCATGAGAGGGGCAGAGGAGGTAACGAGAAGCATTATTTTTCCCGGAAGCACGGATAAGCTTCACAAAACGCTCGTTGAGAGTCATAATAGTATTAATAGCATCACGCTGAATGTCGTTACTGTAGTCTATTACTTTCCATTCGTACTCCGTACCTTTAAGGCGAGGTTCATTAAGGCTCTCGAAAAGAAGCTTTTCGTCATAGTCACCGAAGATTTCCGAAAGCTGTTTCCATATAGCGCCCATAAACTTCCAAGAAGACTCCAAAGTCTCACCGGTAGGGATAACCATATTATCGTCGTGGTGTATATTTATAATTACGTAAAATCCAATCTCAAGCGCAGTGTCTACCGCCTTTTTATAGGCTTCAAGCCAAGCCGGTGATATGTCAAAATCTTCATTTATAACGTGGTTGTGCCAGCTTACAGGCAGTCTCATAGTCTTAAATCCTGCGTTATAGACAGCTTCAAAAAGTTCTCTTGACGCGGCAGGGTTCTTTCTGCTCGTAATATAGTCAAATTCATGCTCTGCATCAAAGGGCTTCCCGTCCGCCGAGTCAAATACGTTACCAAGGTTCCAGCCCGCGTGCATCAAAGCGGTAAATTCTAATCCGGTCAATGTAGTTTACTCCTAAACATATGTAAGTTTGTATTCCCCACAATTATACCACAATAATTTTTACTTTGCAAGGTTTTTTTCTTAAAATTATTGACTGCAAGCAAATAATATGATATACTTAATATAACTTGTAAAAAAAGGTGCAAACTTTATGAAAATTTTATACAGAGCTTTATGGGTAGCCGCCGTAATTATGGGCGGTCTGACCGCCGTAGGTATCGCCGTAGGCATTATGGAAAGAGACAGCAAAAAATACATTGAGGTGTGAGCAGGGGTGTAACCCCTGCACCTTCGCCGCCGCATTTGGTCTTTATCCATGCTTTGGATGTATCGCGGCGGGGATTTACAAAAGCATATATACTCGGGCTTTATAAAAAACGTAAGTTGTTACAGAATGACTATGTCTAAATTTAGTTGGGGCAAGATAACAAAATATGAACAAATATAAAAAGCTTGTCTCCGACACAATTGTCTTTGCTATAGGCTCTTTCGGCGCGAAATTTCTCTCATTCTTCCTCGTCAGGCTCTATACAGGGGTAATGACGGAAGCCGAATACGGGAAAGCCGACCTTATTTACCAGACAATTAACATAATCTATCCGCTAATTACCCTCGCCTTTGCCGATGCGGTTATCCGCTTCGGTTTAGACCGCGGCTACTCGAAAACGAAGGTTTTTTCCTCCGCGCTGTTTGTGACTATGATAGGCTGCGGCGTATTCGCCCTGTGTTCACCTGCGCTTAATACTATTCCGGAATTTTTCGGCTACACATTCTTTATCTACGCCGCCTGTATGTTCTCAAGCCTGCGGCAAATCACAGCCTGTTTTATCCGTTCCCGCAACATGGTTAAACTCTTCGCCCTCGACGGTATTTTAGCGACACTCACTACCGTAATATTTAACGTAATCTTTCTTGTAGGGCTTGATATGGGGGTAAGGGGCTATGTCCTCTCGATAATCTGCTCCGACATTCTCTCCGTTTTATTTCTAAGCGCGGTAGGAAGCACATATAAATATATTAACTTCCGGGGGATAGCTTCTACACTTCGCGACATGATAAAATATTCGCTCCCCCTCGTCCCGACATATATTTTATGGTGGATAACCTCCGCTTCGGACAGATGGTTTGTAATCGGTCTTGTGGGCGAAACCCAAAACGGTATCTACAGTGCGGCTTATAAGATTCCCACTCTGCTCCTCATGTTCACAACCCTCTTTTTCCAAGCGTGGCAGATGTCGGTAATCGAAAATAAAGACGATAAAGAACTTACGGATTATTTTTCTAAAATTTGGGGAGCGTACTCCTCCCTGCTCCTTACCGGAGCCTGCGGACTTATCCTTATCTGCAAACCGCTCACGAACATTTTGGTTGACACTAACGGGAAAGACTTCGGGCTGTCATACAGGTACTGCGCAATTTTAATTATAGCCATGGTTTTTCAGTGCGCCTGCCAATTTTTAACGAGTATTTATAACGTAAAGAAGCGTTCTGTAAACGCCTGTATAACGGCACTTGCCGCCGCTGTGTCCAATATTATCTTAAACATAATACTTATACCGCATTTCGGACCGACAGGTGCGGCGATAGCTACCGCCGTATCCTACATCATCTGTTTCGGAGCAAGGCTAATCGACAGCAGAAGGTATATACATTTTAAGCCTTATATAGGTAGATTATTCGTTAACGCAATCCTTGCTTCCGGCGCGGCGGTAATATGCTATCTTGAAGTAAAAAACGGCGTTATATTTATGCTTGTTATTACCGTTACGGCGGTTATCATTAATTTCCGTGCGGTTTCAGATACGGCAAAAAAGGTTTTACATTCCTAAAAAATTTTTGAAGGTGTAATAATGGCATTAAGTAAAGAAGAAAAGAAGCGGCTCATTAAGTTACAGAATATCCTTTTTGATTCGGACGAGCGTGAACTTATGGTTACGCCGCAGTTTATGACAGACTGCGCGAAAAAATTCATAGTAAAGCACCTTCGTGCAATACGAACCTGTATGACAAACATAAAGATTACAAAAGACCCGGGAACATTTTACAGCTCAATTCCTCCTATGCTTGAACATCTCGACGAACTTATTAAAATCGAGCCGTATTATGATATGTCGCGCCCTACGCCTACCCAGTTTAAGAAGGACTTTTTGGCGAATAAGGAAATCTACGCTTCAAACATGATAAAACGTTATGTTCATGAGATGAAGCAGCATATCCCCGCGCCCGGCAGTCTCCAGTTCCCTCCTGTAAGAAAATATTTCCAAGACTCTTTCGATGCGCTTATGGGCTATGCGGAGGAGATGTCGACGGAAGAGCGCAACCTTGTTGACGTATTCTATTCGGGAATATTCAAACGTAATTATAAAGACCCCGTGCCCGATGCCCTGACCGACACAACCGTTTATGACGAGATTATTGACGTACCGGAAGAAACAGGCGAACAGGAAATAAACATCCCGAAGGAAATATAAAATGAACAAGCGAGAACTTGCGGAAGTAAAGAAACATTTTCACACCGACGACGGGCTTTTTACCGTCGGAGGAGTAGCAACAGCATATATTAACGCCGAAAAGAAAATCAAAGGCTGTACAGTCCGAAATTTTATAGAAATCCCCGAAGACGAAGGCAGTCTACTCTTTAATATCGCAAAGCGAACCCTTTCGGGGAGTATCGGCAAAAACCTTGTTGAGTATGCTTTCCCCCGTGAGCAGTATGAATCCGGAGGAGTGCAGGAGCTGCTTTACGGAATCTTAAAAGACAAAAGCCTGACGGGAGATTATATCGACAGTCTCCTTCCGCTTACAGCCGCTTCTTTACATATGGAAAGCACATATGCGGTGCTTGTTATGCACTGTACATATTCGGTAATAAGCAAGTCTAAAGACGACCGCTCCCTTGACATGAACGACCTTGACTATAATTTTTTCATTGTCTCATTCATCCCGGTAGCAATGCCCGAAAAGGAACTTATCTTTGACGGCGAAGCTATAATTAAGCGCGAAGACTTGATCCTTACCCTTTCGGACAAACCCTCCGACGGATTTTTATTCCCGGTATTTTCAGACCGCGCCCCGGACGTAAATTCTGTTTTAGTTTACTCGAAAAATGCCGCAAAACCGAATATTTCGCTTGTGACAGAGCTGCTCGGCTGTGAGTTTGTAAGAAATCCCAAATCGGAACGCGAAGTCTTCAATGAAGTCTTAAAGACCGCTGTCGGCGACGAACTTGACTACACTAAAATTATACAGATTGACGAGATGATAGCAAGCTACATTGCCGAAAATCAAAACGAGACAGAACTCCCGACAGTAGATGCTCCTCGGATAGCAAGGATGCTTTCGGAAGCGGGTGTGTCGGAGAGCGCGAGAGCGGCTCTCCCTGCCGCGTTTGAGAAGGCGGCGGGCGAAACCCCTCTCCTTGCTGTTAACCTCGTCTCTTCAAAGGTTAATCTTCAAACCGAAGGAATAACCGTAAGTATAACCGGCGACAGCGCGGGCAAACTCCGTACTGTAAACCAAAACGGGCGCAAGTGCCTTATAATAGACCTTGACGACCCGACCGTTATCGTCAACGGAATAGAAACCACGGTTTAGGATAAAAAATATGCAAAGCACAGCAATAAATGTAATAGTACCGATAATACTCCTTCTCTACGCTATACCTACACTTTTTTCGTGGGGAGAAGTTAACCATTTGGTGAAAGTTTCCGCCGTATTTGCACTGGTGACGGGAATTTGCGCTATAGCAAACCTGATTATAAAATATTATCGCGAAAAAAATCCTCCGCCGGACAGCGACGGCACAAAATCTTCCGGCGAAAATGACGAAAATAATTAAACCTTCCGACAGCGACAAGAATATAAAACACTTTGATGTTACAATTACCGACAAGGAGTGAAACATTTGTTTCCCGATAACTTTTTCTTCGAGCGGTTGCCCTTTTTCGACTTCTCACTCTATGAAATGTGTCTGATGTTCGTTTTCTGGAGTTTTGTGGGCTGGGCAATCGAAGTTATTACCATGACCATACAGACGGGAGAATATCAAAACCGCGGCTTTCTTAATATGCCTATCTGCCCGATATATGGCGCAGGCGTTATTTTAGTAGTAGTCCTCTTCCGCCCGATAGTCCACACGTGGATACTCCTCTTTTTCTGTACCGCTATCGTCTGTACCGCCTTTGAACTATTTGTGGGGATACTCCTCGAAAAGATTTTTCAAAACCGCTGGTGGGACTACTCCATGTTTAAGTTTAATTTCAAAGGGCTGATCTGCCTTTGGGTAAGCGTAGGCTGGGGGATAGGGTGCGTCATAGTCCTAAAGGGCATACAGCCGGCGCTTGAAACTTTAATCGACAAAATTCCTATTATCGGCGGACTTATTTTCCTTTCGATAATGCTTATCCTTATCGTTATAGACCTTATGAGTTCTATTCGAGCGGCTATTAATCTTAACCTTCACCTAAAGCAGATAGACGACATCTCCGGCGTAATGCTAAAGAGCGCGCAGGGGATAGGAAAACGCCTTGCCGGCGGCACTCAAAAGGCAATGGCGGCGGCTGAAACGGCTAAAGAAAAGGCAGAAGCCGCCGCAGAGACCGCTAAAGAGAAGGTTGGAACTGCCGCAGAGACTGCCAAAGAAAAGGCAGAGATTGCGAGAGAAAAAGTCGGCACTGTAGCGGAGACGGCGCGTGAAAAGGCAGAGATTGCGAGAGAAAAAGTCGGCACTGTAGCGGAGACGGCAAGAGAAAAGGCGGGAGCAGTCGCAGAGACAGCAAGAGAAGACGTCCGCGAACGTTACGAAGCCCTTGTTAATACTAAAAATAAAGCTATTATAAGGCTCTTAAAAGCCTTCCCGACCATGAGAAGCCGCAGATATATGAGAGCACTGAGAATTCTACAAAAGCAGTATGAAATTAAATACATTCCCGTCATGGAAGAAGCCGAACACCTTGATGAGACAACTGCCGACTTAACTTAATTTTCGACAGTGAATTAACGCCGATAATTATAAGCGACAGAGAATATCCCGTCTTTTCGGAGGTTACCCTTAATGAGTACGACTGTGTTCGTAAATTGTTATTTTTTAGTTTCGCTCCTTGCGGCTTTTGCCTGTATCTACCTTGTTTTGCGAATAGCTTTTTCGGATTACCGCAACAAATCTTTGATGGCATTCTTTGTCCTCGGAATAGACACCGCTTTATATAATCTTTTCTCGGGGCTTTTATATATAAGCAATGATGCTTCCATACCTTTTATCTATACGGCAAAGATTATTGCTATCTGTGTCCTGCCGTGGGCGTTTTTGCAGTATATCCTCTATCTTGTTGACTCAAAATTACAAAAATCACGCATTGTGCTTTCGATTAGCATTTTAGTGCCGCTCGCAGACATAATCGCTGTTGTGACGAATCCTCTGCACCACAGATATTTTGCTTCTTACGAAAATGTAACCTTCGGCGGGGCAATTGAAGGAGAGCTGTTCTATATACATATGTATGTAGACTATGCAGTTCTTGCTATAGTTTTAATTACTATCATTGCTTTTACTATGAAACTGCCGCGCGAAAATAAATCAAAACGCGGAATGATACTCTCCGGCTATGCAATGCTTATTCCGTTCGCTTTTAATGTAGTATTTTCTAACTTCGGCTTTAAGTATGACCTCACCGCAATCGGCGCATTCATCACGATTTTTCTGTTTTTCCTTATGCTTTATAAAAACAAGCTGTTTTCTTTCAAACGCGCACTCCTTACCCACGTTTTCGATACATATCAAGATGCTATTATGCTTTGCAGCACGGACGACATCATACAGGATGCGAACAGCACAATAAGCGTGTTCTTCCCGGATTTTAAGCTTAAACTCGGTGAATCGACACTGCCCGACCTTCTCGCTCATATGTATGAAAGAATCACCGAATATGAGCCGGAAAATATGTTCTCGCCGGACGAGAACGTTACGGAAGGAAAATTCACAGTCGGTACAGGCGAAACTGCAAAAAAATACAGATTCAGCGCGCATTTTTTGGAGGACCTAAGCTATTCGATAACAATTTCCGACGTAACCGAATACTATAATCTTCTTGATGAGGTTGAACACCGAAACGCAGAACTTGAGAAAATGACTGTGATTGCCGAAACGGCTAATAAGGCAAAGAGCAACTTCCTTGCGACAATGTCACACGAAATCCGTACGCCGATGAACGCTATTATCGGAATTTCACAGATGCAGATGGCTAGGCATGACCTGCCGCCCGACTGTGAAGAAGCAATCGGGAAGATATATTCCTCCGGCTTCGGGCTTTTAGGTATCATTAATGATATTTTAGACCTCTCGAAAATCGAGACGGGAAAACTCGAAATTCTTCCCGAACCGTACGACCTTCCGTCGCTCATTAACGATTCGATTCAGATAAACGTAACGCGTATAGGCTCAAAACCTATTGAGTTTAAGCTTAAAATCGAAGAAAATACACCTTCCGACCTCATAGGCGATGAACTGCGAATTAAACAGATTATCAATAATATCCTCTCGAATGCTATAAAGTACACAGAAAAAGGCTCTGTCGGCATGGAGGTTTCTTCCAAAAAAACAGAAGCAGGAATTAACCTTATCATAAAAGTTTCCGATACCGGTCAGGGCATGAAACCGAAAGATTTGGAGAAACTCGGGAGCGAATTTGTACGCTTTAATATGACCGAAAACCGCTCCGCAGAGGGCACAGGGCTCGGTATCAGCATTACAAAACGTCTGCTTTCGCTGATGAACGGCAGTATGGAAGTTCAGTCTGTTTACGGCAAGGGCAGCACCTTTACGATAACGATTCCGCAGGGAACAGGTTCCGATAAAACGATAAGTCCGGAACTTGCGGAAAGGCTTACGAAATTCTCCTACTCCACCGATAAACAGGCGGCGCAGGTAAGGCTTGTCAGAGAGTATATGCCGTACGGAAAAGTACTTGTGGTTGACGACGTGGAGACCAACCTTTATGTTGCGGACGGACTTCTCCGCCCATATGGCATTGAAGTTACTACCGTTACGAGCGGTTTTGAAGCGATTGACCTCTTAAAAGCCGGGAACTCCTACGACATTATCTTCATGGACCATATGATGCCGAAGATGGACGGTATTGAAGCTACGAAAATCATTCGCGAAATGGGCTACTCCGCACCTATTGTAGCGCTTACGGCGAATGCTATTGTAGGTAATGACGAGATGTTCCGTCAAAACGGTTTTGACGATTTTGTCTCTAAGCCTATAGACATAAGACAGCTAAACAGCATACTAAACCGCTTTGTCCGCAAAAAAGATAAGAACGCAGCGCATGAAGTTATAGTACCCGAAAACACGGAAATTTCGCCGAAACTTATTGAAGTTTTTGTGAGAGACGTTAAAAAGGCGATACCGATTCTTGAGGAACATGGGAATAGTGACTTAAAGCTTTTTATTACTACTGCCCACGCCATGAAATCCGCCTGTGCAAATGTCGGCAACTTAGAACTTTCCGAAATTGCCAAAGGGCTTGAAGCGGCGGGGCGAAACGAAGACGAAGTTTTTATAAACGCCAATATAGCGGAATTTATCGCGAAACTCGAAGCGTTCGTGAACGAACTAAGTTCCGAAAAGAAAAAAGACCTGTCGGAAGGCGACAATGAAGTCCTCCGAAACAGCATAGGAGAAATTGCCGCCGCCTGTGAAGACTACGACAGCGGCAAAGCAGAGAAACTGCTTTCTGCCCTCGGTGAATACAGCTGGGATGAAAAGACAGCAGAGAAGCTGACAGAAATATCAAACTTACTCCTCCACGCAGAATTTGAAGAAGCCGGCGCACTGGCGCAAAGCCTGCTGACAAAATAATTTTCGCCAAAGCATAGCGCAGCAAGAAAAAAATAGTTTTCGCGTAAGCAAAAGCGCAAAAAGAAACAGAACGGCTTTTACCAAAGCAAAAGCTTTGCAGTAAATAATTATTAAAGAGAAAAAGACGAAAAAGTCTTTGAAAGGGGGGTCTGGGGGGAAGCTTTCTTCAGAAAGCTTCCCCCCAGCGTATCCAAAAATGAAAGTATTAGCTATTAACGGGAGTCCGAGGAGAGACGGGAACACAGCGCATATGCTTAGGTATGTGCTTGACATTGTGGGGAAGGCGGGGCACGAGACGGAATTTTATCAGGCGGGCGGGAAGCCTGTTAGGGGATGTTTGGGCTGTGCTGTTTGCTGGGACAAGCCGGGGAAATGTGTGCAGGACGACTGGATTAATGAGATATATCCGAAGATGAAGGAAGCGGACGCTATAATTATCGGCTCGCCGACATATTTTGCGGATCTTACTGCGGAGATTAAGGCACTTATAGACCGCACGGGGTATCTTGCGATGGGAGAGGGCGGAACGCTCCGGCGTAAAATCGGCGCGGGAGTGACTGCTGTCCGGAGAGCGGGCGGCGTTCATGTACTTGATTCGATTCAGCATTTCTTCCTTATTCAGGGAATGATACTTCCGGGGAGCACATACTGGAATCTTTCGGTTGCTTGTAATCCTGCTGATTTTGAAGCGGATGATGAAGGGCTTCGCACTATGGCTAATCTTGCAGATAATATTAACTGGCTTTTGGAGAAGCTTAATTAACTAAAAACCCGGCTTAACAAAATTGATTTGTTAAGCCGGTTAACTATTAATCAAGGGTGAGAAACGTTTGCGTCAAGTATTTTATGCTTCTTTACCGCTGATTTTTCCCATGCTTTTTTCTCTTGCGATATTTTTGTCGGGTCGGCATATTTTCTTAACATACCCATAACATCAGCCGGTTTAATTGTTTTGCTTTGCGAATTCTGCTTGTTATCCATAAAATCACATCTCATTTTTAGTTAACTAAGCCCTAAACTGCGCTTAATTCCATCCTGTAAAATTGATGAAAAATTCAAATGCGCTTCAACTGCCTTTTCGTTAAGCCAGTTTGGGAGTGTCAGAGTTTTTTTAACGGCGCGGTTGTCATTAGCCGCGCGGTAAGTGTTTGTGTCAACCGATATTAGCGTTACTATTTCGTCCGGAATTAAGCTTTTATAGCCGATTGAAGGCTTTACAGCTTCAAGCTTATTATCCTCACGGGCGCAAAGCCAAATTGAAGCAGCATCTAAGGACATATCCATACATTCGTCAATCGTTTCGCCCTGTGAAAAACAGCCGGGAAGGTCGGGAAAGTCAATCCAGTATCCGCCCTCTTTTGCCGGATGGAATACTGCGGGATAGGTGTATCTCATAAATTTACTCCTTAATCGTTGACCTATTATAACACGTATTACACGTATTAGCAAGAGCAATCTAATATATATTTGTAAAAATTTTGTTAATAAAACAGCAATCCCCCTACAAAAAATCTGTAGGGGGATTTGCACTGACGGAGAAGGAGGGATTCGAACCCTCGATACCTTTCGGGTATACACGAGTTCCAGTCGTGCGCCATAAACCGGGCTAGGCGACTTCTCCATATGCTGCGCTGTGTTCAACTCTTGTAACTCTTGTAACTCGCTAATAGATTATACCACAAAAGAAAAGGCAATACAAGCGGAAAATCATTAAATTTACAGATTGTTAATAATTTTAAACTTTTCGGGGTAATATAAGGGTAAATTGTAAGCACAGGGGAGAAGCATGGCTGTTATTTTTATTCGCGCTGTAATATTATACCTGCTCCTTATCTTCGCAGTAAGACTGATGGGAAAAAGACAGATCGGGGAACTCCAGCCGACTGAACTTGCTATAACTATACTTATATCAAATCTTGCCACGCTTCCGATAGAAGACCCCGGCGACCCGCTCCTCGTCGGAATTATCCCGATTTTGGTATTAGCCGGGCTTGATGTTTTAATGTCACAGCTACAGTTTAAGTCACGCGGGATCAGAAAACTTATGTGCGGTACTCCTGCCGTAATCATAAGAGACGGCGTTATCGACCAAGCAAAAATGAAAGAACTTCGCTTCACCATCGACGACCTCACAGAGTCGTTGCGCATACAGGGCATATTTAACATTGACGAGGTACAGTACGCAGTCGTTGAAACTACCGGTGCAGTCTCCGCTTATCAAAAATACAAAAACCAACCAGCCACTAACGAATCTGTATCAAGCTTCGGCGCAGACGTTAACCCTCCGTGCAGTATCGTTGACAACGGAAAAGTTATCTCCGAAGGTCTTGACGAAGCCAATCTTGTCCTCTCCGATATGTACAACATTCTTCACAAAGAAAATATCGAACTTGACAAAATTTTCTTTATGTCCGCCGCCAAAGACGGTGAATACATTATAATCCGCAAAACGAACAAAGGTTAAAAATATGAAACGTGTTGTCCTATCTGCTCTCATAATAGCTTTCGCTTGTTTTTACAGCGCGGCTTCCGCTCATTTTGCCGCCGCAAAGTCAGTAGAGATAACCTCTCTAACCTTTCGCATAGAAGATTCCTACGGCAGCTACTCCCGTACCCAAAATCAGTCAGACTTTAATACTGCTCTCGCTCTCTCCGAAAAGCTTGAGCGCGAAGCCGAAAAATACGAAAACGCTGTTTCTCTTTTCGTTCGCGACGAACGTCTCTCCACTCTCGAGTACTCCGCCGCTCGCTTAAAGCATCTAATAGCTTCTCTTTCCGACGAAGTTTCCGCCGAACTCGAATCTGTTCGCGAACAGGTTGAAACTATCGCCGAAAGCGAAATCCCTTACTGGTATAATATTTTGTAGGCACTTTGCCCGTGCCGAGTGTGGCGCAACGCCACACGGCTTTATTCTATGCGCGAAGCGCGAGTGTAGCGCGGAGCGCGAGCGAATTTGCTTTCGCATAGCTGTTTATTTACGAATGTATTTTGCTTTATTGCCGCGCGTGCTTTGCACTGTCCGTGCAGGGCTTTTTCGCTTCTCCGTTTGGCGATTTTTTCGCTTGACAGCGCGGTCTTTTTTTGGATAACCTATCCGAGGGTTTTGCAAAGGGAAGGGCAGGGGGGAGGGGGAGACCTAACTTAAATCTCGTTTAAGTCCGTGCTTTATAACTACTGTAACTTAGGTTTCCCCCTCCCCAGTGTGGCGCTGCGCCACACTACCCTCCCCTCTGCACTCCCCACCCACCCCTCTCCCCCTTCCCGACTGTGTAACGAGCGATAG
>JAISHJ010000123.1 GCA_031262625.1 Ruminococcus sp. | reverse complement strand
TCTATTTCGGACGTTAACTATGCTTATTAAAGAACTTTTGAGTGAATATGTAAACGAGATACCCCCTGTATTTGCGCAGGGGGATATTCTTAATATATCTCATAGCAGGAATTACTCGGAGATGCGGATTTGCGCGGCTTTTCCGGGGCTTACTGACGAGCGGGAGCAGGGGGTATTTGAGGAAACAGTCCGTGTGGCTCTCGGCTTGACAGTATTTGAGATACTGCCGCGGTTTGCGCCTTCTCTTTGGGGTGAGGAAGCGGCTTTATGTGCGGTAAATTATCTTCGGCGCAGTCTTCCGGCGGTTAACGGACATTTTTCTAACGCAGAAGTTACCGTTAGTGACGGTGCTGTGAACTTTAGTATAGACAAACCCGACAGCTTTCTTAAGATAAACAGCTTTTGCTCTAAATACAGCGAAAAAGTTTCGGAGATGTTCGGTGTATCTGTAAAGACTACGCTTACAGGTGGTGTACCTACCGAGACTCTGGAACAAAAGCGCGAAGCTTTGAAAGCTTCTATTCCCGAGCCGAAAATACCTCCTCCTGTACCGGAGACGGTAAAAATCGACAAGGAAGAACTCGAAACAATAGATTTTAAGTCGCTTCCTATTCTGCAAACCGATGCTGTACTTATCAAGGGGAAGAAGATAACAGGGAATGAGATTTATAAAATTGCCGATATAAACGGCGTTATACAAAATATCATCATTTGGGGAGACGTTTTCGCTTCCGAAACGCGCGACGGTAAGGGCAGAGACGGACGGGACTTTTGCAGAGTAAAGCTTTCTGTCACCGACTACACCGGCTCTGTTTACGTTAAATATTATGACGACCCCGGCTCCGGGGGGCTTAAGCCGGGTACAACCGTTCTTCTTAAAGGGAAGGTTGATTTTGACAGCTACGCTAACGACTATGTCTTCACCGCGAATAACATTATGACGGTGAAGAAGTTGCAGCTTAAAGACAATGCAGAGCGCAAGCGTGTAGAACTTCATCTTCACACGAATATGTCCGCACTTGATGCTCTCACGCCTGCTTCAAAGCTTGTGAGAAGGGCTTATGAGTGGGGACACAAAGCGATTGCGATTACCGACCACGGCGCAGTACAGGCTTTCCCGGAAGCCGATTCCGAGCGGGCGGCTATACGCCGTTCGGGCGGTGATATAAAGATTCTGTTTGGCTGTGAAGCCTATCTTGTGGACGACACGGGGATAAATATAAAAACTTCTGTCGGGCGAGAGAAGCTTGACGAACTCCACAGCAACCATCTTATTATTTTAGTAAAGAACGCGCAGGGGCTTAAAAACCTTTATCGCCTTGTTTCATACTCGAATATTAAATATTTTAAGCGTAAAGCGCGTATTCCGAAGTCGGTGCTTAATAAGTATCGAGACGGGCTTATTTTAGGCTCTGCCTGTGAACAGGGGGAACTCTTTCAGGCGCTATTAAAGGGCGCGCCGTTGCCGGAACTTGAAAAAATCGCTTCCTATTATGACTATTTAGAGATACAACCGCTTGCCAATAACCGCTTTCTGACGAACGCTTCCAATCGCGACAAGAAGTCTTTGCAGTATGGCGAGAGGCTTTATCCGAATATAAATTCCGATGAAGATTTAAGAGAACTAAACCGCGCTGTGGTTAGGCTCGGCGAAAGTTTGCATATCCCTGTTTGCGCAACCTGTGACGTACATTTTATGGACAAGAAGGACAGCATATTCCGCTCGATTTTAACCTATGGTATGTATGGGCGGTCCGAAACTCCTTTATATTTTCGCACGACCGAAGAGATGCTTGACGAATTTTCCTACCTCGGTGACTACGCTGAGAAGGCTGTAATTGACAACCCGAACTATATCGCCGACATGGTTAACCCGGACGTTGTTCCTTTCCCTCCCGGCACATTTGCTCCCTACATTGAAGGCGCGGACGAAAGCCTTGTAGAAATAACTAACGCCCGTCTTCACGACATTTACGGCGAAAACCCTCCCGAAATTATTACCGCTCGCCTTAAAAAAGAACTTGATGCTATAATAAAGCACAAATTTTCCGTGCTTTATATGATTGCGCAAAAGCTTGTTAAATATTCTAACGACAACGGCTACCAAGTAGGCTCTCGAGGGTCTGTAGGGTCGAGTTTTGTCGCTTTTCTTGCAGGAATATCGGAAGTAAATCCGCTTCCGCCGCACTACGTCTGCCCGAAATGCTCCTACACAGAATTTATCGAGCCGGATATAATAAAGCGCGACAATATCGGCTCCGGCTACGACCTGCCGCCGAAAAACTGCCCTCATTGTAAAGCTGAACTTATCCGCGAGGGGCACGATATACCTTTCGAGACCTTCTTAGGCTTTGACGGCGACAAATCCCCCGATATAGACCTTAACTTTTCGGGTGAGTATCAGTCGGAAGTACACCGCTACACCGAAACGCTTTTTAATATAGTTGACAGCAAAGGCAGGCTCGACCGCCACGTCTTCAAAGCCGGGACTATTGCTACAGTTGCCGACAAGACCGCTTTCGGCTACGTTAAACATTATCTTGAGGAGGAGCATCTCTCGATAACAAAAGCCGAAGTTGACAGGCTTACTGCAGGCTGTACGGGAGTAAAGCGAACCACCGGGCAGCACCCCGGCGGTATGGTTGTTGTGCCCGCAGATTTTGACGTTTACGACTTTACGCCCGTCGCGCGCCCTGCCGATGACGAAAGCAAGGATATAGTTACTACTCACTTTGACTTCAATTCTCTCCACGATACCATCTTAAAGCTTGACGAACTCGGTCACGATGTTCCTACCCTTTATAAGCATATCGAAAATTTAACGAATGTACCTGTTACGTCCGTCTTTGCCGGAGATGCGGGGGTAATTAGCTTGTTTTCCTCCCCCGAAGCTCTCGGGAACGGGCTTAATCTGCGAAACGCCGAGCAAAGGCTTTACTGTCGCACCGGCACTCTCGCCCTCCCCGAAATGGGTACGCCGTTTGTTATGAAGATGATTGACGAAGCAAAGCCGAAAAAATTCTCCGACCTCTTACAGATTTCCGGGCTCTCTCACGGTACGGATGTTTGGATAGATAATGCTTCAAGCCTTATTGAACAGGGCATCTGCACCATTTCCGAAGTTATAGGAACCCGCGACAGCATCATGACCTACCTAATGTATCACGGCATAGAGCCGAAACTCGCCTTCAAAATTATGGAGTTTACCCGCAAGGGCAATGCCAAGAAATTTCTTACGCCCGAAATAAAAGAAGATATGCTCGCTCACGGCGTTCCGCAGTGGTACATAGACTCCTGTTTGAAAATTAAGTATATGTTCCCGAAAGCCCACGCTGCCGCTTATGTAATCTCCGCGATGAAGCTTGGCTGGTACAAGATTAACTATCCGCTCGAATTTTACGCGACAATCTTTACCGTTCGCGGCGGTGATTTCGATGCCGAATCTGCTTCAAAGGGCAAAGATGCAGTAAAAATGCGTATCACAGACCTCGTTCAAAAGGGCAATGAATGTTCCCCAAAAGAACTTTCTACCCTCGATATGCTTTACGTAATTAACGAAGTTTTCGAGCGCGGCTTCTCATTCGCTCCTGTAGACATAATGAAGTCCGACGGCGAAACATACAAAGTTGACAGCGGAAAAATCCGTCTCCCCCTCTCTTCCATCTCCGGTGTATCCTCCACCATAGGGCGAAAAATCGCCGACTATGTGAAAAATTCCTCTTTAACTTCTATAGAAGATTTAGCGCAAAAAACTACTGCCAATAAAACTGCTATTGAAGCTTTGACTGCCGC
>JAISHJ010000074.1 GCA_031262625.1 Ruminococcus sp. | reverse complement strand
ATTTCGCCCTTATTTATGATTATTACTCTGTCGCAGGTTGACTGAATTTCCGACAAAATGTGAGAAGATAAAATAACGGTGTGGCGTTTTCCGAGTTTTTTAATAAGCGTTCTAATTTCGATAATCTGCTTCGGGTCAAGTCCTACAGTAGGCTCGTCCAGAATGAGTATCGGAGGATTCCCGATTAAAGCCTGCGCCACGCCCACACGCTGTTTATAACCCTTTGAGAGATTTTTTATAATTCGATTGTAAACGTCCTCTATTTTCGCAAGTTTACATACCTCTTGTATATGCGCTTTTTTAGGAAGCTTGCATTTTTTAAGGCGATAGATAAAGTCGAGGTAATCCTTCACCGTCATATCCACATATAGCGGAGGATTTTCGGGAAGGTAGCCGATGAATTTTTTCGCCTTAAGCGGTTCGTCTAAAATGTCAATACCGTTTATGAGAGCCTTACCCTCAGTGGAACTGATGTAACCTGTGAGGATATTCATGGTGGTCGATTTTCCCGCACCGTTAGGACCTAAAAACCCTAAAATTTCGCCGTCGTTAACGGTGAATGAAAGGTTATTAACCGCGGCTTTTTGACCGTATTTTTTGGTCAGGTTTTGTACTTCTATCAAAGATTATCACTCCTTGCGGCAACCCGCATTTTCGTTTATTAATTTTCAGAATACCTTTTTATTTTACAGTATTTTTGTGAAGATACTGTGATAAATTAAGTAAGATTGAAGCAATATTATATAGTAACTTCTGCTTCAATATGAGCAATTCCGTCCTTAATCCGCTTTATTGTTTCCGTTTTCCCGAGGATTGCCGCAAGTTCTGTTCCGCCGCCGGGAGTCATTGCTTTTCCGGAGAGGGCAGTACGGAGCGGAAATAATATCACACCGTTTTTCACGCCCGCTTCGGTTATCTTTTCCATGATTTTTGCATGAATACTATCAAAAGAAAAATCGTCTGTATTTTCAAGTAATGGCAGCAGCATTTTAAGTGCATCAAGTGAAGACTCCGGAGTCGTTTTCATCTTTTTGCTTATATAAAGGTCGTTTTTATATTCGGGAACACTGTCTATAAAATCAACCTTTTCCGGAATGTCGGTGAGGAGTTCCGCACGCGGTTGTAGACAGTCCGCAAGAAGGTCAAAATCAATGTCTTCTCGCTTTACTGTTTCCTTAATGTACGGTATTATTACTGTCTTAAATTCATCGTGGGAAAGTGCGCGAAGCCACTCCGCATTTATCGCTTTCATCTTAACTTCGTCAAAAATCGCCGGTGATTTTGATATTCCCGAAACGTCAAATTCCTTTATAAGTTCAGAAAGAGTAAAAATCTCACGCTCACCTTTAGGCGCCCAACCGAGCAAAGCGATATAGTTAATAATAGCGGGAATGTAAAAACCCTTCTTGACAAAATCGCCGAAATATGCGTCTCCGTCTCGTTTTGAAAGCTTATGTGTGCTGTCGCGCATAATATGTTCAACGTGAATGTAGACAGGAATTTCCCAGTCAAACGCTTCGTATAAAAGGTTATATTTCGGCGTTGACGAAAGATACTCATTTCCGCGCACAATGTGGGTTATCCCCATGAGGTGGTCGTCAACAACATTCGCAAAATTATAGGTCGGCATACCGTCAGCTTTTATTAAAATCTGATCGTCAAGGTCTTTATTCGGTGTTTTAATTTCGCCGTAAATTATGTCGTTGAATGATGTTTCGCCATCCGTCGGAATTTTTTGCCGAATTACATATTCTGCACCGGAAGAAAGAAGTTTTTGCACTTCTTCTGCGGATAAATCGCGGCAGTGTCTGTCGTAATGGGGAGTTTCACCGTTAGCTTTCTGATCTTCATGAAGGGTTTCCATACGGCTTTTCGTACAAAAACAGTAATAAGCCTTACCGATTTCAACAAGCTTTTTTGCGTAGTCTTTATAAAGCCCCATCCGCTCAGACTGAATATAAGGACCGTAGTCACCACCGATATCGGGACCTTCATCCCAATTTAAACCGCAGGCGCGCAGTGTGTCATAAATAACATCGGTTGCGCCTTCAACATAGCGGTTTTGGTCGGTATCTTCAATACGAAGAATAAATGTTCCGCCGTCTTTTTTAGCCAAAAGATAGGCATAAAGCGCAGTACGAAGGTTACCTATATGCATAAATCCAGTAGGGCTGGGTGCAAATCGTGTTCTTACCAATCTTCTCAATTCCATTCGTAAATGTGTTTTTTGTCTTCTTCAATCTGTAATTTAAGTTCATCAAGATTATTAAATTTCATCTCGGGGCGAAGATATTTTTTAGGAAAGACCTTAACGTTTTTTCCGTAAATTTCACCGTCAAACGCGTCGATATAAGTTTCTAAAATCGGTTCTCCTGCATAATCCACGGTCGGTTTATTGCCGTAATTCGTTATGCCGGAATAGGTTTTTTCGTCAACCTCAATCTTCGACAGATACACACCGTTTTTTATCCTTATAAATTCATTCGGAATAAATTGATTTATCGTCGGGAAACCGAGTTTTCGACCTATTTCTTTCCCGTGGATAACTTTAAGTTTATAGTAAAAATCATAGCCTAAAAGTTCATTCGCCGCTTTTATTTCTCTGTTTTCAAGAAGGGAGCGTATCTTCCCCGAGGATATTTTCTCACCATTAATGAGCAGTTCCGGCGTTACGGTAAAACCTATACCAAGCTTTTCACAAAGCAATGCGAGGGTATTTATATCGCCCGCTCTGTCCTTACCGAAACGAAAATCCTCTCCGCAAACAATATGCCATGCACCGTAATTATCACGAAGTTTTAGGATAAACTCTATCGGTTTTAAGTTTTTTATTTCATTAAAATCAAACCTGAAAACTTCTTTTATTCCGTATTGTTTTATGTGGTTTACTCTGTCTTTTTCGGATAGTATCAGCTTAACATTTTTTTGCGGTGAAATGTCACCCATGAATGTCACCGCCGAGGGCGTAAAACCTTGCTCAATCCCTATCTTAACCGCCGTTTCAAGCACTGCTTTATGCCCGAGATGAACGCCGTCGAAAAGCCCGATTGCGATCGAAGTTTTATATGACAAAGCTTTTCACTGCCTTCAATTCATGGTTAGTTACGTTTCCGATTCCGATAAATATTCCGTCATTTTTTATACGATAACGTCCGTCAGGTTTTTCGGAACTAAACCGCATTCCGTTTTTGTACTTTTTATAAAAATCATCATCAAGGATAATTTCGGGAAGCGTTAAAAATAAATTTTCTATGGGTAAAATCAGTTTTCCAGTAGACTCGGGATTCGCCTTAATTTCACGAATATCCGTACATTCGTTTATGTTTATTCCGTTTGCTTCGGTACGGATAAGTCCTGTCATATGTGCAAGATTATCACATTCGATTGCCAGTGTTTCGATAAATGTTCTGATATATGTGCCGGAAGAACATTTTACAGTAATAGTTGCAGTGCCGTTTTCACTGTTAAAGTCGAGCAATTCTGCTTTGAAAATTGTTACTGTCCGTGGTTTTCGTTCGACAGTTTTACCGCTTCTGGCTATATCGTAAAGGCGTTTACCGTCAACTCTTACTGCCGAATACATCGGCGGTATCTGCGAAATTTCTTTAGGAGCGGCAAACTGCTCCAAATAGTTTTTAACAGCGGTTTCGCTGACTTTTTTATCGATAGTTTCGGTTACCGTTCCCGTTCTGTCGCCGGTATCGGTAGCTGTTCCGAATTTAAGTTTTGCAATATACGTTTTATCGGTTATCGGCAATATGTCCGCCGCAAGAGTTGCGCGCCCTATAAGCACCGGCAGAACCCCTGTGGCAATAGGATCAAGCGTCCCGGTATGTCCGATTCTTTTAATGCCTACCGCTCGTCTAACAATTGCGACTGCATCGAATGAGGTAAAATCCTCAGCCTTATTCACAGGAATAAATCCGCAGTCAGAAGCTTTTGCGCTTATATTACCCACAAATCAATACCCATAACCGATGCTACTGCTTTTAAAAGCTTCATGCGAATATCTGGAAGAGTTCCCTCAATCATACATCCTGCTGCGAAATAGTGCCCGCCGCCGCCGAATTTTGAGCATATAGAGGAAACATCAGTGTTCTTTACCGAACGCATTGAAACACGAAATTTTCCCTTATCGCGCTCTTTAACAAGTATGCCGACTTCTACTGTCTCAAGTTCGGTTGTAAGCGGTGCGAGTCCTTCAAGATCGTCATCCTTAACACCCGTTTCAAGTAAAAGTTCATTCGAGATTGAAACGAAAGCGCATTTTTCGTCAAGATAGTATTCCATATGTGAAATTGCGTAGCTTTCGATTGCGATACGCTGTTTGCTCTTTGTCTCGAAAACCTGTCGGTTAATATAAGCGTAGGGAATTCCGGTGTTTATAAGTTTCGCGGCGATAAGATGAGTTTCGGCAGTTGTCGCAGGATATTTGAAGCATCCCGAATCGGTTACTATACCGGTGTAAAGGCACTCGGCAATAAGCTTCGTAATCGGAATCTGCGCCGCTTCAAGAAGCAGATACAAAACTTCGCAAGCCGCCGCCGCATCGCCTTCGATAAGCATATTTTTTGCGTAGTGAGTGTTAGAGTGATGATGGTCGATACAAAGGTCGATATAATCGGCGTATTTTTTAAGTTCCGTCCCTAAAAGCTTTGTGTCGGCAATATCAACGGCAATAATATAGCCGGGATTAAAACGCTTTCCGGCATATTCGCCGTAAAGATAATTATAACGTCTCGGAAACTCGTCTGAACATAAAACACAGGCGTTTTTTCCGATCGAAGTCAGTGCATAATAAAGCCCGAAACCGCATCCGACAGTATCTCCGTCGGGGCTGCGGTGGGTTAGTATGCAGAAGTTATCGTGTTCATGAAGGAGTTTTGCCGCGGTTTCATAGTTAATCATTGTCGGAGGTGTTGAGTTTTTCATTTTTCCTTAACTTTTCAAGTTCTTCCATTTCACTTATAAGTTTTGCGGAATATTCGATAGAGTTATCCGCAATAAATTTAAGGTCGGGCGCACGTTTAAGGTGAAGTCTGTCTGCAAGTTCGCGGCGTATCATTCCCGTTGCGGAAACAAGACCCTTTACGGCAGTTTTTGCGGCATCAAGCCCCTCAACCGCCGAAATATAAATCTTACAGTCCGAATTGTCGCCGGAGAGTTCGACACGAACGACGGAGACCATAGAAGCACGCACTCTTGCATCCTTAATATCATCTCTTATCATCATCGAAACTTCACGGAGTATGTCTTCCGAAAGACGTAAATTTTTAAATCCTGACATTATTTTAACCTTTGTTAAGCAAATAAAATTGCTGTTTTATTTTCACAATTTTTACGAAGTAAAAATCGCGAAAATCGAAGTTCCGTCGTCGTAACGACTGTCGTCGCAACGACTGGTCACCGGTTCACCGACCCAACCTTAGTCTCTGTATTCTTCTATTACGAATGATTCAAAGATGTCGCCTTGCTTCATGTCGGTGAATTTTTCGAGGGTTATACCGCATTCGTAACCTTCCGCAACTTCCTTCACATCATCTTTGAAACGCTTGAGGGAACTCATCTTGTCTTCGGAGATAACGATACCGTCGCGGACTACACGTATTTGGTTTGTGCGGGCAACTTTCCCGGAAAGAACGTAACAACCGGCGACTGCGCCGACTCCTGTAATTTTGTACACCTGACGAACTTCAATACGTCCGAAAGCGATTTCGCGGAATTTCGGCGCAAGCATACCTTTCATCGCGGTCTGTACTTCTTCGATAGCGTCGTAAATTACGCGATAGAGACGTATTTCAACACCGTCTCGAACTGCATTTTCAGCCGCAATCGGATCGGGACGAACGTTAAATCCGACGATAATTGCATTTGAAGCATCCGCAAGCATAACGTCGGACTCGGATACCGCGCCGACTGCCCCGTGGATAACCTTAACGCGAACCTCGTCGTTAGAGAGTTTCTCAAGGCTTTGGCGTACCGCTTCTACAGAGCCCTGTACGTCTGCTTTAACGATAATTGCAAGCTCTTTCATGCTGCCCTGTTCAATCTGATTAAAAAGATTGTCGAGAGTAACCTTCTGATATTGAGAGAATTGTTCCTGTTTTTGTTTGTGTTTGCGCTCGTCAACAAGTTCTCTTGCAAGACGTTCGTCCTCAACCGCATTGAAGATGTCGCCTGCTGCCGGAACCTCCGCAAGCCCGGTGATTTCTACAGGCATTGACGGTCCCGCTTCGGTAACGATTTCGCCTTTATCGTTTGTCATAACGCGAACACGCCCAACCGCCGTTCCGGCGATAAGCACGTTCCCTGTACGAAGCGTACCGCTCTGGATAAGAAGCGTTGCAATAGGTCCTCTGCCCTTATCAAGGCGCGCTTCGACGACCGCACCTTTCGCAAGACGGTTCGGATTTGCTTTGAGTTCTGCTACTTCGGAAACGACTAAAACTTGTTCAAGAAGTTCGTCAATACCCTGCCCTGTTTTTGCAGAAACAGGCACGCAGATAATATCGCCGCCCCACTCTTCGATAACAAGTCCGTGTTCGGTAAGCTGCTGCTTAATTGTGTCGGGGTTTGCTGTTTCTTTATCAATCTTGTTTATAGCAACAATTATCGGAATATTCGCAGCTTTCGCGTGGTTAATTGCTTCAATAGTCTGCGGCATAATTCCGTCGTCCGCCGCAACAACAAGGATAGCTATATCGGTAATGGATGCGCCGCGCGCTCTCATACTCGTAAATGCGGCGTGTCCGGGGGTATCGAGGAAGGTTATGGGCTTACCGTCGCACATTACGGTATAAGCACCGATATGCTGGGTGATTCCGCCCGCTTCCGTATCGGTAACGTGTGCATTTCTTATCTTATCAAGGAGTGATGTTTTACCGTGGTCAACGTGCCCCATAACAACTACTACAGGGGGACGTTCCTCGCCGCCCTCGGTGTCATCTGTGTCATCAATAAGTCTGTCCTCAATTGTAAGGATAACCTCTTTTTCAACCTTCGCGCCGAGTTCTTCCGCAACAAGCGCAGCTGTATCGAAATCAAGTATATCATTAATCGTCTTCATTTCGCCGAGTTTCATAAGCTGCTTAATTACCGTAGGAGCAGTCATCTTAAGGCGCACAGCAAGCTCTGCAACGACAATTTCGTCCGGAATGAGTACTTTTATCTGTTGTTTTCTTGCGCGTTCAAGTTCAAGGCGGCGCATTTTCTGCGCTTCGGTCTCGAATTTGCTTGAATACTGTTGGTTCTTACGTTGAGCAGACTTTTGTGTAATCTTCTGCTTGCTCTTAAAGCTGTCCTGACGTTTACCGCCGATATTTGCCGGCGCAATATTATCATAACGCTCGTTATATTTATCTATCTCAACATATGTGCCGCGGGTATCTATATTATGAATCTTCTGATCAACGGTGGAAGCATCGGCGATATTTCCGACAATCGTCTGTTGTTTGCGGTTTTCTTTTTGTTCCGTCTTTTTAGCGACAGGCTTCTCAGCTTTTTTCGCTCTTTCCATAATATCCTTGGCGTTAAAGCGTTCCTTAAACTGCTCTGTTTTAGAGATGGTCTGCGGTGCTTTAGCGGCAGTCGGAGCAGGAACAGGCTTCACGGTATTACCTGAAGCAGGGCGGGGCGCAGGACGGTTGGTATTCGGGCGAAACTGTCCGGGCTGCGGTTTATCCTTAGTCGGTTCGACAGTCCTGACGGGTGTATTTTCAACCGCTTTAACCTGTACGGGATTAGGTACGGGCTTTGCAGCAGCCGGAGCAGTTGCTGCTGTTGCAGTGGTTGCAGCAGTTGCTGTAGCCGTAGCTGTAGCTGTAGCCGCAGCTACTGAAATCTCCGGCTTTTTCTCCTTCACAGGTTTAGCCTTAGGCTGAGGAGGCTTAACCTTCGGAATAATCTGCTTTATTGACTTAAGTATATCGGGCTTCTTTTCAGTATCGGAAACACCGCTTCCGCGCATAGCAAAGTAATCGTCAAAACTTTCCACAGAATTTTTCTGTGAAAAATACTCGATTATAAGGTTAACATCCGGGATTTCAACCGAAGCGGATGATTTTTTCTCGGTCCCCAGTTCTGTCCCGTAAAATTCTACAATCTGTGCTGTCGATATGCCCAGTTCTTTCGCAAGGTCTGTAAGCTTTTTCTTAGGTTTTGATATTGCCATTAATTATTATCCTCCATAGGTGTCCGGCACTCGTTTAGTTTTGCTGTTATAAGTCCGGCAAGACCGCTGTCAACGACGGAGAGAGCGCCGCATTTTTTGCCGACGGCGTTATATATATCTTCCATCATAAACGGTACGGAAATTATGTCAGTGTTATATCGCCCGCAAAAAAATCTGACTTCCTTTTCGGTTTTTTTTGATACATCGGCGGTTATTATTACAAGCTTCGCTGTTTCTGCTTTAAGCGAGTCGCAAACCGCATCAAAACCGAGTATCAGTTTCCCGGCTTTGCGCGCCATCGTAAGCGCGCCGAAAACCTTGTTATCTGCATCAAGCATTAATGTCAGATTCCCCCTTGCGAGATAATTTATCAAAGCTTTCAAAAACTTCATCAGGTACTCTCATACCGAAACTCTTTTCAAACCGTCTTGATTTGCGAAGTTTATCGGAGCAGTTCCCTGTTTTACAGATGTAAGCGCCCCTGCCTTTTGCTTTACCGGAAGTATCGAGTGAAATTTCGCCTTCCGGAGACTTTACCGCTCGGATGAGTTCTGCTTTAGGCTTCATTTCACCGCATATCACACATCGGCGGAGCGGGATATTTTTTGTTTTAGGCAATTCTTACGCCTCATTCTCATTTTCGGAGTGAATGTCAATCTTATAGCCTGTAAGCCTTGCCGCAAGTTTTGCGTTAATCCCCTTCTTGCCGATTGCAAGGGAGAGTTGTGCGGCAGGCACGATTACTTCGGAGGAGAGTTCATCACCGACGGGTTCTAAGATGTTAACTTCCGTAACTTCTGCCGGAGAAAGTGCGTTCGCGATAAAGAGGGCTGGGTCATCTATATATTCGATAAGGTCAATACGTTCGCCGCGAAGTTCGTTAACAATTCCGCCGATACGGGAACTTTTCGGTCCGATACAAGTACCTATAGCATCAACTTCGGGATTATTCGACCATACCGCTACCTTGCTCATTATCCCTGCTTCGCGTGAGATTGACTTAATCTCGACAGTTCCGTCGTTAACTTCCGGAATATCTCTTTCAAAAAGACAGCGTATGAAGTCTTTATGCGTCCGCGAAATTTTAACGGAAGGCTTCTTTTCCGGGTTAACTATGCCGATAACATATACCTGAATGGGATGTCCCGGCATGAGACGTTCCCCGGGAATCTGTTCGGAGCGGGGAAGGTAAACTTCCGTACCCTCAACCGATAATGTTGCCGCTCCGGTGTTATAGTCAACCGTGTTGATAATTGCAGAAATAATAGTATGTTCTTTATCGGAAAAGAGCGCAAGAAGTTTCTCTTTCTCATATTCCTTTATATCGCGGCGGAGAGATTGTTTTGCCTGCATAGCCGCTACTCTGCCGAATTTTTCTATCGGAAGGCGATAAGCTATCCGCTGTCCTTCAACAGCATCCTTAAAGCCTAAAGCGTGCGCTTCGTCAATATTAATCTCGTTAATGTATGTCGGTTCGTCTGGTACTACAGTGCGAAGAAGCGAAACATCGAAAATATTTTCACTCGGTGAAACTTTCACTGCGAAATCTTCGGTTTCACAGTCGGGGTATTCTTTTTTTACGGCGGCAAGAAGTCCGCCCTCAATCTTTGTGCAGAGTTCCTCAAGCGGTATACCGTATGAGTCTGCCAATGCTTCTAAAGCAGAAAACATCTCGAGTCTGGTATCCGTTGCCGCTTTGGTGACTTTTCCCATTTTCCAGCAATCCTCCGGTTAATTTATAACATTTAATCAGTGTATTCATCCATATCATCGGCTTTAATATAAGCCAAATCGGAACGCTTATATTCACAGGCAGTGCCGCCGGTAGTTAGTGTTACCATGTCTTTCGTGAAAGACGAAAGTATACCTGCCGCTTCTCTTAAACCGCTTTTTTCTCGGACAAAGCGAATTTTTACAGGTTCGCCGATATACCGCTCAAGGTGCATATCCTTTGTGAGACGGCGTTCAAGCCCGGGAGAACTTACCTCCAAAACATAGCTGTCGTCTGTCGGGTCGAGTTCGTCAAGAGCTTTATCAAGAGGCTTTGTCATTTCCACACAGTCGTCAATCGACAGCACGCCGTCATCCCGCTCAATATATACTCTCAGATACCACAGCGAGCCTTCTTTTTCGTACACCACATCCCAGATTGACAGTCCCAAATCATTCGCAATAGGTTCTGCTATCTTTGCCGTCAGATTTGCTATATTGCCGCCGCGTTTTGCCATTTTTTACCTACCAAATTTAATATCAACAGGAAAGACCGGATTTCTCCGGTCTTTTGGTATTCATGATGTTACAAGTATTATAACATATCCTCACATTAAAATCAAGGGTTTTTTGAAAAAAAATTGAAAAAATTTTTCATATCGTCATTTTATACAAATTTCGAGCATTTTTTCGCTTCATTTACATGAATATTTAATAATTTATATTTTCTGTTAAATTTACTGCTTAACACTTGATTTTCGCTTTATTTTATGCTATAATACAAATAATCGTATTTAAATAGATTATTCGGAGTAGTATATGAGCGTTTTGGGTTCAAACCGACAGAAAGAAGCTATAATTTCAGCATCACTTTTGTCGGCTGATTTGTGCAGTCTGGAGCGCGAGATTAAGAGTGCGCTTGCCGCCGGCTGCGACTGGATTCATTTTGATGTTATGGACGGGCACTTCACAAAAAATATATCCTACGGCATCCCGGTGCTCGAAGCCTGTAAAAAAGCAGTTCCCGAAGCATTTTATGACGTACACCTTATGGTAGATAAGCCGGACTGCTTCGCAAAACTCTTTTCAGATGCCGGCGCGGATATGATAACTTTTCATTATGAAGCTATGACGAATGTTTATAGCACGGTTAACCTTATAAAATCTCTCGGGAAAAAAGCGGGAATATCCGTAAAGCCGGACACCCCCGCATCGGTTTTATACCCATATTTTGACAGTGCGGATATGTTTCTTCTCATGACAGTAGAGCCGGGCTTCGGCGGACAGGCTTTTGACAAACGTTCACCCGAAAAGATAAAAGGGCTCAAAAGCGAGATTACAGCTCGCGGGAGCAAAGCCCTTATTGAAGTTGACGGCGGAATTAACGCCTCCACCGCGCCGATAGTAACCGATGCCGGTGCAGATGTTCTCGTTTCCGGTTCATACATATTCGGTGCAGAAGATATGAAAGCCGCTGTGGATTCGCTAAGGGTCCGCAGATAGGATACACGCTAAAACTTCCGACGCAGCCGTTTTGGCAGTGCTTCCATTTGCAAATGTTAAGACACAAGCTGTGCAAGCTTCCCGACAGCATTTTCTTCTTCAATAACCTTAAAATGCTCCTCTATATACTCAGCACAGTAATCTCCCGAGCCTATAGCGTGACAAGTGATTATAGTGTCAGATTTTATGACCAAAAAATATCCTTCGTCCGATATATAAAATTTACTTTCCGTTCCTCTTTCAGACCGTACTTGACAGATGTCTTTAGCAGCAAGCGCAAGTTCCTCAAGGCGGTCGGAGAAATATATGTAAACATATTTTTCTTCCTCGTTATCCTCGGGTTCATTCATCAGTGATATGTAAATCATGGTTGTGTCTTCCAACAGGGTAAATACTTCCAGATATAAGTGCATACCCTTAAGTTCAACCGCAAATTTCCGCTTAATCTCCGCGAACACATTCACAAAAAACATATGCGTATCGGCATTATCTCCGTTAAGTGTTCCCGGTTCAATATTATATTCTGCAAGTTCCTTATGCGAAACCGTTACTTTTACGGTTTCCTGACCCATTTTTTCAATCTTCAATCCATTCACCCCCTTGCAAAATTACGAGGAGTCTTAAGTGTTTAGTTCTGTCGAAAAGTCCGCAAAATCCGCCGGAGAAGCTGCTTTATTTGAGCAGTCTGCTTCCGGAAAGAAGAAACTGCCGCGAAACAATAATAATCCGGTTAACAACTATAACTTCGATACTATAATCATCGGCATTGTTCTTGCCGCAACCGCAGTATTTTATTACGGAAGACGTGCATTTGCAATCCTCATTGTCTCCGTTTTATGCTGTGTGGTTTTACAGGTTGCCGTTTCTCTTGTCACCCATAAAAAAGTGTTATCGTCAATCGCACCGGCTTTTGCCGTGGGGCTTATAAATGCAGTAATTTTACCGGTAACTGTCCCTTTCGGAGCAGTTGCAGTCTCCGCCGCAGTCTCCATAATACTTCTCCGCGCTGCTTTCGGCGGGAATGAACATGAAGTCATAAACCCTTCCGCCGGCGCTCTGCTCTTTATATTCTTTGCTTTCCCGGGGAAACTCAACGTCTTTACGAATGTATTTGAAAGCTTGCCCGTAGAGATTGCTGTCTACCCCGATTCCGCTGTGGACTCATTCTTCGGAAGCCTTATAAATGCCGGACTTACCGTCGGAGATTATCCGGAACTTCTTGCCGGACGTCTCCCCTTTATCATGGGCGGCTGTACGCTTATAATCATTGCCGCACTTATTATGTATATTATCCGAAGGGATATTTCGGGCATTGCATTTATTTTTGCCGCCGCTTGTTTCTTCGGAATATCATATCTCGTTACCGACAGTCTCAGAGCGGCGATATATGCCCTTGCCGGAATCCTCCCCGGGATGGTGCTTACTGCGCTCCCTGTCTCCGCAAGATTTTCCGGGACTTCTGCGAAACTTATATACGGCATAGCCCTCGGTCTCGTCTGCTCACTTTTTATATGGTACTCAAAAAACGAATACGGCGGTTTCTTTGCCGCAGTTATACTCTCACCGCTATCCGCATACTTCGCGAACCACGAATGGAACCTTAAAAAGTTACTTCCGTCAAGGCTCCGTAAAATGAAGCTTTCGTAATATTTATTTTTACCCAAAAGGTGTTATATGTCAAAGTCACTCGATACCGTTAAGAAAGGTTTACTCACAAAAAACCCGCTCTTTTGCTCAGGGCTTGTGTTATCTGCCGCTGTTTTTACTTCGGACAATCTTAAAACCGCGCTCACAACCGCTCTCTGCTTTACGATTATAACGGCTTTTACCGCTTTGGCAGTTTACTTTCTGCCGCTTGCTAAGACTCCTTATACCGTCCGCATTATATTATATATTCTGATTGCCTCTTGTGTGTATGTTCCTGCGGTTACCTTGTCGGCGTTAATTTTCCCCGCAGATACGCCGAAAATTATCGTTTATATTGCCTGTATCTGTGTTAACTCGCTGATTTTAGAGCGTTTTGACAAGCGAAATCTAAAGAAAAAATCTCAAAAACTTTTATTTATTGTTGCCTCAATTGTCGGTTTTGACGTTGCTTTGGTTATTTTCTCCATATTTCGCGAAATTATCTCATACGGCAGCGTTTACGGAAAGCTTGTCGGGCTTAGTACACCGCTTCCGATTTTCGGATATGTTTTCGGCGGACTTATTCTCCTCGGTATCTTTTCGGCAATTTTCAGATTTATCATTATGAGTGTGGGAGTGAATGAACGTTAACTTCGATATAAAAAACGTGATGGCGTTCGCTTTCACAGTAATTTTCCTTAATAATATATTCTTTTCCGGCATATTCGGCGGTTCGTCGCTGCTTATAATTTCGGGTGGTAACACTAAAAAACGCTATATCGGCGGCTTCTGTCTCTCGATAACTTGGATAATGACCGTATCGACGATGCTTACCTACTATACAGATAAGATACTTGCCGTTACCGGGATTGCTGACTATCTGCGAATACCCGTATATGCGGCGGTTTTGGGCGGAATTTATATACTCACCCTCGTAATTCTTTCCGGAATTATGAGCGCAAGATTCGACAATATTAAAAAGTATATCCACACCGCCGCCTTTAACTCCGCAGTATTCGGTTGTATGCTAACGGCGGCGAATACCGGAAATATAACGAACGGAATCGAAGTTTCACTCCTCACCTATCTGCTCTACGGTATACTTTCGGGAATCGGCTTCTCACTTGCAGTGGTTATTCATGCGGCGGTATCAAAGCTTTTCCACGCCGAACATATGCCCGCAAGTTTCAGGGGTTACCCCGCAAGCCTTATATTCTTAGGATTTATGGGAATGGCATTCTACGCAATTTAGAGTACAGAAAAATTATCGTTTTTCGGCATTTTCGGGGTACTATATTTATATATCAGCGAAAGAAGGATAACAAGTGGCGGGCAGAAAGGTTTACAGAACAAAAAACGGAAAAAGAAAACAGAATACCGCGAAAGCTTTTCACGCGATATTAATAATTTTACTCCTTGCGGTGCTTGTGTATTTAGGGTATATTCTTGCCGGACCGCTCTTTCGCTTTTTAAACCAAAGCACTGAAATTACGCCGCAGGGATGGACGCCGCCCGTTGTCTCCGACAGCTTTACCGCACCATCTGTCACGAAGCTGCAGGATAATACCGACACTCAAACAGGCGGAACGGTACTTGAACCTGTTGAGAATAAAGCACTGACAGGATATGCCATTCCCGTATCGGCACTTTCCTCAAAAGAAACACTCGCCGGATTTGCAGCCGATGCCCAAAACAGCGGATTTACTGCTGTTGTAGTACCTCTGAAACTAAAAGGCGGAGAAGTAACCTACTTAACACAGGCAGAGATGGCGATAAGCGCAAATATAGTTACAGGAACAATGACGGCGAAAGAAATTGCCGATACAATTACCGAAGCCGGGCTTACACCGATTTGTACGATTAATCTTCTTGAGGACAACACTTCATTCACCGGCTACAGAGGAGTATATAAATTCGCTTCCGACAACTCCCGCTGGTACGACAACAATCCCGCAAACGGCGGTAAATCTTGGATTTCTCCCTTTGATAACGATGCGAAAGAATATTTGAAAACAATTTCTTCGGAAGTTTCCTCTGCCGGATTTAAAAACGTAATCTTCGATGGTTTAGTTTTCCCGCCGTTTAGAAACTCCGATCTCGGTTATATCGGCAGTATCGTTTCTTCTCCCGATAGATACAAAGCCTTAATAGCAATTTGGGAAAGCGTTTCTGCGGCAGTAACCGACAACGGTGCAACGCCGATGCTTATGATTCCTGCCGAAACTGCGGCAGCCGATACTGCGGAAATTCTTCATCCGAATCTATTAGAAGACACTCTGACAGTAATAAAATACGATGCTTCCGCCTTCCCGACAACTATCGTTATTAACGGAAACGAGACTATTTTAGCGGAAATGACCGCACCTGAACGTGTAAGATTCATTCTCGGGCTCTGCCGCGGAAAAACAAGCGGTATGACTATAATACCATATATTACCGGATCTACCCCGGAAGAAGTTTCAGAAGCTGTCGATACGGCGGTGGAAATGGGTTACAGTTCATATATTGTGTAAATTGCACAAATGATAACGATTGTTTAGTATAAGTTCCACAAAATTTATTTCATCACGCAACAAAACACTCCGATAAATACACTAATATAACAGAGACGAAAATTCAGGTTGATTTTATCGGTAAGCACAAGCGTGACGGAATCACATTCGAGGTGAATCCCGTCTGGCAAATCAAAATTTCAGCGATTTGGTAAAGAAAGCCCGAAGAGGTGACACCTCCGCTTTCGCAAGCCTCTATAAAGATATATACAAAGACTTATATCGAATCGCCTACCTTAACCTGAACAACGAAGAAGATGCGGCAGACGCGGTTAGTGACGCGGTACTCGACGCCTTTTCTTCCCTTAAATCTCTCAAAGACGAAAACGCGTTCCGCTCATGGTTTTTATCAATCCTCTTTGCTAAAATAAAAAAAACTCAGAGAGGTTATGTAAAATCACGCGAGAACATTATGCCGGACGACGGATATAATGACAAAGATTACTTTGATCGTCAAAATAGTTCCGCAAAAGACTTCGGCTTCTCATCCCTCGAAGTAAAGACAGCGTTTTCAAAACTTTCAGAGGAAGAACGTCAAATCCTCTCCCTCTCCGCAGTCTTCGGATACCGTTCCGACGAGATTGCAAAGTCGCTCGGTATATCTGCAAATACCGTGCGCAGTAAAGCGGCTCGCGCAAGAGATAAACTTAAAAAATATCTTGCTTAACAGCTTTACTTCTAACCGCGTTTGAGTGATTCCCGCCTTGAATGCTCCGCGGAATACAAAGTGCCGGATATAATTCCTGCTCATTTGTTACCCCCTATGCGATTTACCCTATTGGTTGCCCGGTGCGATCTCTGATTGGATGCCCGGTGCGGTTCTCTGATTGGTTGCCATGTGTAATTCTCTGAATGGTTGCCGAGTACAGTTCCTTAATTGAATTCCACACATAATTTATTAAAATTTATCTTAAGTACTCTGCTATTCTTACGAAAGGAGGCGAAAGTAATGACGTTTGATGAAAAGATTTTTCTTGCGGTTGATGATATTGAAGTACCCGATTCACTGTCACCCGAGAATATGGAATTAATGCTTACAGCCAGACGTGTGCCGCGCAAACAAACCGTTGCAGTCAGCCGTAAAGCACTCGTTTCTGCTTCAAGCGGCAATATCACCGTTACACACAATATCACAAACAAACGCAAGGATGCCGCATTCAAAATTACCGCTTCAATTGCAGCTTGTTTTGTACTTTTAACCGGTGTTTTTGTTTACCGTAACACCGAAACCGAAAAACCCGGACTTGTCGATATAGTTAAGTACGCAGATATTCCTGCACCGCAGATTCCTGCAAGCTATACCGAACTTTACGATGTTTACACTTCTTTACAGCTTGACGATACCGGAAAACCGAAGACAAAAACTCCTTTCGATTTTTCATTAAGCGATACAGATATAGTAAAAACCGACAACGGCTTCATCTATACTCTCCGTGACGGCGCGCTTTATATTATTAATCCCGAGCAGTCGGAGATTGTAGCAACCATCCCTTCGTCGGCTCATCCCCCGGTTGAAATGTACGTTACCGGCGGAAACCTTTTCCTTATATCAAACGAACTTTCCGTCTCCGAGAACGTATTTATAGAAATATATGATGTAGGAGAGCCTTCAAACCCGGTTAAGCTTTCTGACTATTCCCAATGCGGACGTTTTACCTCCGGGAAGGTTGCGGACGGAAGACTGGTTCTCGTTTCAAGCTATTCCGATTATCGGCTCACACCGCTTGAAGGCGAGGCTGACCTTGCGGGATTTGTACCATATTATACAGTAAACAGTTCATCATATTTTATAGATGCCGACAGCATTTATGTACCCGCCAACGCCTCCTCCACCGATTATACTGTTATTTCCGCGATAGATTGCTACTCCCCCGATAAGATAACCGTTAAGGCGGTTTTGGGTTCCGGCGGAGATGCATACTGCACCGACGACAGCCTTTATGTATACGGCAAGGGGCAAGGTAACTACACCGTTATCTCTAAATTTAACCTCGTTGACAGCGAGTTTGAATACTCCGGAAGCTGTTCAATTGACGGGCTTATCCCCGGAAGAAATTTTCTAAACGAAACAGACAATACCCTAAAGGTAATAACCGCCGGGTATGATGCGGACGGTAATGTTGCACAGAATGTATATCTGCTTGACAGAAACATGAACGTAACTTCTACTCTCGGTGCGATTCTCCCGGGTGAAGCAGTTACCGACGTGAAATTCGCCGACAGTTTCGTCTTCTTCTACACAGGCACCGAAGCGGCATTTGTAGTTAATACCGACGTTACTCCGATTGCTTCCGTTCCCGAACTTAAATTCGTTAAGGGCAGTATCTACGCTTTCGGTGACAAGCTGATAAGTTTCGGACGGTCTGATGAGGGCGGCTATCTCCTCTCTCTCTACAGCACAAACGGTATCCTCCTTAACTCTTATAGTTTCGCTTCCGATGAAGGTAACGTTTACAGTTCCGCAGAAGCCGATATGCGCGCGGTATATATTGACGATGACGGTTATGTAGGTATTCCTGTTCATTCATTCGACGAGTTCGGTACAAACAACAGCTACTACATCTTCAAAATATCAGACGAAACGATTAACCTTGAGACGATACTTAACTACTCCGACATAGACGACGCTAACATCTTCGAGCGCGCAATAAGAGTGAAGGACACAAACGCCGACGGCGACAAAATCGCAGTCTTAGGCGGCAGCCGAATTGTTTGGGTGCGTATGTCTGACTGGAAAGTACTTTCCGCAAAGGATTTCTTCACCCGTTAACTTTATTGAAAACCTATTAATTATATAAATTCATTTCCTCCTTCTATCCTAAAAATCCTCACGGCTTTGACCGCGAGGATTTTTAGGTTTATAGGGTAGACTCTATACTAACTTAAATCCGCACTCCATACAGAATTTCGCGCCTGTGCGCTCAACCTTTGCTCCGCATTCAGGGCAGAATTTCGGTTTGTGCTGTTCTTC
>JAISHJ010000104.1 GCA_031262625.1 Ruminococcus sp. | reverse complement strand
GTCTATGACGGATGGAAATTCTCGTCAGTAGAGGTAAACGATATGAGGATTACAAATATTAGAGCCGAAAAATGCCCTGAAACAGGCGAATTGTCTGAAATTACCTCTAACAGTAATGACGCGGATGAAAAATCCGACTGAATTAATTTGTATATATAATACGAACAGAAATACGTATTATTATGATAGAATAATTGCTTTTTGTAAAATATGGAGAGGATTTGTAAAAAAAATGATACGTTTCGGCAAAAAGGTAAGTATATTTACCGCAATCGCACTTTCGGTTACAATCGGAATGTCTGCCTGTGAAAATATCGACTCAAACAGTGTTCCAACCGTGTCGGAGACCACAACAAGCATCTCGCTTACGCAGATGACTACCACAACCACCGTTCCCGAAATTCTTACGACGACAACGACGGAAGCGACTACTACTACTACGACAACTCCGACAGAAACTACGACGACTGCTTCCGAATCTGAAACTACCGCTTCCGAAACCACGACCGGAGTTTCATCATCAGGCGAAACAGAGACTACAGCTGTAACGTCAACATCCGGAAAATGGACGGAAACAATTGTTAATAAGACAATGTATACAACCCAAGCTTGCTACAGCCGTAGAGAGGCTATTATCGGTGCGGAAATTGTCGGCGAATATGCCGCCGGAACGGAAGTTAAGGTTGTAGCCGTTACAAATACAGGCTATTATAAGCTTGAAGACGGAACATTTATCCACTCCGACTACCTCACCGAAACAGGCGGCGGAGCACCTGCTGTTACTACCGCTGCGGCAACAACGGCGGTTACTAACGCGCCTTCCGCGAATGTTTCTATAACTTCAAACGTGCCGTATACGGAGCGTTACTACTGGAATCAGCTTTCTTCTGCCGAACAGGATTTATATGCGAAGCTTGTGACTGCGGCGGAAAATTTCGACACTCGTACTATCGAAGCTTCAAACCTTGATTATGCAACCAAACAGAAGGTTTTCTTCCTCGTATTTAATATGGAACCTCAGCTTTTCTGGATAGACACAGGCGCTGACGTTACGCCTTACGGTATAGGCTTAAACTACATAGCAACTCAAGACGAAGCCGCTATAATGCAGCAGGAAATCGACAACACGACAGCCGGGATTATGCGCCAAGCTTCCCAATATAACAACGTCTTCAATAAGCTTCTTGTTTTCTACAATTATATTGTCCTCAACAACGACTTCCTCCTTTCCGGTACGGCAGCAACCTGCGGTATCGAAAACGGTCTCCGTCCGGGAACGGAAGGTATTCAGTGCAACGGTTACGCTAAAACTATGCAATACCTTTGTGACATAGCAGGAATTGAGTGTCTGACTATCCCCGGCATGAACGCTCACGACTCTACCCACGCATGGAACAAGATTGAAATCGCCGGAAAATGGTACAACATGGATGCGACATGGGGTGACCCCGCAGACATGGGCGGCAGTTACATATGCCATCCGTTCTTCCTCGTTCCCGATGCTTGGATTACCGAATCTCACCTTATGCCTAATACAAAAACCCTCAACAGCGGCTCTGTAATTAACTTCTTCGATGCTCCCGCTTGTACTTCCGACGATCTTAACTACTTCAGGCTTATGAACCGCGAATATACAGGCGTTGAAGCAGGTTACGCCGGTATCTGCGCTGATATAAAGCGTGCTCTTGAAGCCGGTGAACAGACTGCAGAAGTTCGTATAACCGATGCCGCAAGCTACAATACTTTAATATCAAACTCATACTGGAAAGCCGCACAGGATTACGCCCGCACAATCAAGCCCGGTGTAACTCTCTCGCTCCAAAAGTCCGACCGCGCCGGAACACAAATTCTACAGTATAAATTCAAGTAAATTATTATGCATTTAAGCGTTGACAAAACCCTGTTCTATGAAGGAGAAAATTAAACTGATGAAAATGAAAAAACTTACGGCGCTTCTTGCAGGAGCAATGGCTGCCGCAATGCTTCTTACCGCCTGTGATAAAGGTGAGTCTGTACCTACCATGACAGAACTCGTTCCGAATGTTATTACCCAGTCCGAAGCGACTGCTAATGACGGCGGAACTACCGCTCCCATGACCGATGCCGACGGCAGTACCTATTCGACCGAAGAAACAAAGTCAACCGAAGAACTTGCTTCCGTTATCGCCGAAATGACAGGTACAACCCCGCCCGCGACAACCGTTGTTGACGTCAGCGGCAACAGCGAAAACGGCGAAATTCGCACATACAAAGACCGCTATGCCTACAATACTCTAACCGACGACGAAAAAGCGCTCTATGCAAATATCGTCGAGAACGCCGCAACCCTCGGACTTAGGGTAGACCCTGAATTCGTCGGCGTTGACAAGGCAACTTGGGATAAGGTTTACTGCATGGTATATAACCAAGAGCCGCAGTTTTTCTGGATGTCTCCGAAACTCTCACAAGTCGGCAGAATATACTACCGCAACCTCGACAAAGAATCTATAAAGTCAATGCAAGCCGAAATTGATGCGACAGTTAAGAATATCCTCGCCGATATTAAGGGTAAATCCGACTTTGAAAAACTCGATTATTTAAATACCTACCTCTCCCTCAATTCAACCTTCATCCTCGGCGAAGAAACAGATGCACAAGCAAACTATAATTCTACAATCTATAACGCTTTCGCCGGCGGAACTTCTAAACAGGGCGACATTCAATGCGTAGGTTACGCTCACGCTGTACAGTACATCTGCGATCGTGTCGGCATAAATTCTATGGTTATTACAGGCGTTACCGAAGCCGGTCAGACCCACGCGTGGAATATCGTTGACGTCGGCGGCGACTGGTACAACTACGACATAACATGGGATGACCCCATCCTCGATACCCCAAACTACAAAAATGTCCGCCATATGTATATGCTCGTCCCCGACTCTTGGATCTTAGACATCACACACTTCTCCCAAAACCTCAAATTCTACAACGACGGCACAAGCTTCAAATTCTTTGACGCTCCCGCCTGCACCTCCACCGCAATGAACTGGTTCCACCAAAAAGGTGAACTCTATACCGACAGCGTCTCAGCCATAGCAGAACTTAACCGACAACTCGAATACGCCGCCTCAAACGGTCTCCGCACCACCGAAATTATGGTCTCCGACAAGTCCGTCTACGACGCAGTTCGCGCCGAACTAAAATCTATGCAGTCTACCCTCACCTCTGCCCACTCCAACGTCAAAGGTATCTCCGACAAATGCTCCGAACCCATGCTCGTAATCGAACTCGACGTAATTTACAAATAGCTATGCTTTAGAGGAACGTTGGGGGAAACCCTCTCTGAGGAGAGGGTTTCCCCCAAACCCCCTTCCCAGAGACTTTTTCGTCACTCTTTTTTATGACTTGCTTTGCTCTTTCTCGTTTTGCTTTCGCAAAAACTTCTTTTGATTTTCTTTACTCTTTTCGCTTTGCTTTCGCAAAAACTTCTTTTGACTTGCTTTCGTAAAATTTCATTTTGGTTCTGTAATTTTTCATGAAAGAGAATTTTTTTAAGGCGCTTGCTTGCATTTTAGCCTTTTGTCTTTTTTCCGGATGTTCTCCGGCGATTGCTCCCGAACCTGAATTTCGGGTAATCGGGCAGAGTGTAACTGCCGGCGAATCCAATAACTATTTTTATAACAACCTGTCGGATGTTGAAAAGCGCGGCTATGATAAAATAAAGAAAGCCGCCGCCGATTTTGAGGACTATATAGTCTTTGACGACACACTTTCCGATTTTCAGATAATTAAGCTTTTTAACCTCGTCTATACTCAAGAAAACGGAATATTCTGGCTGTCTGAAATAGCTTCTGCAAGTCAAAAAAACAACAGTCTTAAGATAAATTTTCGCTATAATTCCGGCGATACAAAAGCTATGCAGGCGAAGCTTGACGAAAATCTTCGTGCGGCGGTAAAGAATGCTCCCGAAAACGACAATTACGGGAAAATAAAGTATATTCACGACTATATTATAAAAAACTGTAATTTCACAGAATCGGGCAAGAATACTAATTCTGCCTACGGCGCACTTATCGACGGCAAAGCCCAGTGTGAAGGCTATGCATTTGCTTTCGGCTTGATGGCGAAAAAATTAGGTTTCGAGTGCATAACCGTCACAGGCACTTCCGAAAAGGGAGACAGCCACGCATGGAACAAAATCTTCTCTGACGGGAACTGGTACAACGTAGACTGCACATGGGATGACCCGGTAATATCTTTCGACAATCCGGGCTATATCCGTTATTTTTATATGTGTGTCCCGGACAGGGATATTGACGGAATCACTCATTTTGAAGATAAGGAATATGTATACTCTCCCGCGGCAATCTCAAACGCTAATAACTATTTTACGAAAGAGAATCTGCTTTTTTCAGATGCGGCGGCGGCAGAGGTAACTATATACGACAAGGTAACGAAAGCGATTTTGACGAAATCAACCGAGATTGAAATTCGGTTTGATGTTAAGACTGCTTATGACGAGACACTCAGTTATCTTTACGACAGCGGCGGTCTTACCGGAATAATCGACCGCGTTAATTCGGAGCAATCCGCCGGAATAAAAACCGCTTACCATTCAAAAGACGATAATCTTTATATAATACATATTTCTTTGGTATATAAGTAAAATTTGTTTTATAAAACTTTCGAGGAGGAGTGAAGATGAAAAACGCACTGAAAAAAAGAATAATGCGTTTTTCGCTTGCGGCTCTTTCTTTGGTAATATTATCCTCATGCACAGCGGACAGCGAGAAAGATATATCAGGCTCTTCGGGCAGTGTAGTCCTTCCCGCGCCGGTTACATCAAAGACAGCGGTTACCTTTCCGGAGATTAACCTTGACCCTCCGCCTATATCGGTAGTAGTTCCGCCGGTTACAACAGTACCGACTACAGTTACTACAACCGCGCCGATAACTACCGCCGACCCCTTAGCTTCCGTGTCCAAAGTACCTCTTGAAGAGTATATGGGGTATGATACGACTGCTAAAGCGAGCGGAACAAGTACTACAACTTCTTCTAATGAGACTACTGCCGGCAGTAGCAGTACCACCGATACTACAAGCAGTACTACAGAAAATACCGCCGACAATTTTACAGAACGTTATCCCGAGCGCGTAATATACCGCCCGTATGAGTATGGCGCATTAACTTCGCCGCAAAAAAGACTATACGAACTGATGGAAGATACTTTCCGTAACATAGACAACGAACTTGAAATCCCAGAGGAACTTAATGTAACCTCTGCGGACTTTGATACAGTTTTCGCGCTGTTTCTTAATAAAGAGCCGCACGACTACTATCTCGTCCCCTCGGCAAGCACCTCATACAGCAGAACCACCGACAGGCTTTACTCCGTAACCTTCACATATATGTATCCGAAAGTCACGATAACGTCCCGAAATGAGCGTACCGACACCGCCGTAAGGCAGGTTCTCACCGGAATTACGCCGCGTATGACAGACTTTGATAAGGTTAAATATTTCTTCGATTACCTTGTGGAGAAAATAACCTATGACACTTCCGGCGATGACTCGAGCAACGTTTATGGGGCACTTTATGACGGGCGCGCAAGCTGTATGGGATATGCGTATGCTATGAAGCTTCTCTGTAATGAAGCGGGAATTCCTGCGATAACGGTCAGCGGTAAAAACGGCGCGGATGTTGCGCATATGTGGAACATGGTTAAGCTTGGCGAAGATTGGTATCAGCTTGATGTAACCTTCGGAGACCCCGATAAAGATTATATTAACTACGACTACTTTCTGACTACCGACAGCCGCCTGTATTCATCCTACACTGCCGCCGAGACTATCCGTGCTTATCCGAAAGCCGTTTCGATGGAAGATAACTACTACGTGAAGAACGGACTTTTCGCTTCGACGAAGGGTGATGCGGTGTCTATCCTGAAAAAAAATATACAGACGGCGATTGACAATGAGGAAGACTGCGTGCAGATTCTCTGCGCAACAGAAAACGTTTTTGTGAACACCGAAGCCGCGCTCTTGGGCGTCGATTCGCCCGATAATATCGTGAGTGCAATTATGGAAATAAATGAAGCAAACGGAAGTGTTTTGAATATCGGCGCAACTTCTTATATGTCAAATGATAGTTCACACGTAATAAAAATAGTTTTAGTCTATAACTAATAGTATAAAGCATAAAAAAGAAACGGAGGGGATAACATAAAACAGATTTTATCGGCAGTTATCCTTTCTGCTCTGATTATTTTGGCGGGTTGTGACAGGAAGGTTGAACCGGCGGATGTAACCACTTTTCATGTAATATCGGACGGCGTTACGGTTGAGGAGTCGGTTGCGAAATCCTCCTATGCGGATTTTTATATTCCCGAAGGTATGGTAACAGTGTACGGGAGTGCAAAACTATCGCCTGAACTTTATGCAATATATGAGCAGACGAGGGATGACCTCGGGCATTTTCGTAAGTCAGTCCTCCTCCCCACCGACACGATGAACTATACGAAAGTTTTAGATATAATCAGGTTTGAAGAGTTGTCGTTCTTTCCTTTGCGCGACCGCAGTATAGGTGACTATGATGCCGCGACCGGCGCATATGCTATAAATTTTAAGTACTATTCCGACAACGAAAATGCGGGAGAGACAATGACCCGCATGAATTTGGAGATTGAAGCTAAAGCAGAAGAAATTATGTCAGCGATTACTCCCGACATGACAGATTATGACAAGCTTAAATATTTTCACGATTACCTTATAACAAACTGTGCAACCGACGATTCCGGCAGTAATGATATCTACTCCGCCACAATTTACGGCACATTAATTAAGGGAAAAGCCCTCTGTGAGGGTTACGCGAAGACCTTTTCATACCTTTGTAACCTCGCCGGAATAGAGAACTGTCTGGTTTCCGGCATGGTTAATCTGCCGCATATGTGGAATATGGTAAAAGTTAACGGAAGATGGTATCATCTTGACGTAACCTACGACGTGCCGTACGAAAATATCGTTTTTGAGCACCCTGACTTCGTATCATATCAGTTTTTTTTAGTCCCCGATGAGGTTATGGAGAACGATCGTGTAATCGACCATGTGCTGTATGACCCGCCGACAGCCGATGCTACTGCCGATAATTATTTCTATAAAGAGGGGTATCTGATTGAAGACCTTTCACAGGCGAACAGTGTAATATCCCACGGTATTTCGGATGCAATTAAGGAGGGGAAGACATACGCGCTGATAAAGTGTGCCTCGACCGATGTTTTCCTCAAAACCACAGATAATATATCGGATGCGGGAGGATTTGATGAAATCAATGCTTCTATACTGTCCGAAACAGGCGTTAACGCGATTTATTCCTCTTCGGACTATTATTCCGGCTATCGGATTCTGACGTTTTTTATACACTACAGTACTTAAAAAGCCGCTTGGAGCGGCTTTTTAATTTATACTGTTGAATCTTCCCTTAACTTGAAATCTTCGAGTGAGGCGTAGGGGATAGGCGGCGAGAAGAAGTAGCCTTGGGAGTAGCGAACGCCTTTATCTTTGGCGTAGGCTTGAAGCGCGGCATTTTCGATGTATTCGGCGATGAGTTCTATTCCGAAACTCTGTGCAAGATGCAAAATTGCATCCATAATTTTACGGTGTATCTCCGACTCGACAACTTCGCGGACAATCTGTCCGTCGATTTTAATGAAGTTCGGTGATATTTTTGCTATCTCCAAGAGGTTTGAGAAGCCCGCGCCGAAATCATCTATCGCAATCTGTACACCATATCTGCGTACGCGCTCGATAAAGTGGGTAAGTACCTCGAAATCGCGGAATTCCTCCGACTCTAAAACTTCAAAGATAAAACGGTCGGCGTTCTTGATTTTTTCAAGACGGTTGTAAATCATGTTGCGGATGTGGGCAGAATTTATGTCGTAGGCGGAGAGGTTAATCGAGACTGTTTCGGTGCGGTTTTCAAACATATCGAAAACCTTGCCGATCATAATTTCGGAAAGCTGGAGATAGAGACGATATTCCTTCGCGCTCTCTAAAAATTGTCCGGGGAAGTATATTCTGCCGTCAGAACCGCGGAGACGTATCAGCGCTTCAAATTTTTCAATACGTCCGGTTTTGTTGTCATATATCGGCTGGAAGTAGGGGACTATTCCGTCATTTTCTATAGCTTCGGTTATGAGTTTGGTCTTTTTGAATGCGTCAGACACACTCTCCGATTGCTCCGTTTCTGCTTCGTAAACAATGAAGCGGTCGGGAGTTTCGGCGTTTCGGGACTGTATCGCCCTAAGTTCTTCAATTAGGTTACCGGGCTGCTGTTCCTTTACTGCGATAAAGCGGTGAATACAGGTGTAACTCAAACTAAGCACATTAACAGTGCCGTATTTTATGAAAAGTTCCTGCATTACGCACAAAAACCGTGTAGGGTCAATGTCCGCCGCACCCGCGATGAGGAACGAATTCTCGTCATAAACGTAAATCGGTAAAAATGCTTCGGGGAAACTAAGTGACAGATAATGCTCAAAACTGCCGATATTTTTTGCGATAATTTTCCCGTAAACATCAGGACCGAAATGGGTTTGCGCAATATGCCCGCGTTCAACTACAATAAGGCATACCTTATCAAAACGATAGGTTTCGTTATCTTTGATAAAACGTTTAAGGCTCGGGCGTTTAGTAGAAAAATCCTTAAAAGAATCGTAATAGTCCGGGTCAATCTTCATGTCGATGATAGCGTTCTTTAATATGTCATTCTTTTCTGCAATTGAGCGGTTCTGGAAACGAAGAACATGATTCCAGATTTCGCGGTGCGAATCTTCGGCGATACGGCGGTTTGAAAGAAGGTTCGCGTTAATCGAGACGTAGCGGCGGTTCTCCGCGGCAGTAATTATCGTACAGGTTTCGTTAAGCGAGCGATTTCCGGCAAGTTCGGGTACATTTCCGATTTCGCCCATGAGGAGACAGCCGCAAATACCGGCTTTCGTAAGCGGCGCAAGTTCCCACTCGGCGCAACACCCTTCAAGCCCCGCTCTGGTGAGACAGCTGTAGCAGAGGAGCATTTCTATCGGCGTATGCGAAAGGTCGGCGCAGATACGCTGTGCGGCGGCGGCGATACTCTCGGAATTAATGTAAGCAAGACGGAATTTTTGATTTTTAGCCGGACGTTTGTTATAAACATATATCCGCTCTGTGTCGGGGTCGAAGTTTATGATGCGGGCAACTCCCCGCTCATCGTCAAATTCAAAGGGGAATTTCATCAGGACGTTTCGCGCTATACCGTCCGGGGAAAGGTCAGGCGCGTGAAGCACGTCTACACCGAGGATTGAGCGAAGCCACTCCACAGCGGGAAAGCCGTCAATCGCGGTTATATACTGGTCCTCCGTCTCGGTCATCTCATATGCTTCATGAATAATGTCCATGCCGATAAACATATTGTTATAGGCATATATATCGGAGTTATGGAAGCTTACTGTAAGGGTGCTGTCATGGTAAATTCCGGTGCGGGTAAAAATAAATCCCGGACCGAAATCAGTATCCCCGACAAGCCCTCCGGCAATCTTTACGTCGCCGATACGCGGAGCGAGCGCCTCAAGATACTCCGGAATAAAAGCGAATGCGCCGGAGAAGAAGTTAAGCATAATTTTAGTGTCCGGGCGCACTGCAAACTCTGAAATTTTCTCGGCGAGCGTAAGCGGAGTATTTACACTCTGGTCGAAAACTTCAGTTTGAATCATAGTATTTTGTGTTTCGATAAACTCAATTATTGACTTGTCGTTGTAAAGTTTACCGTAATATATAACAAAAGGAGCAGTCGTCCCTGCGATTTTACAGTTCGGAAGTTCTCTGTCAAGTATCGTAATAATCCTAAGCACATCTGCTTCATTTTGCTTTGTAACGTGAAGCAAACACAAAAGTTCGCCTGTTTGAGCGACAGAAGCGTTGTGAATAATATTCGGAATCTCGGCGGGGCTGGCAAAAAGATAACCCTGACTTTTCATAAATAAACCTTTTCCAAATACGAGAATTTCTCTTTATATAATTTTATCATAAAAACACGAAATAAGCACATTTAGTTTATTATCAAACTGTAAAATAAAATTATATAAAAATAAAATGATTTGAAAACAACATGAAATTTTTATAGAAAAAATGTTAATATTATTTGTCGGAAGATTTTTTATATTTTTGCTGTAAAAATGAGGTGTTTCGCTCCCAAAAAACTCCGTCGGAATAGCCTTGAATAGTCTTGTCGGATTCCGCCGCTTCCAAGCGTTTTGCCGCCAAAGCGCAGTATCGCGGCTCTGATTCTATGCCGATAAAGTGCCTTTTAAGCTTTTTTGCGGCAACAGCAGTCGTGCCGGAACCCAAAAACGGATCAAGTACTAAGTCTTCGGGATTTGAACTTGCCAAGATGAGTTTCGCCGCAAGCTTTTCGGGCTTTTGTGTAGGATGCTCAGTATTTTCGGGCATCGACCAATACGGGATCGAAATATCGTCCCAAAAATTTGAGGGGCAGGTGTCGCGGAAACGCCCGTCCGCCGTCTCCACCCAGTCTTTAGGCTGACCGTCCGTCTTGTATGGGGCAAGAACGCTTCGCCGTTGTTTCACCGCATCAAGGTTAAAGGTGTAATTTTTCGGATCGGCTACCGCATACCAAATATCTTCCATACAATTTTTCCAGTTAGAAGCGTTGCCGCGCCCCTTATCGCGCTGCCAAGTAATGCGATTTTTTATGTAAAAATGCCTTGAGAGAACCTCTGAAAATATAGAAGAATCACGCCAGTCGCAGCATATATATATCGAACCGTTCTTTTTCAGGATACGTTTTGAAGCTTTTATAAGCTCTTCCGTAAAATCTTTGTAGTCGCTGTCGTTCATCTTGCGGAAATTCTTTCCTGCGTATACTTTTGACAAATTATAGGGAGGGTCGGAAATTATAAGACTGATTGAATGTTCGGGAATTTTACCGATTATCTCGAATGAGTCGCCGCAAATTATACTATCGGTTATAACTTCATCAGAAGCAGTCTTGCATAGTCCGAAATAGTATTTCTCTTCAGCATCGGTAAGCGACAAAGTCCTGTTTCTCGGGGAATGAATGGTCATAAGAAAAATTCCTAACTACAATACATCTGTGAATATATACCGTCTGTATTAATAAGCTCGTCATGTGTGCCGGTCTGTACGATTTTACCGCCGTCGATTACTATAATCACGTCAGCATCTTTTATGGTTGAAAGTCTGTGAGCGATTATAATTGAGGTGCGATTTTTCGTCATAAGCTTGACAGCTTTGCTGATTTTTTTCTCGGTAACGGTGTCTATGTTTGAAGTTGCTTCGTCTAAAATGAGTATAGCAGAGGGTTTGAGCATATTAAAAACCATTACCCGCGCAAGGCAGATAAGCTGTTTTTGTCCCGCAGAAAGTTCGTCGCTGTCGGAAATAAGCGTGTTGTAGCCATCGGGAAGCCGGCGGATAAAACTATCCGCACCGACCATCTTCGCGGCGCTTAATATAAGTTCATCGGGAGCCTTACTGCTTCCGTAGCGAATATTTTCAAGAACAGTATCGGTGAAGATGAAGCTGTCCTGTAAAACCATGCTCAAATTTTCGCGGAGTGAACGTTTAGTAATTCCCGAAAACTTCAAATCGTCAGCGTAAATCTCGCCCGAGCGCGGTTCGTAGAAGCGTTCAAGAAGATTTATTAAAGTAGTTTTCCCGCATCCGGTAGGACCGACGACTGCGATATTCTGTCCGGAAGTAACTTTAAAGTCTATGTTTTTTAGCACATATTTTTTGTCATTATATGCAAAATTTACGTTTTCAACTTTGAGGTTATGCTCTCTGATAGGAAGAATATTACTCTCTGTATTGTCTTCTTCAACCTCGTCAAGAATGGTGAAAATCCGCTTTGCAGATGCAAGTGCGCTTTGCAATTCAGCATAGGTTGCAGAGATTTCGTTGAACGGTTTGGTGTATTGGTTTGCGTAGGTTAAGAATGCCGCTAAAACGCCGACAGTTACGGTACTGCCGAAACTTACAGCTGTGCTTGCTATCCCCGCTGCTTCTGTTCCCAAACTCTCTACAGAAGGCGCACCCCCCGGAATTACTCCCAAAATCATCATGAAGCCGAAAAATCCTGTAAATGTATAGACCAGTCCATTAACGAAACGTGTTGTAGGATTGACGAGAGCCGCGAAAAGTTCCGCCGTGAAACTGATCTTCCGCAGTTTTGCGTTAACTGCTCCGAATTTTTCTATGGATATATCCTCCATATTGAAGGCAGAAACAATTTTTCGATTGCCGATCCATTCAACGGAATGAGCCGACAAAGCACCTCTGAGAGCGGATTGGGCGGCAAATTCGCGTTTTGAACGACCTGTAATAAGTTTAGCAGTTAAAAGTGACAAAGGCGTGATTAGAATGACTACTAAAGCGAGTCGGATATTTATACATATCATAATAATTATTGTACCTATTACAGTTAGTATACCTGCAAGAAACTGCACAATCGCCTGAACAAGCCTGTCTGAAAGTATCTCAGAATCCACTGAAACAGCGTTTATGAGTTCTCCGCGCGCAGTTCTGTCGATATAAGACAGCGGAAGGCGGTGAAGCTTCTGTTCAAGTTCGTTCCGAAGGTTAAAGGAAACCGTGTACGCTATTTTGTAGGCAATAATCTGCAAAATATAGGATGCAACCGCTGCCAAAACCACAAAAATTACAATCATTATAATATAGTTAACGGTGTTGCCGGAAGCAGTATTTGTTATACTATCTGTAACATCATCAATAGCAGAACCAATCATGACCGGTATCGCAATCGTCACAGCGACATTGAAAAGAGCGGTAACTATTGCTACGAAAAATAGATGTTTACTCTTTCGGATTTCGAGCCAAATCCTACCGATAATTGACATATTTGCTATGCGGTTATGACTATTTTTGCGATTCATAAATGCTCCTGTAAAATTCGTTTTCTGCTAAAAGTTCATCATGAGTGCCGATTCCTACAATTTTACCGTCCTCAAGAAGAAGAATTTTGTCTGCATCCTGTATAGAAGTTATACGTTCTGTAATAATTATAAACATTGAATTCGGCAGATACTCTCGTAAATTTGAGCGCAAAGTCTTTTCAGTACTGCGGTCGAGAGCAGAAAAACTGTCGTCGAAAATGACTATTTCGGGAGCAGTTTCACCGTGAATAATCGCTCTCGCTATAGCAAGCCGCTGGCGTTCGCCACCGGAAAAATTCTTTCCTCCGGAACTGACGGGAGTGTCTACATTAATTCTATCTTTAGGCAGACAGGCGATTTCAAGTGCTTTCGCGGCAGTTTTCGCATCGGCAAAGCGGCTTCCGAAACGAAGGTTTTCTAAAACATTTCCGGTAAAAAGTACCGATTTTTGAGGAACAACACGAACCTTTTCGCGCAGTTCTCGCAAACCATAATCGCGTATAGATTTTCCTGAAAGTGTAATGTTACCGGAGGAAAACTCGTAAAAACGCGGAATCAGGTTAACGAGGGTAGACTTTCCGGAGCCGGTTGAGCCTACTATTGCGATAGTTTCACGCTCGAAAGCACTAAAGCTAATCGCGGAAAGCGTATCGGTTTCAGCACCGCTGTACCTAAAATTTACATTTTTAAATTCAAGTATACTACTAGTAATATTCTTACTCGTAAAGTCAATAATTCCGTTTGGTACAGAAGTGTTTACATCCAAAACTTCCATAATACGGGATGAACTTGCGGAAGCTTTTGTGAAAATTACGATAAGATTTGCCAAAACTCCCATCGTCAGCGAAATTTGCGTGAGGTAACCGATGAAAGCTATAAGTTCACCGGTGGTTAGTGTCCCCGCCGCGATTTGACGGCTTCCGGCGTACAAAATGAAAGCAACTGCAAGATTTGTAAAGAGGAACGTTACAGGGTTAAGTAACGCTGAAATGCGGCTTGTTTTTGTAATATTATTCCTGTAGTCGGCGTTTCGCGACGAAAATTCTTCTGCTTCGCGCTCCTCGGTGTTAAAGGCGCGAATTACGCGAATTCCGGCGATATGTTCAGTAAAAGAAGCAGTAATTCTGTCAAGTTTTCCCTGAATCAGTCTGTAAAGCGGTACGGTCTTAATCGTTACAAGATAGAGCGACAGGGCGATGGAAGGTATTAAGATTATGAAAACTGCGCTTAGGCGAAGGTCTATAAAAAGTGACATTACTGCTGCGCCGATTATGAGAAAAGGCGCTCTTACGGCAAGGCGAATTGCCATCGCAACCGCCGTTTGAACTTGGATTACGTCGTTATTCAAGCGTGTAATAAGAGTAGATGTACCGAATTTGTCCAGTGTTTCGCTACTATATGTATTTATTTTAGCAAATATGACATTACGTAAATCTGTACCGATTTCCTGCGATGCTTTTGAACCCATATACTGGCAAACGAGCGCAGAAGCAAGCCCTACAATTCCAATAAGAACCATAAGTACTGCGTTTTTAACGACATAGGAAACTCCGAGCCGAACGCCGTTGTCGATAATAGCAGCCATAATAAGCGGCGCACAAAGTTCTAAAACAGCTTCAAAAAGCTTAGCTAAAGGTCCTATAATGAAATATATCTTGTATTTTCCACAAAATTCTTTCGCAAGCCTGAAAATATTCGGTCAACTCCATCTACTATTAGTATTATATCGTAAAAAATGTCACAATTGTATCATTACTATACAGAGAGTAATAAACTTAAAACTGTATAATATTCACATAATATACGCAGGGTTTGTCAATATTGCCTTAACTTCGTCTCGGGTTAAAATGCTGTGTCCGACAGTGTTTTCAAGGTAAATCGGCTGAGAAGCTTCGACAAGGTCGAATGAGCCTTCTAAAATGTTCATCGCTTCGGGTATTATTGTTTCCGTGATGGATTTTGCCGCGAGAGATGCGGCGAGGAAAGAGTTTGAGGAGTTTTTATAGTCGTTTGAAGCAGTATTGATTTTTTCGAGTGATGATAAAAGTTTGTCAAAATATGCAAGCGAACCGTCATAAAGTTTAGCAAGCTGCTCATCTTCAATCGTTTTTGAGCCGTAGTTTGCGACAAATCCCGCTCTCACGTCGGTGACTTTCTTTATGAGCGAAGCAAAATCCGCATTTAATATATTCATCGGATTTGAAATATCAATTGTCTGCATTATCATGCTGACGGTCTGCACTGCCGCCGATTCCATCTCCGCCGCCGCATACTTACGCGCCTTCACATCAGGATTTTCTTCGTTTTGCGCAAAAATAAAGCCGTCTAAAAAGTAATGCTCTATCAGGTAATCGTTCAAAAAAGTTTGCTGTTCGGGTGTTAATGAAAGGATGGATATGGAATTTTCAGGAGGGGTTTTAGTGTCAATAAGTCCTCCAATTTGGTAATCGGTAACAATTTCCGGGAGCGAATTTTCTATACTTTCGGTAGAAATAATCGGTATATCTATTAATTCTGTGTTTGCTGGAATTTCCTCAGTAATTGTAATCGCTGTTTCTTCGGAAATTTCAGTTACGGTAGTTTGAATACTGTCCTGAACTTTGTCGGCTTCACGTTCAAGCGCGGCGGCAGCTTCGTTGCCGATGATAATTTCAGCGAGAGACTTTTCGCGCTCGTTTACTTCTGTAACGTGAGCTCTGGTGAAATGCGCTGAAAGTACAGCTGAGACAGCAATTGCGGCGGCAACTGCCGTGAATTTAAAAAATTTCATATATATTACTCAAAATGACAAACTAAAGATTTTTTCTGCTAATCAGTATGAATGATAAAGCGGTAAAAACGGCGCAGGCTGCGAGTGACAAAGGGATTCGGTAAGCAGTGATAAAAATTTCGCTTAGAATACCGATTATCACCGTCAGCACAAATGCCGCCTCTTCCTTTAACAAGAGGGAGAGAAACATATTAATAATACCGATTGTAAAGTACGTCAGAAACATAGATGTGAACAAATTTGTAACGGCTGTCTGCGGCGTTCCCTGCAAAACATCACTTCTAATGCCGAATGAGCTTGACGCACCGAAAAATGTGCGCGTAAAATCTTCCGCTTGCGGGAAAGCCGCGTTTGAAGTCGCCAAAACTATTATCAACAAAATTCCGAAAAAAATCAGTGTGTAAAATAATACCTTTATGATTTCGAGGGCAACAAGTCCCGGTCGGCTTCTTTGCAGGACTGTTCCGGTGTTGCCCAAACCGACGTTTTTTGTGCCGGAAATTACAAATATATACAGCGGCAGAAAGATGAAAACTCGGTTTATCATGTCGGTCAGCGTTAAAATTATTGCTTCAGGTGCGGAAAATGAAGCTGAAACGCTGTCTGACAGGTCTATATGCTTATAAACAGTAACCGTGACAGCGAATGCGATTACAAGTGAAGTTATGATTAACCGAAGCGCGGGAAAATCTTCTGTTAAGCTGATTTTAAGGTATTTGAAGTTCATAGAGTTTTCCTAAAGGGATTTGAAATTGTGAATGACAGTAACTGCCAACGAAAGTAGTATAATTATGGCAAAAAAGACGAAAACATCAGCAAAATTTGGGCTTGAGTAAATGAAAGGCGAAATTGCAAGAGGCGGATAGTATTCTTCGAGGTTCAAATATGGAAATGAATAGGTAAAAAGCATATAAAGCACTTCGGGAGTAACTATCGCAAGTGCTCTCGAGCGCGTAAAATAGGTCACAGCCTGTGCTAAAACGGCGTAGGTGAACCCGAATGGGAACGCTAAAAGAAGCACAGTAACTATTCGTCTATAGTCTTCAATACTGTCGGTATAAATGGTAATAAAGGATATTTTTAGAAGTATTATTTCCGGTAAAAGCAGTGCCAATCCGCCGCTCATGCCTACTGTAATAAAGCGGTTAATTCCGTAATCGCGGCCGCCGCGCCGTAGTTTTAACAGGTCTTCATACTTAGTTTCTGACTCATATTTATACATTCCGGCAAATGGTAAAGCAGCTAAAAACGGCGCTACAAAAGGAAATACCGCACTTTGCGCGGTGACAAATCCGCCTGAAAAACTGTCTGTACTGCCATTGGAGAAAAATAATACAAAAGGTATAATAAGCGTCAGCGAACCGATAACCAAAGATGTGAGGAAGGTTGTTTCGGTGAAAATACGCTTGATGTCAGTAGCGATAAATCGCACGAAAAAGAATAAACTATGCTTTGCCGATGAAATATTCATAATCTACCTGTTATCTGCAAGCCTTTCTGACAAAGGTTTTAAGATACAACTGTGTTTTCCGAAAGCTTAAGAACCCGCCCGCAAACGGCATCTAAATCTCCCTTAATATGGGAAGCAATGAGAATTGTCGTTTTTTCATCTTTATTCATCTGCTTCAAAAAACTCAGAACATCTTCGGCACTGCTGTCGTCAAGGCTGTTTATCGGCTCGTCCAGAATAAGAACAGACGGATTATTCATTACAGCTTGTATAATTCCCAGTTTTTGCTTCTGCCCGAGGGAGTATTTCGATACGTGCTTTTTAGATTCAGGGTCGAGGTTCATGCTAATCATGAGATCGCGGATATGTTGCTTATTTGCCATTTTTATTCCGACTGAATTTATTATATCGAGGTTCTTATACCCGCTGTAATGTCCTATAAACCCCGGCATCTCTATTAACATACCGCAATCAGTCAAAAATTTAGAACGTAAAGCCTTTCCGTCAACCGTAATTAGTCCTGAACTGGGGCGTACAAGTCCTGCAAGCATCTTGAAAAGAAGGGTTTTTCCCGAACCGTTCCGCCCGGAAAAACCGACGATTTCGCCGCGCTCGATGTTGATATTGACATTCTCTAAGACGACATTCGACCCGAATTTTTTGGTTACGTTTTTGTATTCAATATAACTCATAATTAC
>JAISHJ010000087.1 GCA_031262625.1 Ruminococcus sp. | reverse complement strand
CCTTTAAAGTCCGGGAGAGGGGGGGTCTGGGGGGGAGAGGGGCGGGTCACCGCTCCTCTCCCCCCCAGCGAATGATCCCCGTACACAGTTCCCCGGTTCTAAAGCGTACTCGTTACATTACGGGGGCGGGACCGCCGGGACCTCCGCCCATACCTGCGGGCATTGCGCTACCGCCGGTCATGCCGGCGAGGGCGGTTTGGTCCATAACTGTAATGGTCTGACCGTCTGTTATGCCGTCGGGGCGGGTTAGGAGGAGGGAGTTGTCGTCTAATTCGCCGGGGGTTACCGGTGTAATTGCGGCGTAGAAGGAAGTTTCGAGACCTACTGTAACGTAGACTTTCTTGGCTTGATAGGAGGAGATGAGACCGCCTGTCTGGGCAGCGGTTGCGTCTTCAACTTTGATTGCGGCGTAAACGAAATCGCCCTTGTCGTCATGACTTATTATGTCGGAGGAGACGGTGAGGACGTCTTTTTCCTCTTCGAGGATAATGTTGACGCGGGCAGTCATACCGATTAGGAGTTTGGCGTCGGCGTTAGTTACTGCAATGGTGGCTTTGAAGGAGCCTGTGCCGGCATCATCGCCTGTAGCGGCTTTTGAAGCGGCGGGTGCGATAGTTTCGATAATGCCGTCGTAGGATAGGTCGGTCATTGCGTTGGGAACGATTTCACATTTGAGATCTGTGGAGACGTTCGGAATATCGTATTCGGAAATAGCAACGTTAATTATTAAATCGGCAGGGTCTTCGATAACGAAAAGCACGCCTGTGGGAGCGATTCCCTCTGCTACATTTTCGTAGGTTACAACGCCGTCACAGGGGGCTGTGATAGTAGCTTCCTCGAGTTGGTCGTAGAGGTTTTCGAGAGCGACTTGCGCGGAGGTGTTGTCGGAGCGGTCGCGTGCTCTCTGCGCTTGAGTTTTAAGGGTGTCGAGGCTGTCGACTACCGACAAAACCGTGAGGTCATAGCTGTTTTTAGCCTTTGAATAGGCAGTCTGAGCGTTTTCGAGTTGAGTTTCGAGACTGTCTAAAGTATCGGTGTTGCCTGTGAGAGTGGCGTTGTATTGAAGTTCGGCGGATTCAAGCTGACGATTAGCGGCTTCGAGAGCATTTTCGGTCTGTTCTACAGCGGATTTGTTTCCGTCATCAATCTGCTTCTTAGCAGTGTCGTAAGCCTTTTTAGCTTCTTCGAGGTTGTCGTCTGCTGTTTCAACGTTATAAAGTTCTGTAAGGGTAGCAATCTTTTGTTTAGCGGACTGCATAGCGGAAGCGTAGTCGGAGAGGGACATTCCTACCGGGATAGAATCTTGATTGTTCAGATAATTAGTGTAAATCTGCAATGCAAGTTCGTATTCTTCACGCGCTTCGGCGATTTCGTCGCCGCTCTTGGAGGAACGCGCCTTGTCGTAAACTTCTTTCGCATCATCATAAGCATCTTTAATCTGCTTTATGGAGTAGTAATCCTCTTCCTTTTGGTTCTTAACCGCATCATCATAAGCCTTTTGGGCGTTTTTCACGCTGACTTTAGCGGATTCGAGGGAGAGTTTCGCAGACTCGAGGGAGGTGTCTTCGGAAGTGCCTTTTTTCTTCACAGCATCATCGTAAGCTTTTCGAGCGGCGGTGAGAGCAGTTTCGGCGTTATCGAGAGCATTTTGCGCGGAGATAATCTGGGTATTTTCGTTGTTTTCATAGTCCGCAAGAGCATCATTATAAGCCTTTTCGGCATCTGTAATAGTGTAGGAAGTGTTTTGGTCGGAAGTTTCTATAGCGGCTTCCTGCTCGGAAATTTTCTGCTCAAGGGTTTCTGTATCAATCGTACAGAGAATATCACCCTGTTTAACCCTGTCCCCGACTTCTACATTAACGGACTGTACTGCATAAAGAAGGTCAGAATATACTTTATTAACGTCTGAACTTTCGATTGTGCCGGAAGCGGTTATGTAGTTTTTAAGGTCCTGCCGCTTTACTTGTTCGGTCTGTACACCGTTCATGGAATTTAGGGTCTGCATACCTACATTGTAGGAGTAAACAAAGCAACCCCCGATTCCCAAAACTGCGGCAACCACCACAGGGATAATAATGTACCTTTTTTTCATGAATTTTTACACCGGTCCTTTAACTTTACTATATTAAATAATAGCATATATTTTTGATAATTTTATGAAAGCGGAATGAATATTAACGTAGAAATGGCAATATTGATATTATACAACAAATACTATCTGCTGTCAAGTTACAATTTGGTTAAAAAACGCCCGAACGGTCTGTTCGGGCGTTTGAGTAATTTTAGTCGTCGAAGAGTCCGCCGTAGTTATCCTGAGGTTTAGAGGGGTTTGCGAAGTCGATATCTTCCGTAATTTCGTCAAACAAACCACCGTATTTAGAGCCTTCGGAAATGGTAGGTGCTTCTTCCGTCGCAGACTCTACAGGGTCGTCGTCGAAAAGTCCGCCGTAGTTTTGCGTAGCGGGTGCGCCCGCGGGTGCGGCGGGTGCTTCTTCTGCCGGCTCGTCATCAAATAAACCGCCGTAATTCTGTTTAGGTGCTTCTTCTGCCGGCTCGTCGTCAAAAAGACCGCCGTAATTTTGCTTAGGTGCTTCCTCTGCCGGACCATCATCAAAGAGACCGCCGTAATTTTGCTTAGGTGCTTCCTCTACAGGACCGTCGTCAAAAAGACCGCCGTAATTCTGTGCAGGTTTTTCCTCTACAGGCTCATCATCAAAAAGTCCGCCGTAATTTTGTTTAGGTGCTTCGTTTGCCGGACCATCATCAAAAAGACCACCGTAATTCTGTGCAGCCGCCGCCGGAGCAGAAGCCGCAGGCGTTCCGAAAGAGGATTCATATTCTTCCGGCTCGTCATCATCAAACAGACCGCCGTAACCGTCCGTATTTACTGCCGGACCGTCGTCATCAAACAGACTGCTGTAACTATTTTGATTTGCAGGAGCAGAGCCTGACGAAGCAGGCGCCGAAGCCGCAGGTGCTGACGGACCGTCATCAAAGAGACCGCCGAAGCCTACAGAAGAAGGTATGCCGAAGTCCTGCTGAGGCGCGGAGTATGTATTTCCGCCGAAATTATTATTGCCGCCGAAACTGTTGCCGCCGCCGAAATTATTTCCGCCGAAATTATTACCGCCGAAATTATTACCGCCGAAACTGCCGCCGAAACCGCTCTGCATAGCGCGATTTTGCGCCGCACGTATTTCAGAGGTGTCCTTAACCTTAAAGCTTTTTGTAACCTTATTAAGTTCCGCAACGTGTCCGCTCATTTCGGATGAAGATGCCGCCGCTTCCTCTGCTGTAGCCGCATTTTCCTGCACTATCTCCGAAAGTTCGTCAATCTGCCTTGTAATTTCAGCTATAGAATGGCTTTGACGTTCGGAATCGTTCTTTAGTTTCGTAATATACTCGATATTCTCTTCGGAAATGTTAGAAACCGCTTTAAGACTGGCGTTAACCGTCCGCACAATTTGGTTGCCCTCGCGAACGCTCCGCAGACTTGAGTCTATAAGCGAAGCGGTAGATTTTGCCGCTTCCGCAGACTTAAGCGCAAGCCCACCGACTTCGTCCGCAACTACCGAGAAGCCAAGCCCCGCTTCCCCTGCCCTCGCCGCTTCAATCGAAGCATTAAGTGCCAAAATATTGGTCTGGAAAGCGATGTCTTCAATTACCTGAATTACTTTCGATATATCTTTCGAGCGCGCGTCAATATCACGCATCGCTCCTACCATCTTTTTCATTGCATTTTCTGCCGCCGCAGTAAGCTTGTCCGTTTCGGCAACCTTCGCAAGTGTCCCCACAGCTGCGGTTACATTATCTTCCGCCGCGCTTTCTACTTTTTCGACATTCTCCGAAAGCGCCTTAATAGTAACAGCTTGGTCGGAAGCACGCTTCGCAAGCCGCTTTGACACAGCATCAATCTCCGCCGCTTCTCCCGAAACGCCGTCTGTAGCGTCTTGAATAGTACCTATCGAAAGCGAAACCGCATTAATCATGCTCTCAAGAGCGAGGTTCATTTTATCGAGCGGGGAGCGTACGGTAATAGCGGCGGTGTAGTCAGAATCGGCAATTGTTGCCAAAATGTCCGACTGCTTTTTAATATCTACGGATATATCGAGAACCGCATCGGCAAGAAGGCTCATTTCGCCTTCAAAATCGCCCTCAACGGTGATGTTCATGTCCCCCTGCGCAAGCTTAACAGCCGCGTCCGTAACGTCGCTGATAGGTTTTGCTATAAGCTTATTGATAGTGAAATATGTAAATATAGCTACACCCGCCGCCGCGAAAAGCACCGTTACTATGCCCATAAATATGCGTATTCCAAGTGTAGACTCCGCAAAAATGATGCTCTGCCCCATAATAAGCGCGAGCGCGATTCCTACCGCTATAAGTATCTTAATTGACAGATTAAGGCTTAGTTTACTCAAATTAAGGCTTAGTTTACTCATATTTTTAATACTTCCAAATTTTTTCCGGGGCGCGTATTTTCCTATTTACAGTATAACATTTATCTTTTGAAATGTCAAGAGTTATAACAGAAATTTATACTTGAAATAAAAGAGAGTTGTAAAGCTAACTCTCTTTTTTATGGTATGTTTTTTAGCATAAGGCTTTTGTTTTTATTTTCTAAGTTCTGCTTCAAGTACATCAAGTATTTCTTCTTTGGATTTTCCGGCTTCTTTCAGATTAAGGATTTCATTAAGCAGTTCAAGCTTAATATTATCTTTTGTGGATTTTATGGCATCTTCATACATCCGCATAGTAACATCGCCCATATTCACGTCATCCATGACCTCCCCACCTTTCTCAAAGCTTGCGCTTGCTCTACTTCTATATTATGATACACTTATTTTCGACTGTCAACCGCCTTTTTTAGATTAATTGTAAACTTATTGTGAATGTATTATTTCCTTTTTCCCGATAACAATTCCCGAGGGAGTAATATCTATAAAAGCATAGGTAGGCGTAAGCGAATCACGCGGTCTCGCACAGCTTCCCGGATTTAAGATATAAAGCCCGTCTTCATAAGTTTCAAAGTATCTGTGAGTATGCCCGAAACAAGCTACGACGCAGTCAAGATTTCGCGCCGCCGCCGCTATAATTTCAGTCCCGGAATAAACGTTATGCCTGTTTCCGTGCGCACAAAATATCCGCGCCCCCGGCACATCAACTACCAACGACAGCGGCGCATTGCTATAGTAGTCATTGTTCCCCCTCACATACCTCATATCAACAGAAGGATTCTTTCGCCTGAAAAGGTTAACCTCCGTTTCACAATCCCCTAAGTGTACAAAAATCGCCGCTTTTTCTTCATTTTCTGCGATTTTTTCCAAAAC
>JAISHJ010000028.1 GCA_031262625.1 Ruminococcus sp. | reverse complement strand
GGAGAGGGGCGGGTCACCGCTCCTCTCCCCCCCAGCGCGCCTCAGCGCACCGTTATTCTACAGAGATGATATAGTAATAGACAGGTTGACCGCCGGAGACGAGCATAACTTCGGCGTCGGGGTATTTGGATTTGATGTAGGACTCGAGGGAAGAAGCTTTTTCCTCTTCGATGTCGGAGCCGTAAATGATTGTGATGAAAGCGGTGTCTTTTTTGCACATATGCTTTATTAGTTTGCCGGCGGCTTTGTTGATGTCTTGTTCGGAGAGTAACATTTTGCCGTTATCGAGGGCTAAGATTTCGCCTTGTTTAATTTCTTTGCCGTCTATGTCGGAGTTGCGGGCGGCGAAAGTAATTTGCCCGGTGCGCACGTTGTCGAGGGCTTTGGTCATAGCCATGCGGTTGGTGTCGAAGTCGGCATCGGGGTCGTAGTTCATCATTGCAGTGATGCCTTGGGGGATGAAGCGCGACGGGATTACGCAGACTTCGCGGTCGGCGAGTTTTCCGGCTTGTTCGGCAGCCATGATGATATTTTTATTGTTTGGTAATACGAAGACAGTTTTTGCGGGGGTAGCTAATATTGCTTTCAGTATATCGTCTGTTGAGGGGTTCATGGTTTGACCGCCGGTTACTACCGTGTCTGCGCCGAGGTTCTTAAATAGCTCTTCGATGCCTTTTCCGCTTGAGACTGTGACGAAACCAAAGTCTTTTTCGGGAGCGACGGGGACTAATTCGGTCTCTTTTACGAGAGCGGCTTCGCGGGCTTTGTTTTCGTGCTGGAAGCGCATATTATCAATCTTAAGATTAATAAGCGAGCCGAAACGCAAACCTTCTTCGATTGCTTTTCCGGGATGGTCGGTGTGAACGTGAACCTTAATTATATCATCGTCTGAAACGGCTACAACGCAGTCTCCTATAGTCTCAAGGAAGGCGCGCAGACGTGTTTCGTCGGGACAGTCGGGATTTTTGCGAACGATAAATTCTGTGCAGTATGTGAAGTTTATTACTTCGTCAAATTCGCCGACAACAGCCGAGAAATCCTTCACGGCGATTGCGGAATCGACAGCCTTTTCGTCGGAGCGTTTGTGAACAGAGCCGCCCTCAAAGACGCGCTGCATTTCGGCGAAAATTATTACAAGCCCCATACCGCCGGCGTCAACTACACCGGCACGCTTTAATACTTCAAGCTGATTAGGGGTATCGTCAAGGGCAATTTTAGCCGCTTTTACTGCTTCTGCAAAGAGAAGAACAGGCTGTTCGGGGGAATTTTCAACCGCTTCAAAGGCTTTTCGCGCAACGGTCAATATCGTACCCTCTGCCGGGCGCATTACAGCCTTGTAGGCAGATTTTACGCCTATATCAAGTGCTCTGATAAGGTCTGATGAGTCGGCAGCTTCAAGCCCCGAAAAGCCCTTAGAGAAGCCGCGGAACAGGAGCGATAAAATTACGCCGGAATTTCCTCTCGCACCGCGAAGAAGACACGCCGCCGTTACTTCGGAGACTTCGGAAACCGTGCAGGAATCGGGGAGACGGGAAAGCTCCGCGATACTGTTGCCCATAGTCATAGACATATTGGTCCCGGTGTCGCCGTCCGGTACCGGGTATACGTTAAGTTCATCCACGCTTCGTTTGCGCTCGGCTATAACATTCGCCGCCGATATAAATGCATCGCGGAGTATTTTACCTGTAATCATAGGAACGACCTTTCCCATTTGATATTATATATATTAAGCAGTCATTGCATCAACATAGACAGTTATTTTCTGTACGGGAACGCCTGTGCGCTCCTCAATAGCCCACTTTAGCTTTCCGACAATGCTTTCGGAAACGGCTGAAATTGTGCTTCCGTATACAACGGCAATATGCACGCCGATAATAAGCCTGCCGTCGATTACTTTTACGGCAACGGCACGGTCGGCGCGAACGGTACCGGTTTGTCCCCAAAACCATCGCCCGATTCGAAGTTTCGCCGGAAGAAGCCCCGAAACTCCGACACATTCACAGAGGACCATTCCGCACAGCGATTTGATATAACTCTCGGAAAATCCTATTTTCCCCATATAGTTTTCTCTGATAATCATGTTAATACGCTTTCATAATTATTAAAAGTTTCACATTTAATTATAGCACGAGGTTTATAAAATATCAATAGCCCGCAGGCGATATTTTTGAATGTTTAAAAATTTTACAGAATTTGTTCATAATAAATACAATAAAAATCAGAATAACGGCATAAACATAAATCGAATTATAGCATATTATGGTGACAGAGGGCGAATAATTAAGAATAATCGGGAGTGAATATAGATATGGAAAAGAAACTTATAGATGTTTCGAAGCACAACGGCACTATAAACTGGAAAAAAGTCAAGGCTGACGGAATTGAAGGCGTAATAGTGAGGGCAGGCTACGGGCGGTTTGCTTCGCAGAAGGATACCTGTTTTGAAAGCAACTACGCCGGCGCAAGGGCTGCCGGACTGATAATCGGCGCGTACTGGTACTCATATGCTATATCGGAGGCTACTGCAAGGGCGGAAGCGGAGGCTTTCCTTGAAGTTATCAGGGGCAAGAGCTTCGAGCTTCCTGTCTATATAGATATTGAGGACCAGTGTCAGTTAAAGCTCTCGAAGGCAGAATGTACGGCGATTACCGATGCATTTTGCGGCGTTATGGAGAAGGCGGGGTATTTTTGCGGAGTTTACAGCTTCGACAGTTTCTTCGCTTCGCACCTTAACGCAGATATTCCGAAAAAATACTCGGTCTGGGCAGCAAGGGTTGAAAATCAAAAGCCCACTTACGTTTCGGAATACGATGTTTGGCAGTACTCGTGGAAAGGGAACATTGACGGCATAACCGGTCATGTTGATATGAACGTATGTTACAAAGACTTTCCTTCGATTATGTTTGAGCACGGGCTTAATAACTGTACAAAAAATACCCCTGAGACAGTACTCGGAGCCGTAGGCGAGCCTATCCAAACAGAGCCGGGAGAAATGTCCGATGCTCCTGTGGACGAACATCCGGTAAATACCGCCCCAAATGACAGGCAAGAAACTGTTATTGAAAACACTGAATACACCGTAACCGCCTATCGCCATCACGTAAGCGAGGAAGATTCGGTAAGGCTTGTAAATGCTCTCAAAGCCCTCGGATTGTCTGTAGTAAAGAAAGCAATGGAATGATGCTCCCAAATACAGCTTTGCAGAATAACTTTCTGCAAAGCTGTATTTTTGCGGTAAAATTTTGCATGAAATTATTTTCAAATACACTTGCAAAAATGATAAAAGTATGTTACAATGTATAAGTGCTAAAGCATACTCGGAGGTGCAAATGAATTCATCTGCTAAATCAAAGGTTATAAGGCTTACCGCTATTGATGATATGCTTTCTGCTTACGCAGACGGCGCTGTGTTTGAAGCTGACAACTGGAACGATATGAGCGAAGTTTTAAAAAGCTTCGGACTTCCTCCCGAAAATATTATGTTTGAAATGACAGGTAAACTGGCGGACGGAACCGGCGGTGTGAGAGAATTCAGAGAACTTTCAAAATATTTCGGGCGTTTTTATGATGCGCAGTTTCTTGCGGCTTCAAACTCCGTAAAAATAAGCGAAGTATTATCTATCGGCGAATACGGCTGTGACCGCGAATTTTTAGATTACATAAATATAATAAACCGCTTATCCCATGAGCAGCTCGAACAAAGCCTCATGGACGACCTTCGCGTAATAAGGCGCGAAAATCCTGAATATTACAATGCTTTAACCGAAGGTTGGAGAGTTTGGTATTTTGAAGAAAACTATCTTTATGGAATAGGTCATGAAAACAACTCACTTATAACAAACCGCGTGAAACTTCTAAAAGAGCGTACGCGCGACCTTATCTGGCTTTATAATAATCTTGCTGATGCGCTTTCGCGCCGTAATTTAACCGCAATCGTTAAATTTTACTTGACTTGGGAATACAAAGACTGGGTTGATCTTTCGACAAATTACTGCGACGTGGTTGATACTAACGTTTTCCCGTTTTATGATGACGAAGTTTTTGTTGACTGCGGCTCTTATATCGGCGACACGGTTTTACAGTTTATTAAGGCAGTGAATGCAGACTTTAAGCGTGTTTATACATATGATATTAATAAGAATTCAATTAAAATTATAAAGAAAAATTTGGCAAGCTATCCCAACATTGATATACGGCACAAGGGTACGGGAGATGTTAATACAGAGATGGCGGAAGTCGGCGTTGAAGGAGCTTATTTCGGAAACACTTTAAGCGAGACACCCATCGGAGGTTTCGTTGAAATGGTTAAGGTAGTAAGGCTTGATGATGACATAGACGAGCCTATAAGTTTCCTTAAAATCGACTGCGAAGGCATGGATAAAGAGACTCTTCGCGGTGCTTCCAACCATATTAAGCATACTCACCCGAAACTTCATGTTGACTCTTATCACAAATTGAGGGATATTGTTGACATTCCGCGTTTGGTGCGTGAAATCGACCCTTCTTACAGCATCTATCTGCGGCTTCCGTGCGGTGAGGAACTCCGCAAAGAACCGCGCCAACCGCTTCCTGCTTTTATATTTATATAAAAAAGTGCTTGCGCCCGGGGTGGGCGCAAGCCTTTTTTATAAGTATTAAGCTGTCGTTTTGTTATCGCCTATTTCGTTGTCTTCGATTTTTTTGAGGATTGAAGGGATAAGACGTTCGGAGAAGCCTGCTAAAACGCAGAGGAGACTTAATACTTCAGTGTCGTGGTCGCCCTTAAGCCCTGCGAAAACCAAATCGGAGTCAAAGCAGATAATTATGATAAAGCAGGAAATCCACGCGACAACCATTCTTGCGAATATCTCTAAAAAATTAAGAGCCTTTCCCGATTCGCAGTTATAAGTTTTATCGCCCTTCTTTGATATAATAGAAAGGGTTGCACCAGCCGTACCCGCCGCGAAAAAGTTTGTCCATAAAATTGCGCTTTCGGGTATTTTGAAAAAGTCCGACACAGATTCAATGTTTACAATGAATGTAGCGAGAATGAAGATGCCGAGTATTATCAGGCAATATGTAAGCTGCCACTTTCGGGAGATTTCAATTTTTCTGTCGCTTATAAATGATTTTGCGTATTCGAGGTGGCTTTTGGCTAAGTCGTAATTTTTTGAAAGCGTATATACTACACACTCACCGAGCAAGGAATAAAATGCTTTTTTAATACTTACACTAAGGTAAGCCGCCGCGGTATTATGCCGCCAAAGAGCAATGTCCGCCATCATAATTTCGCGATTTTTAGAATCTTCGGGTGACATATTCGCTTCGTACTTATCGGTTGTCGCAAACCTATAAAGATCCTCCTTATCGAGGTAGACAATATAATCGCCGAGTGAATAGCGAATTATCGAAGAAGCGTCATCCGCAGTAACAAGTTCATCTCCGGCGCTTTCATTGAACGCTTCAATGATTTTCCGAATATTATTATCCTGATCGGAAAGCTTTTTCGCGGGCAATTTTTGCTCAGGAAGTTTTTTCTCCAAAGTCTCAGTCATGAAGTTCCCCTCCGATAAATCATATTTTGGTATAATTATAATATAAATACAGGGAAATGTCAAGGGAAATATGAAAAATAATGTATAAATATTGACATTTTGTTGAATCAATGTTATAATGTAATAAAAAAGGGTTTTTTACATAGATGAAAAAGTTTTTCAGCACACAAGGGCTTGGGTGGGGAGTAATCTTTTTTATTCTCGGTGCTTTTATTATTCAGATTATTGAACAAATAAAAATCGGATTTACGAGTGTCGGCAAGTTGCTTTTAGATACGTATTTTGCTTTTTGTTCAATAATCAACCTTAATTTGTTGATTCCGATGGCGTTTTTTGTAGTTTTTTTGTTTTGGTCAATTGATAAGATTACTACGATAATATCTTTAGAAAGACATCCTGATAAAAAGGATGAAAACTTACAGGTAACCGTCAACAAAAATAAAAAACAACATAAAATTCTAACTATTATTTCAATAATCCTTCTTATTATAGTTAATATAATTTCAACTGCAACGTTTGTTATGCCACTTCTTCACAATGAATATTTTGATTACTCAATGAAAAGCATATCGCCTTATATATCAAACCAAGAAGTCTTACAGCTTGAGTCAGATTGGGTAAATATGAGGTCTTATGAAGACTACATGAAAATATACGAAAGATTAATTGAAGTAAAAGAACAATATAACCTTTATTGATTTCTCAAAAAGTTAACATTTTCGACACGAAAATTCAATTGACAGCGCAGCCTTTTTGTGGTACTTTTAAGTTATGCCTAAGCTATAATCTTTTTTAAGCCTAAAAAGCTTTAAAAATTGATTATAGTTTTATTTTTTGTCTGATATTAAGACAAAGGAAAGAGGCATAAAATGCTTAAAAAAATTATTCCCGCGCTCCTTCTTATCGCTATTCTTTTTGCAGGCTGCTCCGAAGAATCCGCTTCTTCGTCTGTTAAGGAACAGCCCCGCGAGACAACAACTACTACTCCTGCTACTACTAAGCACGTTTTTGTTCCCGCCGATACTACAGACGCAACCTTCTACAGTATAGAAACCGTCGGCGACTATCTCCTCTGTCTCCAGAAAATCAACAACGAGTTCAAATACGCCTACGACCAGAGTTTAAGTGCTGTAAACCCGCTTACTTACACAGATACTTACGAAACCGAAAAGATAAGGATGCAAACTTATTATGACGAGCAATACGCTTACTATCTTGAAAACTATGATGAGTATTTAGGCGATGAAGACCGTATGCTTTTCATTCAGGACCTTGTGGATACCCGCGATTATCTTATCGGCGTTTTGCAATCAATGGCGCAGACCAACGAACTCTCCGAAGATGCCGCTAACGCTTTGATTGATCTGCTTTTCTGATATTAACGCAAACTAAAAACACGGCGTAAAATCCGTGTTTTTTTCTTCATTCATAAGCTTTCCAGTTATTAAAGTCACGCGCATCGCCGTTTATTTCATAATAGCCGTTATACTTAAGGTTATATACATTCACCCAAGACTCGATATAAAGCCGCCTTGTTGTCGAGATGTTTCCGTTAATTATATCTTGATAGGAAAGCCCGTAATTTTCATGAGGAATTCCCGCGTATTCGAGTACGCTTGCGCCGAAAAATTCGTGCGAAAGTTCTGCTGTATCATTAATTTCAAGTGCGCCGGAAGCATTTTTAGGCTTAATCATTAAAGCAGATGTTATCGCCTTGTCAAGTCTCGTTGTACTCGCCATTACTTCGGAGGAATTGCCGTGGTCTGCCATAACTATTATTGTAGACTTGTCATATATCCCGAGTGCTTTCATCTGCTTCATATATTCTTCAATAATCTTAAACGAAGCGTAAGCGGCATCGCTGTTATCAAGCCCTTCCGCCTGTATGAAGCCGTTGTCATAGCCTACTCCCCAGTCGTGCGCTCCGCGAAGGTGAATTACACTGAAAACCTTTTTGTCGTCTTGAAGCTTCAAACCGTTTTGTGTGAGGTTATCATAAAACCTCATGTCGGTGTTAAAGCTGACTACATATTCCATGCTGTCGGTATCGCTCATTGAAAGATAGTTATTTTGAAAATCCGTAGCAAGCCCTTCAAGGGCGGCATCTTTCAGAAAATACGGTACAAGCTTAGAGACGGCGATACGGAAAGTTACTGCTAAAAGCTTGCTCTGATTGACCGCAGAAACATCTTTTTTGTCGGAGATATTGTCAGCTTTGCCTAAGAGGTCGCTTACGTCTGTATAGGAAGTAAATCTGTCGATAAGCATATAAGAATTGTAGTTGTTCTCTTTAAGAGTATCAATAAAGCTTCGCTCTTTCCAACAATCCCGAAGATAGGAGTACACAGGCTCATCGCGGTTAAATTCCGCTCCGGTAAGCATATAAGCTACAGACGGAACTGTGCAGGAATAGACAGAAGTATTATCTTCATACCAAGTAAAGCCGTCAAAAATTTCGGCAGCATCGGGATAGCGGTTAAATGTTTCGTGCGTAAATTCATTGTCAAGCCTGTCTACAATAAAAACTACAGTATTTTCTTCACTTGACATCTCGAAAGATTTACTGTAAGAAAGTGCAAGAGAAGTCCTCTTTATAGGAGTATACGAAGGCAGAACCGAAATTATCGCTCCAAGCTGCATAACAATAATTACGGCGGAAATTGCTATTGCAGGCTTATAGAAATCTGCTTTTTTACCCTTCTTTTTCAGAGCATAAACTACAAAAAGCGGAATAAAGGTTATATAAATGAAAATTACCGTATTTATCATATGGGAAGTTGTGAATTCGCTGTAATTATAGACAGCGCCTGTCATTGCTCCCATCTCGCCGTTAAAGAAAAGAAGCTGGGAATAAGAACTTATAATAAGCCCTAAGAGAAATAAGCTTATTTTGTCAATCGCCTTTTCGCCTGTGAAAAGCAGAAGGAAATAAAGCAGAGCAAAAACTGCTGTGCTTATCAGAAAAAACGGGATAACTATAGATGCAATTCCTACCATGAAAGATGTGGAATTGCGAAGATATAAGTCAAGAGGAGCGAAAAATCCGTATGTAAATATTAGCGTAAAACAAACTGCGGCTAAAGTTATTTTCTTTTTCTTAGGTACAGAAGCTATTTTTTCGGTAAGGCGCATTCTATCTCCTTTTCATTAAAAAGAGGATTCGTTCGCTTCCGGGGATAGCTTCTCTTTTAGTGACTTCAAAATATCGCCCGAAACTTTCGATAAAATGCGCTTCGTCATATTCGGTGAAAATGTCGTCTCTGGTTGAGAGAAGTATCTGAACCTGACTGTCTGTTTTCGGGACAAATTCTATAATCAGGTTAGAGCAGATCGAAGCTAACCACTTCGCGATTATTTCAAAAGGAAGATTATTTGATACGGCGAGATGGTGAATTACCGCAAGCATTAGTATGCAATCGGCAGGGCTTTTCCCCGGGCGAACTGTACGTCCGCCTATGGTGTTTCGTTCGGTATTGCCGAAACCTATCGCAGGGCTTGGAGCAGTTAAGTCAAGTATAAGCGGAAGTATCGGCTCGTGGGACTTTCTTATTTCAAGGTAATTTCTCCCCACAGCATTAAAGTCTATATCAAAGGCGGTAACATGGGCGGTTTTAGCGGCAAGGCGCGAATACCTTCCGTCATTTGCGCCGAAATCCCAGACCTGTTTAGGTTCTATAGTCTCTAAAAAGCTTGTGACTATTAAAGACTTCTCCGCCGCCGAAGTTTCGGAATAGTTTGTGTGGGCGTAATATTCTCCCCATTCGGTAAGCTTCTTAGCGGGCTTAAGGGCTTCTATCCCGGCTTTTAAGCTTTCCGCAAGGGCTAAAAAAGCGGATTTTTTAATGTAAACATCCTTCGTTTTACGGTCGGTACTGTGCTTTTCTACCGACTTGCTGTGCAGGATGATATGCAGTTTCGCGAAAAGTCCGCCGCGCCCCGAAAGAATTTCAGTCCCTATATCGAGGGGAATTCCGTCAATATATGAAGACATAAGCTTTCCGAGACGTTCGTCAACAGCTGACATTAAAATAAGCGGGCATACAAAGTGACGGCAAAACTGTCCGTACGCCGCCCATGCTTTTCCCACTTCATAATCGGTAAAGGAAAGCGTGTCTATCAAAACAGCCCAGCCGTTTATAAACTGAATATTATAAGCAGAAGCATCCTTTAGCATCATGCCGTATTTAAGCGCGGTAATATGAATATTAAGTGTGGCAAGCGCCGCGTCGCGATACTGCTCAAAACACCATTCATACGGATATGAAATATACGGTACCCGCTTCGGGCGTATTGTAAGCTTCTTTTCTTCCGGAATTTCCTTATGGGGAATAAGAAGGTGTCGGTCAACAAGCTCGTCATAAAGCCCCGACGACATGAGAAGCCTGTATTTTTCCTCATAGACAGGATTAATACGTCTGAAAAACGTACCGTTTTCATCATAGTAAACATATCCGGAGTTATCGCGGAATGAAGCGGCTTCGCGCGTTATATTACCCTCAGATTTCATCGTCAATTTCCTTAAATGTATCGGGTATATCTGCGGCAGGAGCAGCTGCTTCGGTTACCGCCGGAGATTTTTTCGTAAAAAGCGATTTTATTTTCGCGCGGAAAGCATATCCGAAAAAGCCTATTCCGGCAATTCCGCCGATAAGCATCTGTATAATTATACTTCCGGTTCCGGGGTCTATGTACATAATGTTACCTCTTAAAATGAATGGTTAATGAAACTAAACTCTTTTTAATTATAACACATCCTCTCCCCTAATGTCAAGCACTTTTTAATAATTTGTAAATAAATTATTTCAAGCCTTGCGGTTTTTGCTCATTTATGTTATAATCAGTATAAATTGCGACAGGTTATACCTAATTATCCTAAAATTTTTAAGGCAGGTATTATTATGGCGGCAAAAATGCATCCCGAAATTGATGTTATATCATCATTTCCGGCTCCGTCGGAGGAAGATTTCTACAAAGAACTGCAAGAGCGATTAACTCCCGATTTTCACGTTTTTCATTCGGTTTACGGTCACAAAATGAACGGACAAAGGGTTAAGACGAACGAATTTGACTTTTTTATCTTTCATAAAAAGTTCGGTCTGCTTTCTATAGAGTGCAAAGGCGGCGGTAAAGCTTCGATGTCGGGCGAAGAACTTACATTAAAATCAAATGGCAAAAAGCCCCTATATAGCTGCCCTTATAAACACGCAAAACAAGGTATACACGACATTGTTGCCGCTTACGAAGTATTTTGCGGTTTCCATGGTGAAAAGAACGGCTGGGACAAATGCTTTGACGGACAGTGTAGATACGGTCACGCTGTTGCTTTCCCGTATCAGACGGATATTCCCGGGCTTTCGGAAGCGCAAAGAAAACTGGCAATTTTAAAGGGGGATTTAGAAAACCTTCAAAAACGCATTGAAGAAATTTTCGTGCGCCACGGTTATACCGAAAGCAATAATATTATGTCGGACGATTCCGCACATGAATTCATCGACTTTTTAGACGGTCATTATATGACAGAATTCCTTAAAAACGACCTTTTAGATTATCAAGAAGAACAGCTTAAAAAGATAAACGATTACCAAGACAGCGTTATTGATATGTTTTCTCTGCAAAAAAGAGTGCTTTTTGAAGGCGGCGCAGGTACGGGCAAGACATGGATTGCTATAAAGAAGCTTGCAAAGACTATTAATGAAGGTAAAAATGCTTTATACCTTTGCTACAACGGCGAACTCGCTAAATTCGTTGCAACAGAGCTTTCAAAGATTGTCGGCGACAAGGCACAGCGTGTTGCCTATACTGTAACAAGCCTTCTTTACAGGAAGTTTATTCCGTCCGAATCCAAAAATTTTGAATATGAGGGTCATAGCGAAAATTTCTCAACATACGATTTGGTTGTTGTTGATGAAGCGCAGGATTTCACTAACCATTGGGCAGAAAAGGTAAAAGAACTCCTTGCTCCCGACGGTTCGCTTTACGTCTTTTGGGATAAAAACCAAGACATATTCGACCGGCAAAAAGGAAA
>JAISHJ010000018.1 GCA_031262625.1 Ruminococcus sp. | reverse complement strand
GGGGAGGGGAGGGGGAGGTCACTCCTCCTCCCCTCCCCCAACGTATCATCCCCGTACCCAGTTCCCCCGTACCCCAACGTACCTCGTTACATAATCCCGGACCAGATTACGTTTTGGGCGTTCCATAGGGGGTCGGAGCACCATTCGCCCTTGTTCCACGGGGCGAACCAAGCGGCGGTGAGGTCTGCTTTGCGGTCGACGTAGAGGGCGGAGGGACCTGCGCCTTCGTGAGAGAATGAGTCGTCGGAGAGGGTGAAAGCGAGGGTGCGGCGTTTGTCGAAGCCTATGCCGTAAGCGCGGTTGCGGTTTTGGGAACCCCAGCAGAATTCGGGGATATTAAAGAGATGGTCTGCGGTCATTACTGTTACGGCGGGTCTGCCTAAGATGTGAGCACCATTCGCCGCAGTTCCGTAATTTTTGCAAGTTTCGCCGAATTTGACGAGGTCTTCGAGCGTGGAGAATAAGCCGCCGCCGGTGCGGGGAATTTTGTTCCAAACAGCGGTTGTGTCGTCATCGTCTTCCTTGAATGTACCGTTGGCTATAGCATCAAATCTTTCGCGTTGTTCTTTTTTCCATGCGAAAAATTCATTTTTAAGAGCGGGAATCGGCTCGAAAGAAGTTGAATTCATGCCGATTGGCTTGAAGATGCGCTCTGCCATATAGTCATGGACGTCTACGCCGGTAACGCGGGTAATCATTTCGCCTAAAATTATGAAGCCGAATGTGTTGTACATCCACTCTGTGTTCGGAGCACGGCGGCGCCCGGCGGTAAGCCCTGCCTTAATCCAGTCGAAATCTCTTCCGTGAATTTTCACTGCATCTTCTATAAAGTCCCACCAAGCCGGTACATTATCGTCGGGGAAGCATCCGCCATCGGGATGAAGCCCGGATGTGTGGGTGAGAAGATGATAAGGTGTAATATCGCCGAACGGAAATTCTTTTATGTAACCGGCGATAGGTCTGTCGAGGATTATAAATCCGTCTTCCACCAAAGTCATTACAGCCGCCGCCGTAAGAAGCTTTGTTAATGAAGCGATACGGAAGCTAACGTCCGGAGTCATGTTTACAGCAGAGTCATAACCCGAACCTGCACCAAGCGCGCCTTTTGCGATAATGTTTCCTTTGTGTGCTACACACCAAGCCGCACCGTAGATACATTCGCTTTCAACAAGGCGTTCAAAGTGTCTCTCTATAGCAGAGAGGCGTTCGGGATTATAACCGTTTGCGAGAATCTCGTCGGCACTTAAGCCGACATTGCCGATGATTTTGTTCATGTTTATGACCATGCCTTTCAGCGAAAGGCACCAAACGGCATGAAACCGTTTTGTGCGTTCTCGCTTTTCTTTATTTAATATGATATAATGATTGTGAAGGAACAGGTAAACTACAGAGCACGTGGGAGGTGAGTGGCACAGGTGTTTACTGAGCTTGTCCGTGTCAGTATTGTCTGCGATTTCAAGCAGAATATCAATCGTCGGCTTGGCAAGCAGACCGGGGACGGAGGTACTGCCGATATATCTAATGCGGACGATGCTTTCCGTGCCGATTAGGCGCGTGAGGTTGTCCCACTCCTGTGCGAACCACTCGGGATATTCGGGGTTATATTTGCGCAGGATGATGGGATAGAGGGCAGCGCGTTCCTCCTCAAAGCTATCCTTGCGTTAGAAAAGGTCTTATTCGTCCGTTGTATTCCACTCCCTTTTTAACAAAGATAAGCAAAAATGGTCATAGTAGCTCCCTCTGAAAAAATGTTTGTCGCGGATTATACCTTCTTGTTTGAAACCTAAACGAAATAGCACATTAAGAGACTTTTCATGTTGCGTATGTACAAATCCTTGTATTCGATTTAATCCCATCTTTTCAAAACCGAATTTGATCACTTCTTGTAACGCTTCGGTCATATAGCCTTTGTGCCAATAATCTTTATATAGATCATACCCGATTTCACAGATGTTATTTTCATTATCCCAATTGTGATATCCGCAAGTTCCGAGAAAAGCGCTGTCTGTTTTTCGTATGATAACCCACCTGTGGTGCCCTCTGGGTTCCGGGCTTGTATACCAATTGATAAGTTCTTCCGCTTCTTCCATGCTGACAAAAGGTTCGGCGTCTACAAGGTATTTATTGACGTCCTCATCGCTGAATTGACGGAATACATCTTCTTTGTATTCCATGCTTATTTGTTTTAAAGACAGATTTTCTGTTTCCAAATCTACAAATACGGTTTTATTATTCATGTTTATGATCATGCCTTTCAACGATAGGCACCAAACGGGATGAAACCGTTTTGTGCGTTCTCGCTTTTCTTTTTTTAATGTGATATATAATGATTGTGAAGCAACAGGTAAACTACAGAGCACGTGGGGAGGTGAGTGGCACAGGTGTATACATCTATGCCGTATAATATTGTCGGCGAGAAAAACCGGGTGCAAAACTGTCTGATTGTTTCTAACTTTACCTTCCTTTTATTAAAATAATTGCAGCCGCGAAGGTAAAGCATATTATATATTTTATAGTACTATTTGTCAAGCGAAATGTTAAAATATTTACAAAAAATTTAAAAACTGTTTCGGTTAATTTTAGTAACCAACAACATTATATACCATATACTGTAAACACTATGGGAAAAGAGGGCTTATTTTTATATGCGCGATATGACAAAAGGCAAACCGTTCAACCACATTTTAAGGCTTTCAATGCCCATTTTAATATGCGTAATCTTCGGGCAGAGCGGACTTATAAACAGTTTCGCGGCAGGACGATTCCTCGGCGAAGATGCTCTGTCGGTAGTAGGAAATGTTTCGGCGCTGACTGATATTTTCATGATTTTTGCTTATGGAATGAATGTTGGCGGTTCGGTAGTAGTGTCGCATCACTGCGGAGCAGGGCGCAACGACGAAAAGAATTTGACAATATGTACACTCTTTATCGCAGGTGCAGGCTTTGCGATAGTAATAACTGTCCTCGGAACGTTATTTTCAGGCGCAATGTTAAGGGCAATTTCAACTCCGGCGGAAATTTACTCAGATTCTCTTGAATTTTTACGCGTAATCCTCCTCAGTCTTATTTTTATGTACATATTCAATATAGCAAGCGGTATTTTTACCGCCCTCGGTGACAGCCTTACGCCCGCTCTTTACCTTATCGCTTCAAACGGCATTAACTTTGCTCTTGATATAATTTCTGTTAAATATTTAGATTTCGGCGTTACCGGCCTTGCTTGGGCAGGTTTAATTTCACAGGCTATAGCCGCCGCTGCTGTGTTTTTTACACTGCTTCATAAACGGAAGCAGTCGGTTACGGCGAAAACTCCCGTATTTACATATAAATGCTTTAAACACCTGATCAGAAATATCATACCGGCAATGCTTCATTCCTCCGTTTCGGCAATAGGAAATGTTTTGATTCAAGGCGTTATCAATCCGATGGGGACGGCAGTTATCGCCGGGTGCGCCTTGGGCGGGAAGATTAACGGCTTCGCTTCAAACTGTATCGACAGTATTCCCGACGGAAATTCTGCCTTTGCAGCACAAAATATCGGCGGCGGTAACTTTCGCCGCGTAAAAGACGGCTTCCGAGCAGGACTTATAATAGTACTTATAATTTCGGGAATTTTCAGTCTTTCGGTAATCCTGTTCCACAATCAGATTATCGGCTTCTTTGTTGAAAAGGGAACGTCGGAAGAAGCGGTGAAGATAGCTTCATACTATATAATAACTGCCGCCTGCGTTTATCCTTTAATGGGAATTAAGTACCTTTGCGACGATATTTTACGTGCCGCGGGGAGAATGAAATTATATCTTCTGACTACAGTAAATAATCTTGTATTAAGGGTTGCTCTCGTATATATTTTGGCACCAAAATTCGGTGCAGCGGCGATTTTTATCAGTTACACCGCCGCTCTTGCGATAACGGCAATAATCTCTATAATTATATACCGAAAAGGTATTTGGCGAAAAAAGATTGATAATATACATAATTTGCATTAACGAATAATGAAAATTTATGCAAAATGCACAATTTATTAACGAAATATTCTACGAAAACAAACTTGATTTTACCTTAGAGTTATGCTATAATGATACCATTACCCGAGATATAAAAATCAAAGAAATGAAAAGGAAAAAATATGTATTCGGGTCTGAAGGTTCTTCTTTGTGATGACTCATTGATGATTATCAAAAAAATGGGAGATATGCTCAGGTCTCTCGGTGTCGGGGTAGTACAGACGGCTCTTGACGGTGAACAAGCCGTAAGACTGTTTAAGCTAAGTAAGCCCGACTGTGTATTCCTCGATCAGGTTATGCCTAACAAAACCGGGCTTGAAGCTTTGAAAGAAATTATCAGTTATCATTCTGACGCAATCGTCTTTATGCTCTCCTCTATGGGCACAATTGCCAAACGCGACGAAGCGGAGAGACTCGGTGCACGCGGCTTCCTTCAAAAGCCGGTCAGTGCAGATGATATAAAGACCGTTCTTGAGCTCGTTATAGCGGAGCTTGAAGATAAAACCGGCAAAGATTTATTTAAGGAGTGAGAGCTTATGCTGACTCAACTTTTCGGTAACTATCTGTTAAAACAGCACTTAGTTTCACCGTCTCATCTTATTGAAGCACTTCGTGAAAGCTCTTCGACCCGCGTTAAACTGGGAGTTCTGGCAATTGATGCCGGACTGATGACTCCCGATCAGGTTGACGAAATTCACGAACTTCAAAGAATTATGGACAAGCGAATCGGCGACCTTATGGTAGAAAAAGGTTACTTATCACCCGAACAGATTGCTACTCTCTTAAAATCGCAAAAAAGCGGACACCTTATCCTCGGACAGGCGCTTATTGATAACGGACACATGACTACTGCACAGTTTGCAGATGCTATCCGTCAATTTAAGCTTGATAATAACATTACCGATGATGATTTTTACGATGTTAAGGACGAACTTACCGAAAAGATGCTCGGAAGGTTCTATAAACTCAACGGAAGTGTTGCCGGAGAAGAGCATCTCGTTGAATATGTTTCGCTCCTCTTTAAAAACCTCATCCGCTTTGTCGGCGACGATTTTGTTCCTAATAAGATTGAAAAGCTTGATACGACCGCTTCCGGCGCAAAACAGCGCATCCGTCACGGTCTATCTGCGATTACAATTATTGATGCCGACGAAAATACCATGGTTGAATTCGCGTCTCGTTTTTCAAACGAATCCCTTTCGATGAACGACGACTACACAAAGGCTTGCATAAGCGAGTTCTTAAACCTTCACAACGGGCTCTTTGCCGTTAAACTCTCAAACAACGAAGGTCTCGAAATTGAACTTGAACCGCAGAAATATTACGAGCAGATGGACCTTTCCGGTCTCGGTAATCTCTACGTTTTCCCGGTTAACTTCACCTTCGGCAACGTTAACTTCATTGTTGCTATGTAAAAGTACGACGGTCGATTGATTGTGCGGTCGAGTGTGCGGTACAAATTCGATTTGGTGTGTGTGCAGCAATTAAATTACATAAACTTACAAATTGCCCTGCTTAGCGGGGCAATTTTAAAATTCACATTTTGTATCTTGACTTAGCCAAAAATATATGTTATAATATCTTTTCGTGGTGTAATTTATAAAAATATCACCTTTTAACTAAAATATCGGAGAAACTATGCAATTTAATGAAATCACTTGGGGTGAGGATGAACCCCAAAACCTGCCTGACGTTATACAGAAGGCAGTCGAAGAACTCGGCTATACTGAAATGACAGAAATTCAAGAACGCACAATCCCTCTAATCCTTGAGGGGCGTGACGTAATCGGACGTTCCCACACCGGTACGGGGAAAACTGCCGCATTCGGCATCCCCACCATCATGCAGATTGAAGAAGATGTGCGCGGCGTACAGGTTTTAGTCCTCTGTCCCACTCGTGAACTTGCTATGCAGGCGGCGGATGAAATAAGAAAATTCGCGAAATTTATGCCGTATATACACCCCGTCGCAATATTCGGCGGCGCGGATATCGAAAAGCAGATTTGGAACTTGCGCAGGGGCGCGAATATAGTCATAGGTACTCCCGGGCGGGTAATCGACCATCTTGAACGGAAAACTTTGAAGCTTGATGCGATAAAGACAGTAGTTCTTGACGAAGCGGACGAGATGCTTAATATGGGCTTTCGCGAAGACATAGAAAAAATCCTTGCGACTGCTCCCGAAGAGCGGCAGACTATTCTATTTTCGGCGACAATGCCGCTGCCGATACTTAATATCACGAAAAAATTCCAGACAGACCCGGTACTTGTGGGAGTTGAGCAAAAATCTCGCACCGTTGATTCTGTCAGCCAATATTTCGTTGAAGTACCTATCGGACACAAAGACGACGCTTTAAAAATGCTTCTCCTCTCTCTTGAACCGAAGCTTTCGATAATCTTCTGCAACACGAAAATTAAGGTAAGCGAACTTACAGACCTTCTTGTGAGCAACGGTTTCAAAGCCGCAGGACTTCACGGCGACATGAAACAGCAAAACCGCACACAAGTTATAAACAGCTTCAAATCCGGCAAACTTAATATTCTGATTGCAACCGACGTTGCGGCAAGAGGTATTGATGTTGACGATGTTGACATGGTTTTCAACTACGATATACCGCAGGATAACGAATATTATATCCACCGTATCGGACGTACGGGGCGCGCCGGAAAAACAGGCGTTTCCTACACTTTAATCTCCGGGCGGAAGCAGTTTTACGAACTCCGCGATATAATTTCTTTCATTAAGGCGGAGATAGTAAAGAAGCCTCTCCCCACCCGCGAGGATATTATCGAAAATAAACTCAAACACCTCGGTGAACGTATCCTAAGCGTTAACGAAACAGGCAAGTATCAAAAATACAACGACTATATAGCAAGACTTATCGAAAATTCCGAACTCACTACCGACGAAGTAGCACGCGCTTTACTCGGTATGCGGATATCGAAAGAACTTAAGAATATCCCCGAAAATATAGCAATAACTTCTTTCGATGAGCGTAAGTCCCGTCAGGGCGGACGTTTCGGTGACAGAGGGAATTATAGCAGAGGCGGCTCCTACAGGGGCGATAGAGGGAACAGCTACGGTGACAGAGGTGACAGAGGTGACAGAGGAAACAGTTACGGTGACAGAGGTGACAGGAGCGGCAGAGGTTACGGAAACCGCGGCTACGACAAGAGCGGATTTGACAGAAACGCTCCTCGCGCAAATATGTCTAAAATTGAAATATCTCTCGGGCGAGACCAGCGGATTGAACCGCGCTTTGTATTGGGCGCGCTTACCGATGCAACGGGTTTACCCGGGCGTTCCTTCGGAAAAATCGACATTAAGGGGAACTTCACCACCGTTGAAGTACCTACCGGTGACCGCGAACACGTAATATCTTCCATGACCGGGAAATCTATCGCCGGGCAGAAGATAAAGATAAAACCGTATAAAAATTCTTGAGGACTTGAGTCATAACTATTGACAAAAAGTTTAAAATGCATTAATATATTATTATACCGTTGATTTCTATATTTTACGGCAATAATAGTAAAAATACATCCCGACAATTTCGGAGGTTTACAAAAATGAAGATTGCTAAAGCAGCGTTGGCGGCGATTTTGTCTCTGTCAATGTTAACCGCTTGCGGCGCGGATACAACCACTTTCGGAACGATAAACGGCAAAACAATCCCTGTGGGCATTTATATCAACTATCAATACATGGCTTATAACACGGCGCAAAATAAAGTTGCGGAGCAGCAGGCGGAAGCCGCAGCAGCAGCTGAAGCTGCGGTAACTGCGGTGGGAGAAACAACAGCTGCTGCGCCGGCATTGCCGAAACCGGGTGCGGTAACGCTAAGTCCGGCTGAATCGGCGACTGTACCTTTCCTTTCGGATGTTATCGGCGGTGTTCCCGTACGCGACTACATCACCGAAGAAGCGATTGAAGACGTCCGCGAATACGCGGCGGTTAATCAGAAGTTTACAGAGCTCGGCTTAAGCTATACCGACAACGAAGATGTTTCGGTTAAGAATTATATCGAGGAAAACTGGGACTATTTTTCGGAAGCTTTGAGTACTATCGGCATTAGCCGCGCTTCCTACGAAGACGTAATGCTAAATAGTCTTAAACGTCAGGAAATTTTCATGTATTATTACGGTCCGGGTGGCGAAAAAGCTGTGTCGGACGAAATAATCAAGGAATATCTTCTTGAAAATAATGCGCGGATTGACTATATTCCTATGGTCCTTAAGGACGGCGAAGGCAACCTCCTTAAATCCGACGGCAAAGCAGAGCAGATGAAGATGGCGGAAGACTATGTTTCACGCGCATCTGCCGGTGAAGAATTTACTTCTCTCCTTGCCGAATATAACGACTATTTTGCAGGGTTAACGCCTGCCGATACTGCCGCAGAACCGGAAACCGACGAAGTTGATCCGAATGCAGAATCGCAGACTGCTACGAACGAAACCGTAATTACTAAAGATGGAACTACCCCGACAGCTTCGGTTGTAACAAAGGTTTTTGAAGAACAAACGGCGCATCCCGGTGAAACACGTTACTTTATCGTAGAAGACAGCGGCGGCGAATACTACTATGTGGTAAAGCTTTCCGACCTTTTCTCCGACCCGACCTTCCTTGAACTAAACCGCGAGCAAGTAATAAGCACACTTTATTCGGAAGAATTTGACGAAACGGTAAGAGGATGGACTTCTGACCAAGAAATGTTCATTAACGAAAAGTCAATCGAACGCTATAAGGTTGAGAAATTCGAGAATTTACAGTAACAATAATTTTTAGGGGGGACATCCCCCCCTTTTTTGCAAAAATATGTATAAAGTAATATCGGGTATAACTTAGAAATTATGTTCAATACGCTGAAATTATAGCTTTTAAGAAAAAAGGCTTGACAAACCTATATCTTTGTATTATACTGATATACATAAAAGTAATTTACGCAAGAGGAAAGTTATGCAAAATCTATATTCATTCGTCATTAACATAGTCATTAGCATTATTGAAGTTATCAATAGTGTCTGTTGGTGTGTAAAACGAATGAGGTTAGCATAATAACCTTAAAAAGTTCTTAACACCCGACGGCAAAAAATACCGTCGGGTTTTAATTTTCGGAGGAATATCATGAAGGCAAATGGTGCAGAGATAGTAATAAAAACACTGATAAGCCATGGTGTAACCGACATTTTCGGCTATCCGGGCGGTTGTGTACTAAATATATACGATGAAATTTATAAGGCAGGCGAAAGCTTAAATCACATTTTAACCTGTCATGAACAGGGTGCTTCTCACGTCGCGGACGGTTACGCAAGAGCAACCGGAAAAACAGGTGTGGTTATCGCCACAAGCGGTCCGGGTGCAACAAACCTTGTTACGGGAATTGCTTCCGCATATCTTGATTCAACGCCGCTTGTTGCGATAACCGGGAACGTTGATTCAAAGCTTATCGGCAAGGACAGCTTTCAAGAAGTTGATATTGCGGGAATAACGATGCCTGTTACAAAGCATAATTATATCGTCAAGGACGTTAACGAACTTGAGGAGACGCTTTGCGAAGCTTTTAGGATAGCGCGTTCCGGGCGAAAAGGTCCTGTGCTTATTGATATTCCTAAAGATGTTCAGGCGGCTTCCTGCGAATTTCACGGCGGATTACCTCTTCCGCTATATGATAATCCTGTTCCCGATGATACGGAGATTGAAAAAATCACCGAGCTTGTAAAATCGTCCGAGCGACCGTTTATCTATGTCGGGGGCGGTGTAGTATCAGCGGAAGCAGAAGAAATCTTAGCGGAGTTTGCAGAGTTAATAGATGCTCCGGCAGGATTTTCAATGATGGGACTTTCTGCGATGGATTATAAGAACCCGAGAAAACTCGGTATGACCGGTATGCACGGTGTTTACGCCGCTTCGGTGGTACAGTCGGAAGCCGATCTTATAATCGGTGTGGGCGTACGTTTTTCCGACCGTGCTACAGGGAATATCGGAAAATATACCGAGAACGCGAAGGTTATCCACATAGATATTGACCGCGCAGAGATAGGAAAAAACGTTGCGCCGGACTTAAGCGCAGTGGGCGAAATTAAGGAAACGCTGACGAGAATTGTTGCTAAACTCAAAGCTGAAAATTTTAAGCAGACTTTAACTTCTTGGAACGAAAGGGTTACGGAACTTGTAACGAAGCAACAGAAATTATTCGACGGAAGCAACCGTAATCCCGGGGATTTTACACCGCGAAAGATAATTAAGGCGGTGCGCGAATATACCGAGGATAATACTCCCGTGGCGACAGATGTCGGGCAGCATCAGATGTGGACGGCGATGAACTACGATTTTGGCGCGCCGCGAACCTTCATAACCTCCGGCGGTTTGGGAACTATGGGATTCGGGTTAGGTGCGGCGATGGGCGCGGCTGTCGGTACGGGAAAACGCGCGGTGTTAATAACCGGGGACGGCGGCTTCCACATGAATATGAACGAACTTGCGACTGCTGTTACCTATAAAATTCCGGTAGTAATCGTAATAATAAATAACGGAGTTTTAGGGCTTGTAAGACAGTGGCAGCGGCAGTTTTACGGTGAACGCTTTTCAAACACAACTCTTCACCGAAAGACCGATTATGTAAAGCTTGCGGATGCTTTCGGAGCGGTAGGATTTTTAGTAAAAAACGAAGCGGAACTCCGAAATGCTCTCGATAAAGCATTTGAAGTAAATGACGGTCCTGTAGTAATCGACTGTCACATTGACATGGACGAAAAGGTGCTTCCGATGATACCGCCGGGCGGCTCAATTCATGATCTTATTATAAAGTAGGGGGAAATATGAAAAACAACGAAAATTTCACCATGTCGGTAGTACTCAAAAATAAATTCGGTACGCTCATGCGTGTAACGAGCCTTTTTTCCAAACGCGGCTACAATATAAATACTCTGCACGTTGCGCCGCTTGTTGAAAACAACGAATATTCGCGGATTATCCTTACTTCCAACGGCGACCAAAATATTAAAGAACAAATTTTACGTCAGCTTGAAAAATTAGTTGACGTTCGCGAAGCTAAAATTATATAAAAAGGGGAAATTATCATGGCAGTTATGTTTTACGAAAAGGATGTTAACAAAAATGCACTTGCAGGGAAAACCGCTGCAATTATCGGCTACGGAAGCCAAGGACACGCTCATGCTTTGAACCTCAAAGACAGCGGAGTTAACGTTATAGTCGGTCTTTATGAAGGCTCTCCGTCAAAAGAGCGCGCAAAAGCCGCCGGGCTTAACGTTATGAATACTGATGAAGCGGTTAAAAATGCTGACATAGTTATGATTTTAGTTAATGACGAAAAACAGCCTGCGCTTTATGAAAAGGATATTGCTCCTAACCTTCGCGAGGGTATGACGCTCTGTTTCGCACACGGTTTTAATATCCATTTCGGGCAGATTGTTCCGCCCGAAAATGTTGACGTAATTATGATTGCGCCGAAGGGACCGGGGCATACTGTTCGCAGTCAATACCTTGAAGGAAAGGGCGTGCCCGACCTTATCGCTGTGTATAAAGACTATTCCGGTAAGGCTCACGAGACCGCTCTCGCTTATGCAGACGGTATCGGCGGAACCCGCGCAGGTGTACTTGAGACAACCTTCCGCGAAGAGACCGAAACTGATCTTTTCGGTGAGCAGGCAGTACTTTGCGGAGGAGTTTCCGCTTTAATGAAAGCAGGATTTGATACCCTCGTTGAGGCAGGTTACCAGCCCGAGAGCGCATACTTTGAATGTATTCACGAGATGAAGTTAATCATTGACCTTGTAGTGCAGAGTGGACTTTCTTTCATGCGTTACTCGGTAAGCGATACTGCCGAATACGGCGATTACGCGGTAGGAAAGCGGATTATTACGGACGAGACCCGAAAAGAAATGAAGAAAGTACTTGACGAAATCCGCGACGGCACATTTGCACGCAACTGGATTTTGGAAAACAAGTCCGGCAGAGCACATTTTAACGCGATGAGAAGACTTGAAAAAGAGCATCTTTCAGAATCTGTCGGCGCAGACCTCCGCGAAAAAATGTCTTGGAAAAAAGACTGATTTTGCGTTAGAATTAAACTGCTTTGTAAACCGCAAAACGCTTGAAAAAAGGTGAAAATATGCTTAGCGATACTATAAAAAAAGGCGCAGAGCGAACTCCGCACCGAAGTTTACTTAAGGCGGCGGGATTTACCGCCGCACAGATAAAGAAGCCCTTAATCGGAATCGTCAACTCTTTCAATGAAATTGTTCCCGGGCACACGGGCTTAAATGAAATAGCGGCGGCGGTTCGTGACGGAATACTTTCTGCCGGAGGAACTCCTGCGGTATTTAACACAATCGCTGTCTGTGACGGAATCGCAATGGGACACGAGGGAATGAAATATTCCCTCGCCTCCCGCGAGATTATTGCCGACAGTATTGAGTGTATGGTAAAAGCACACTGTTTTGACGGACTTGTTTTTATCCCGAACTGTGACAAAACCGTGCCCGGTATGCTTATGGCAGCAGTACGCCTTAATATACCCTCAATATTTATTTCAGGCGGTCCTATGCTTTCTGTCAAGGGCTTAGACCTCAACAGCTGTTTTGAAGCGGTCGGAAAAGTCAAGGCGGGGATTTGGGATGAAGCGGAAGCCGAAACCTGTGAAGACAGTGCCTGTCCGACCTGCGGCTCGTGTTCGGGAATGTTCACCGCAAATTCTATGAACTGCCTTTGCGAAGCACTCGGTATGGCACTTCGCGGAAACGGTACAGTTCCGGCGGTGTATTCATCGCGAAAGCATCTTGCTAAAACCGCCGGAGAGCAGATTATGACACTCGTAAAGCGAGATATAAAGCCTTCCGATATAATTACTCCGCGCTCTTTCAAAAACGCATTGACGGTTGATATGGCTTTAGGCTGTTCCACAAATTCTGTGCTTCATCTTGCGGCTATTGCTAGAGAAGCGGAACTTGAATTTAACCTTAACATGGTTAACGAGATAAGCGAGCGTACGCCGAATCTCTGTCACCTTGCACCGGCAGGAAGTCACCATATGGAAGACCTCAATTTCGCCGGGGGCGTTTATGCGGTAATGAATGAGCTTTCAAAACGCGGTCTCCTCGACCTTGAAGTTATGACTGTAACCGGAGAAACTGTCGGGACGAATATAAAAGACTGCAATGTAAAGGACACGGAAGTAATTCGTCCGATTGACAGTCCATACAGCAAAACAGGCGGGCTTGCGGTACTTTTCGGTAATATTGCACCGAACGGCGGTGTAGTTAAAAGGAGTGCTGTTTCGGAAAAAATGCTTACTTTTTCGGGGAGGGCGAGATGTTTTGACTCCGAAGAAGAAGCAATCGAAGCAATTTACGCCGGGCAGATTAAAAAAGGCGATGTTGCAGTAATACGTTATGAAGGAGCGGCAGGCGGTCCGGGTATGAGAGAGATGCTGTCGCCGACATCCGCTTTAATGGGGATGGGACTTGACGAAGACGTTGCTCTCATAACAGACGGGCGATTCTCCGGCGCAACAAGAGGCGCGGCAATCGGGCATATCTCACCCGAAGCGGC
>JAISHJ010000044.1 GCA_031262625.1 Ruminococcus sp. | reverse complement strand
GGAGGAGGGGGGCGGGTCACCGCTCACCTCCTCCCCCAACGTATCATCCCTGTATCCAGTACCCCCAGTACTTTTATAGCACTTCTTCCAAGATACGATAGAGTTCGCGGACTGAGATTGGCTTGCTGATATAGCGGCTCATGCCGGCGTCGTAGCAGGATTTTTTGTCGAGGTCGAAGATGTTGGCGGTCATGGCTATGATGGGGATAGCGCGGGCGGCGGGGGTGTCGATGGCGCGGATAGTGCGGGTAGCGGTGAGACCGTCCATGACGGGCATTTGGACGTCCATGAGGATGGCGTTGTATTTTTCGGGGAACATGGCGTAGAGTTCGACGGCTTCTTTGCCGTTGGAAGCGAAGCTAATCCCGGCGTGGGTAGATTCGAGGATTCCGGCGGTAATTTCGCGTGAGAGTTCGTGGTCGTCAACCATAAGGATATTTTTGCCGGAAAAGTCGGGAGCGAGCCGCTGACGGAAGGACTTCGAGCCTTGAAGACCGAATTCCGTGCCGATTTGCTCAATAAATTTGCTCGGGAGGATAGGTACAGTGATAAATTTGAGCGATCTGTAGCCGTAACGCTCACAAAGTTCGGTTGCGTAAGCGTTGCGGGAATTTCGCACGAATAGAATAATCTTCTTTTCGTCTATGTACTTTTTAACATTTTCGATTATAAGCTTAAATTCGTTCGCAATCATATCAAACGACAGGATAATTCCCGAAAATTCGTCGCCGTTCATAAGAAATTTCGCTCCTGCGGCGAGAGTTTCGGCAGGGGTAACCTTACCTTCAATTTCGGTCATTACCTCGGCGAGATATTCGATAACTTCGCGGTGGTTGTCAATCGCAAGGAAGCGCATTTTAAGTGCCTTGAAAGACCTTAAAAGTTCGTTGTCGCCTTTTCTGTGAGAGTGGACATTAACCGTGAAGGAAAATTTCACGCCCTTTTCAATGTCAGACTCGATTATAAGTTCGCCGCCCATCATAGAGATAATCTTCCTGCACATCGGAAGCGCGGTCATCTCCGTCCCGGTAGAAGTCCCGAAAACGGCTTCGATTTTTTCGGCAGTAAGTCCCTTACAGTCAGCACTAACCGTCATAGAGAGTTCTCTCGGGGAAAGAAGCGCAAGCTTTACCTTAACCTTGTCTCCCCGCTCGCAAAAATCAATAGCGTTTGAAAGTATGTTGTACATAACCTTCGCAAGCTTAAACCTGTCGCTCGTAATTTTCACACGAAAAACATTCTTAAGGTCAAGCAGTATCATCACATCTCGCGTGTCTGCCCTAACATATACCATGTCCAAAACACTGTCAAGCAGATCCTCAAGGTCAAAATCATTAGACTCAAGATACATCTTCTCATTGTCCATCTGATACATATCAGAAAGATTATTTACAGTATTTATAAGCTGATAAGACGCCTCCTCTATCTTCGACAGATAGGCGTTTACCTCCTCAATATCAGTGCTCCGCCGCGCTAATACCGTTAACCCCACTATAGAGTTAACAGGCGTACGCAAACCATGCATAGCCTGCGCAAAATACTCTTCTTTCACTTTTGGATGCGTTGGGGGGAAACCTTTTCTAAAGAAAAGGTTTCCCCCCAAACCCCCCTTCCTAAAGACTTCGTTTTATACTTGTTTTTATTGCTTTCGCAAATAGCTTTTCCGTGGGGTAAATAACTAACTGTAAAGTAAATGGCATATCCGTGTGGTGAAAAATTAACTGCAAAGAGAATAACTCGCCCGTTTGGTACTGCTTACGCGTAGGCAAGCGCTGCTATTGCTACTGCTATTGCTAACAGAGCAATTATGTTCAAAGTAATTAATATTTGTGCTAAGTTTGACTTTTTTCTGCGCGGAGCAATTGTCCTCAGAAACGCCCTTGCGGAAAGGTCTAACTGGTCTTCGGGAGTAATCGCATGCTCCGGCTTTATATATAAAAGTGCCTTGTCGAAAAAATCGCTGTTTATACCGTTGAGTTCGATAACCCGCTTATTTACACCTTTTATCATAATCATTACCGCCTGTATTTTTGGATAAATATAGTTTATCCGAAAAGCTATTTACTATACAAACGGTAGTTTTAAAAATAATATGTTGAAAAAAGTGTTGAAAACGTTGAAAATCGTTTGTAGAACGGGGTCTTATTCGGACAAGGTGTCATTACTTTCTGTAGAAACAACTTCTCGTAGATAAATGGCCTGTGAATACATTTGGTTGAAGCGCATTTCAAAGCGGCTTTTGCTGTAGTCGATAATCCCTTTCATAGGGTCGTTGAGGGTTATAAGCCCCGCTTCCATGTTAAAGCCGACGAGAACAAAGGCGTGCTCATTCAAGTACCAGTCAAGCTTTTCGCCTGTTGCGTTGTCGTACCACGATTCGTAGTACTCCGGCTCAATCATACCGTCGGTCGCCCAACACATTACCGGCGTTCCTTCAATCAGAAGGTCATACATATCGTCGGGACTGCAACCTGATATATTCACCGCTTCGTAGACTTTGCCGCTTTGCGGCATATTTTCCGAAAGATATTTCTCCGCCGCCGTCATTATAGCAGGGGAGAAGCATCCGTAACCTGTTCCGGCAGGGTCTCCGATAAAATAGTCGAAAAAGCTGTCCTTATAAATTTTGCCGTCTATTTCGTTATAGTTCCCCCAGCTTTTCGGAAGGTAGTCGGAAGCCATAGTAACCTTGTCGGCTTCATATCCGTAAAACCTGAGAAGTGTAGTAAGCGCGGTAATTTCACAGCCTGTCGGGAGTTCCGGCTGTTGCAAAATATTCTCCATATCTATGTAGACAGAGTTTTGGTCGTAAACTTTAGGACTTCGGGAGGTAATAATATTTCGCGTTGTCCGGGTAGTTTCGGTAGTGGTTTCGACGGTGGTTTCAGGTGCAGTAACGCTCTGTAGCAAAGTAGTTTTTAACGTTTCGGGAGCGGCAGTCTCAGAAACTGCCGTAATTACAGGGGCAACCGTCTGCGTTATCGGCTCAATAACGACAGCCGGAGTGCTCTCGTTAACCTTGCGTATTAACATAAAAACGCCGGCGAATAATAATATGACGGCAACTGTAATTATAATAAGACGATTATTCATAAAATTCTCATACTGCCAAAGCTATATATAGTAATTATACAGTTTTTTGTGTAAAATGTCAAGATAGTAAATAAAATTAATAAAAATTTTACTTTGAAAATTTACAAATAATACTTGTATTAGCGGATAGAATATGGTATAATAGAAGTGCTTTAATTTAATTATAATTTTTGGAGGATATAAATCATGGCTGTAAAAGTAGCAATTAACGGATTCGGAAGAATAGGACGTCTTGCGTTTCGTCAGATGTTCGGCGCTCCCGGATATGACATTGTGGCAATAAACGACCTTACCGACCCGAAGATGCTCGCACACCTTCTCAAGTACGACACTGCACAGGGCGGTTACTGCGGCAAACTCGGACAGGGCGTACACACAGTAGAAGCAGGCGAAGATTCCATCACCGTTGACGGCAAGAAGATTACCATCTACGCTAAGCCTAAGGCGGCTGAACTTCCTTGGGGAGAACTCGGCGTTGATGTTGTGCTTGAGTGCACAGGCTTCTACGTTTCTAAAGAAAAATCACAAGCGCACATTGATGCAGGTGCAAAAAAGGTTGTTATCTCCGCTCCGGCAGGAAATGACCTCCCGACAGTTGTTTACGGCGTTAACGAAGGCACTCTCAAGGCTTCCGACACTATAATTTCCGCGGCTTCTTGTACTACAAACTGTCTTGCTCCTATGGCTAAGGCTCTTAATGACTACGCTCCGATTCAGACCGGTATTATGACTACCGTTCACGCTTACACAGGCGACCAGATGGTGCTTGACGGTCCTCACCGCAAGGGCGACCTTCGCCGCGCAAGAGCAGCTGCCGCTAACATCGTTCCCAACTCCACAGGTGCTGCAAAGGCAATCGGGCTTGTTATCCCTGAGCTCAACGGCAAGCTTATCGGCTCCGCACAGCGCGTTCCCGTTCCCACAGGCTCCACAACAATTCTTGTTGCTGTTGTTAAGGGCAAGGATATAACCAAGGATTCCATCAACGCAGCTATGAAGGCGGCTTCCTCTGCATCCTACGGCTACACCGAAGACCAGCTTGTTTCTTCCGACGTTATCGGCATGAAGTACGGCTCGCTCTTTGATGCAACCCAAACAATGGTTGCAAAGCTTGATGATGACACCTATCAGGTTCAGGTTGTAAGCTGGTATGACAACGAAAACTCCTACACCACACAGATGGTTCGCACAATCAAGTATTTTGCGGAACTCGCATAGTAGGATAAAATCATTAAAAGCCCATCTTTTAAAAGGTGGGCTTTTTTGTTTATTTCGCGCAGAGCTTTTTCGATGCGGAAAGAGTGGGGGTGGCAATCAATGCGGACGCGTCCGTATTTTTTTGTGCTTCTGATAAACTCC
>JAISHJ010000050.1 GCA_031262625.1 Ruminococcus sp. | reverse complement strand
GTAACATACTCCGGCTCGACTATTTCATAACGGCTGTGGTCAATCGTCTCCCTGAGTTTCGCGGAAATATACCCCGAAAAAAGCTTGTTAACCGGGAACAGCATGGCATATTTAACCTTCCCCCCCGCGAAAAACGTCCCGCTCTTATTAAGCAGAAACATCTTCGCCCATGAAAGCGCCAAAAGATATTTCCCCATGCCCCTGTCAAGCACGCAAAGCGAAAAGTCAAGGTCAATCCGCTCCGACGGCATTACTCCGTCAAATGCCGGAATTACCGATTTAATCTTCTTAAGATTACGCGCATTCGCCGACAGCTTCGTTAAGAGAAGCAGTGCCGAAAGTATGAGCCTGTTTTCAGCCCTGTTAACCGAAAACACGTCGTACTCGACGTAAAACCGCTCCTTATGCGCGAAATTCTTCCTCGCGTGTACCGAATAAATCGTCTTCCCCTTAACAAACATCTCGTTATCCCGATACGGCACATACGCCTGTTTAAGGCACGAGAAAAGTATCCCCTGCACCTCTTCAACAAACATTCGCACGCAAATCTCAAAAAGGTTAAGGTTCTCCCGCGCATAATACCTCTTGTTAACCGCCTTAAGCGGAACATCATTCATGGTATCAAGCATATTAAGTATCTTCCACTTCGCGTCATTTATGTTCCAGTCTCGCCCGTCACCTTGGTCTATACGCGGTATAATCTCAATCTGCGTGCCGTCCTTAAGCGCAATTACACCCACATAATCGTCCGGAAACAGCATATGCTTCCCGTCTTCATAATCAACATACTGCATTATCTGAAACCGATTATTAAGGGCAAAGTCAGCAAGCCGCTCAAAGTCAATCAAAGACAGCTCATTCCCCCCCGGCAGCCAAGGTCCCGGTGTGAAATCAGTCAAACAATCATCCTTAGTAATAATAATCCGCTTTTCATTTTTCATAAGGCGCGTTGGGGGAGGGAGGAGGAGTGACCTCCCCCTCCCTCCCCCAAACCCCCTCCCTCCCGGACTGAGTTTGGACTTGGGCGTTTGCTTTTGGTAATCGCCTGCGGGTTTACTGCAATATAGCTGATTAACATGAGGTAAATAACAAGATAAAGCATAAAAGTCTCTGGAAAGGGGGTTTGGGGGGAGAACCTCTCTTCAGAGAGGTTTCCCCCCAACGTACTCCTTAGAAGATTTTTTTATAGCTTTCAATGTTAGTAAACGCCGCGTTGTTTACTGAGTAGATTTCGTCGTTTTCGAGGTAAAGGTCTTTTGCGCCGCCGAAGATGGCGTTGTAGTCTATGGGGGTACTTACTATGAATTGTTCCTCGGGGGGTTTGTTGTTGTCGCCGAGGACTAGGCGCATTTTCTCGTAGTCGTCGTAGAAATATTCTTGTAATAGGGGAATGATGGAATTTTTGAAGATGTGCGCTAAAACTCCTAACTGCGGGCGGGAGCGGAGGGACATGAAGTAGGCGTGACCGATGGTGTGGTCGCGGTCGAGGAGGATTTCGACGCGTTTATTCATGATGGTGAGGAGACCGCAGATGTCGATACCTTCGACGGAGATACCTTTAAATAGCTGAGGGTTCGGGAGCATCTCGATAAAGTCGAAACGTCTTCGCAGGGCGGTATCGAGCATAGCTATAGAGCGGTCGGCGGTATTCATGGTGCCTAATATGTAGATGTTGTCGGGAACGCCGAACTGCTCTTGGGAGTAGGCAAGGTTAACTGTTGTCTCCTCGACCTGTCCGACTCGTTTTGATGGCTCGATTAGAGTAATAAGTTCACCGAAGATTTTAGAGATATTACCGCGGTTAATTTCGTCGATTATAAAGACGAATTTCTCGTCCGGCTGCATATTGGCTTCCATACAAAATTTTCGGAAAGCGCCGGGGTCAACCTTATAAATCATCTCTTCTTTGCGGGTACGCTCACCTTTTTCGTTCATAACCTGTAAGAAAATCGGCTTGATACCTTCAACGAATTCCTCATAGCCGTAAGACTGATGGAAAGTGGTAAACTGAATCTGACCGTACTCGTTTTTGAGTAAGGAATACTGCTCTAAAAGCCTGTCATAATTATCACGGGCGACCTCGCGCACGGGTCTTCCTGTAATTATAGACATAGCGTAGATAACGGTGTTGTAAGTTTTACCCGTTCCGGGAGGACCATAGAGAATCAGATTTGCGCCCATGTGACTTTACCTCCGTACGCGACGGGCTCACAAATCTCACAAAAATACCCGCCGTCGCGTAAATTTTTCTTTAATTTTTGTATCTTCAGAGTTTCACTGCCGGGGAAGACTGCAAAGACAGCAGAACCGCTTCCCGAAAGGCTTACACGTGCTGCACCGCCGTCTGTCATTAAACGTTTAATATTCACAATATCTTTATTCGTAATGCATTTGTCGAAGGAATCGGCGCCCTGTTCGTCAAGGATAGCGTACGCCTTTGCTGTCGGCATAGTTTCACTGCCCATTGCGATTACTATTCGAGGGCTCTCTACTCCCCAGTCATATTCTGTGTCTTCCATATCCATGCCGATACCTGTGCATAAGCGGATTCCGCCGCGGATGAAAAACGGTACATCTGCTCCTAAATTCATTGCGGCAAGTTCAAGGGTATTCAGGAGTACTGCGGTATTGGGGTGAGTGCTTATAAATTCGGTCATTTTGAAGGTTTCTTCGTCTGACAAGCCTTTTTGTTTGGCGTGGAGGAGCATAGCAAGCTGATTTATCCCGATAAGCACCGCAGCAGCATCGGAAGAACCTCCGCCAAGCCCCGCGCCGTGGGGGATATTCTTCTCAATATGTATATGCAGTCCGTCCTGTAAATAAAGCTTGGCAGCTTTTAAGCATATGTTATTGTCATCGGTGGGAACTCCTTCGGCAAACTGCCCCGAAACGGAGAGGGTAATTCCGCTCTCCCCGGTGTTTTCAAGGGTAATCATATCGGAAAGAGAGACCGTCTGCATGATAGTATTAATATCGTGATAGCCGTTTTGTAAGCGCTCGCCCACTCTAAGCGTTAAGTTAATCTTCGCCGGGGCGGTAAGGATAACCTTCATAAAAAACTCCGCTGTTTTTAATTTCTCAGGTTATGCTCTGTTAAGAATTCGTCTATTTTTTCGACAGCAGTCATAAGGTGCGAAAGGGAATAAGCGTAGGATACGCGGATATAGCCTTCGCCGGAATCGCCGAAAGCATTACCGGGGACTACTGCAACGTGCTTTTCGTTAAGAAGCCTTTCGCAAAATTCTTCGGAAGAAAGCCCTGTGCTCTTAATAGAGGGGAAGACGTAGAAAGCCCCCTTAGGCTCAAAGCAAGAAAGACCGATTTCGTTAAAAGCGGCAACTATCCAGCGTCTGCGAATATTATATTCTTCACACATACGCGCAACGTCCTTGTCGCCGCCTCGCAGCGCATCTACCGCCGCATATTGGGAAACGGTAGGAGAACACATTATAGCGTACTGGTGAATCTTAAGCATCTGTGTAATAAGTTCAGGCACACCGCAGATGTAGCCGAGCCGCCAACCCGTCATAGCATAAGCTTTAGAGAAACCGTTAACCATTAGAGTACGCTCTCTCATACCGGGAAGCGAAGCTATTGATATGTGTTTAGTACTACCGTACGTAAGTTCCGCATATATTTCATCGGAAATAGTAATAATCTCATTTTGGCGGAGAATCTCTGCAATCGGTTCAAGGTCTTCGCGTTCCATAATAGCCCCGGTAGGGTTATTCGGGAAAGGAAGGATTAAAATTTTCGTCTTCGCAGTTATAGCGGCTAAAAGCTTTTCGGGCGTAAGCTTAAACTGTTCTTCCGGGACAGTCTCGATTATAACGGGAGTGCCCCCGCAAAGTTCAACAATCGGCTTATAGCAAACAAAACTCGGCTCGACAATAATAGCTTCGTCGCCGGTGTCGATTAAAGCGCGTATAGCAAGGTCGATAGCTTCCGAACCGCCCACGGTAACTATAATTTCGCGCTCGGGGTCGTAAGCAACATTCATTCTGCGGACAAGATATTCGCTGATAGCCCGACGGAGTTCTAAAATCCCCGAATTTGCGGTATAGACGGTCTTTCCGTGTTCAAGAGCAGAAATAGCACGCTCACGGATAAACCAAGGCGTTGCAAAATCAGGCTCGCCCACGCCGAGGGATACAATCCCCTCCATATTAGCAGCAAGGTCAAAGAATTTACGTATACCGGAGGGCTTTAGACTTTTACATTTAGAGGATAAAAGCTTGTCATAGTCCGGCTTTTTTATATTTTCGGTTAACATTTAATTATCTTTCAGAAAGTTTTTAAGAAAATCTGTTGGGGTGATGATTTTTATGATTGTTTGGGAATTTAGAAAATTTTTATCGCGTGAAATAATATAATCAATCCCAACTTTCTTCGCGCAGACCGTAATAATCGCATCTTCAAAATCAGTCATGCCCATGGAGACAGCAGACAGACAGTCATCTGCGTTCAGAGGGATGATGGAAAATAGCTCTATCAGACTTTCGATATAGCCTTTCGCATTTGCAGCACCATTGTTTTTTTTCAGGAAGTAATAAATGTCCGTTAA
>JAISHJ010000072.1 GCA_031262625.1 Ruminococcus sp. | reverse complement strand
AATTATATCAATACATAAAGCTTTCGCCTGTGCTTTAGATATTCATGCATTCGTGAAAATGCACTCTACCAAGCGTGTCATTTTATTTTCCTGTTAGACTTCAGGTTTAATTACATTTTTCAGAGCACTCCCATATCGCATCCGCTTCGTCATACTCTCGCACAACCTCGCATATACTCTACAAAAGTTCCTCAAACGAATTTCAAGGGTTTGTTCTTTGGTTTCGTTTATTGTTCAATTTTCAAGATTCTTACTACCTTTTCGCCCAAGTTTTTCTCTTGTCCGATAGGGTGCTTTGCTATTATATCACACTTCATTGCCATTGTCAAGAGGTTTAATTGTAAATTATTTATGAACTTTTCTCTCGACATATTTCGCAATTAAGTGTTCGCTATCTTACAAACTATTGTCTGTGAGACAGCTTATATATTCTACCACAACGCAAATACTTTGTCAAGCGTTTTTTTCATTTTTGGAGATAATTATAAAAATGTGCGCCATTATTTGTGTATATTGTTGCAAGTTGCTCATATATCTTGACATTTTGTTTATTATATAGTATAATGGACTGTGCAAAGGAGAATTATTATGGCTACAAGCAGTATCTACACCACGCCGCAGATTGACACGCCCGAAAAAGCCAAGGCTTTTATTGAAGCGCTTGAGAAGTCGAAGAAGTGGTTTGAAGAACATGAACCTTTTAAGGTTAACTATCGGACGGTAACTGGGGAAGAAGCGGACGAGATATGCAAAAGATTGAAATTTTAAGGAATGACACCTTTTCACTGTCCGAACGGTATACTTCATATGGCGAAGAATTCGTAAAAAATCTAACAGCTTCTTATGATTGCCCGAAAAATTCAAGCGTAGAGAAGTTTTTTCGTGATAATGCATTGAATTCGTGTATTCAAGGGATAACACAGTCACACTATGTCGTTACGACGATTGACGGCGAAAGCTTTTTCACCGGATTTTTTACGCTTGCCAATAAAGTTGTTAACATTAAACGTGAAAATGTTTCATCAACATTTTTCAGAAAGATTAAGAAATTCGGATATTATGAAACGCTGACCGATTCAGTTACAGTCAGCGTTCCTTTGATTGCGCAGCTTGGAAAAAATTTCAATAAAGATAATGATAAGCTAATTTCAGGCAAAGAACTTTTGATGATCGCTTGTGATAAGGTTCGCAAGGCTCAGGACATAATAGGCGGGCGTACGGTTTTCCTTGAATGTGAGGACATACCGAAGCTCACCGCGTTTTACATAGATAACGGTTTCGTCTCATTCGGCAGGCGCGCTCCCGGCGAAGGCGACGACGGCGATTTGATACAGATGATAAGGTATCAGAGGTAATTTACCCAAAATACTCCCCATACCAAACCAAAAATATATAAACCGTCCAGATTTTCCGCGACAGGTCGTACTCTCCGGACTTGTGAATATCAAGGAGTTCACAGAGTTTGTCGGTATTAAAAAACTTTTTCGCCGTATCGGAAGTGAACGCTTCGCGTACAATCGCCTGATATTTATCCTCTTTAAGCCAAACGCGAATAGGAACAGGGAAGCCAAGCTTCTTTTTTTGTGCGGTGCGGGCAGGAGTAGCCGCTTCTGCTGCTTTCCGCATAGCATATTTCGTATTCTCTTTCGTCACCCTCCACTTTGAAGGAATACGCTCCGCAACCGCCATAACCTCTTTATCAAGGAACGGCACGCGAAGTTCCAAAGAATTCGCCATCGACATTTTGTCCGCTTTAAGCAGTATATCGCCCACCATCCAAAGGTGCAGGTCTATATACTGCATTTTTGTTACGGGATCGGCGCTCTTAACGCAGTCGTAGAAAGGCTTTGTAATAGAAACAGCTGACGGCGCGGCAGTCTTTATCTTAAGAAGACTTTTACGCTCTGTCTCGTTAAAGATGAAAGCGTTGCCGATAAAGCGTTCTTCAAGGTCTTTACTGCGGCGAATCAAGAAGTTTACGCCGTGTTTTTTCGGTAGTTTTTCCGCAATTTTACCTATTCCGCGCCTTACAGGCTTTGGGATAAGATTATACGCCGGAACGCTCGAAGGCTCCCTGTAGATGTTGTAGCCGCCGAAGATTTCGTCTGCACCTTCTCCGCTAAGCACCACTTTTAAGTGTTTCGCGGCGGTGTTACAGACAAAATATAGCGCAATACAGGACGGATCGGCAAGCGGCTCATCCATGTGGTATTGAATTTTAGGTATATTATCCCAATACTCCTCAGGCGTAATTACTTTTGAATAGTTCTTCTTCCCGATAAATTTTGAGAATTCCTTCGCCCAGCCGATTTCGTTGTACTTTTCATCCTCACCGAAACCGACTGTAAAAGTCTTATCCACATTCGATTCCGCCGCCGCATAGCTTGAGTCTACGCCGGAAGACAGGAAGCTTCCGACTTCAACGTCCGCGATTTTATGCGCCTTTACAGAATCTTTGAAGATTGCGGAAATGTTTCCTACAGCCGTCTCAAGGCTCATATCCTCGTCCGGGGCAAAATGCACATCCCAAAAGCGTTCTGTAGTGAGTTTTCCGTCTTTGTATTTGAAAAAGTGTGCGGGAGGAAGCTTATAAACATTCTTAAAGAAGGTCTCATATGTCGGCGAATACTGAAAAGTAAGGTAATTTTCGAGAGCGGTAGTGTTGAGTTCGCGCTTGAAATGCGGATGGGGCAAAAACGCCTTAATTTCGGAAGCTACCATAAAAGTTTCGCCCATTTTAGCGTAGTATAAAGGTTTAATCCCGAAAAAGTCTCTCGCACCGAAAAGTTCATTTGTGTTTTTATCCCAAATAATAAAGGCGAACATTCCACGAAGCTTGTTAAGAAGGTCTGTTCCGTACTCCTCATAACCGTGAAGGAGCACCTCCGAATCGGTATGTGTCTTGAAAATATGTCCTGCTTTAATAAGTTCCTCGCGAATTTCCTGATAATTATAAATTTCGCCGTTAAACATCAGGACTTTAGAGCCGTCCTCGTTAAATATAGGCTGGTCGCCTGCATCGGTAATGTCGATAATCGACAGCCGCCTAAACCCCATAGCAATGCCGCCGTCAACATAAAAACCGTCGGAATCGGGTCCGCGGTGCTTTATCTTCTCGGCGCAATCGCTTATAACACGATTGGCATCGTTAATTTTATTAGTAAATCCTACAAATCCACACATATATAATATCTTTCAAAAAGTAATACACTTTAATTATACGCTTTTTTCGGGCGCATTTCAAGTACTTATTAAAAATTCGTGTAGCCAAACGCGCGTCTAAAGAAAATCGAGAGTGGAAAAGCCAACCTCACGATGTTTGTGAAGATGTTTATTCTGATTTTCGGGCTTGTGAACAACAGGAACACGGCATTTTG
>JAISHJ010000031.1 GCA_031262625.1 Ruminococcus sp. | reverse complement strand
CGAGTGGTGTAAAGGTCGGAAGCAACCTGCGACAAACTCGTCTCCGCAGTGGTGAAAAGTTCGTGAGCAGTACTTATATTATCATCCCATATGTCAAGGTCGCGAAGTCCCTTGCGTATAGACATCGACTTTTCTGAATTAAGCGGATTTTCAGACGTCCGCGTGTATTTAGCCTGCGTGATAATCCTCTTGTACGAATCGGAAAGGTTTGTCATAGTCAAATTGTTGTTCCGAAGATACATTCGGTTTGTCATTCGCTGTGTAATTCTCATACCCATGTGTCATTATCTCCTTTATACGCTTTGCGGGTTAGAAACGCTGTCGCAATAATAGACGTTGCCGTCATTCATTAAATTACCGCAGTTTTTACAGATTTTCGGCGAGTTTGAATTGTTTCCGAAGACACCGATTCTCCGTTTGTAGTTATCGCAGACTGTGTTATATATATCAAAATCTCTCATACCGGGCTGTACACTGCCTAAACCGACACCGCCTACAATCTGCCCGAGGTCATCATCATTAAGAAGCATTTCTTTCATAACTTACCCCTGTTTAGAGACGGACTTTGCTAAAGTCGGACTGCGTTACAGCCGGACTTTACTAAAGTCCTACCCTGCCCGTTCCGTTAATCAGCTTATCGAGTGCCTCATCAAGGGCGGTTGTCATACGTGCGATGGCGTTGTACCATTTTTGGTAGTTCATCATGTTGATACCCTCTTCGTCAACATTCACGCCCATTACGGAGTCGCGTATGTCGGTTACGGAGAGGAGCATTACTTCGGAAGTGCCTGTAATCTTTTTTTCGTATTGAATTCTGTTACCGAGTTCATTGCCGTAGTGGGAAACGAATTCTTCAAATGCATATGTCGAAGCGTTTCCGGCGTAGGGGTGCTTGACATTAAATGCTCCGAGCATACGGTTAATCCAAGTGTTGTCGAGGGCAGAGCTTTCGTCGTAGCCGTCCGGGTTAGAGATAAATTCGGCGTTGTTCTGCCAGAAATCCGAGACTTCCATCGAGCCTGCTACGCCGGTAACCGTGTCGGCATCAAGAGCAGTCGCGAGCGCGCCCGTTTCACTTACCGTTAATGCATATTTCGGGTCGGTTAAACCTGCGCCGGCAAGATAATCGTTAATAATAGTCGTTAAAGGTCCTACATTTAAAGCTCCCACCGAATCAATTTCCGCCTTTATCGCATCCGCAATCTCGGGAATGTCGAAGACGTTAATCGCATTTCCGTTGCCGTCGATAACTTGATAATATCCTCCCGCCGTAAGTTCCCTGTCGGAACTAAAGCCGAACCTGTCGGAGGCAAGCTCCCCGTCAATGCTGATAAAATACGAAGCATCCTGACGTTCCCCCGCCGCGTCGGTGTAATAGTAGCGGTAGTTGTAGTTAAAGAGAAGTTGGTCGTCGGTGTTATCTATCCCGGGGTAGGTATGGTCTTCTTTGTTATAGATCCCGTTTAAGGAATCCGCAAAAGTCTTAGCGTAGCTGTTAACAAGTCCGCGGAAATATTCCACGCCCTCGTAGGCGTTTTCGCCTTCCGCCGCAAATGTACCCCTGCCGTTATAGAGGTCGATAAGCCCTCTTATCGAGCCGGAAGCTATCCCGGTAACATTATCGGTAAAATCGTCAAGCTGATGATTATCCCATTTTTCGGAAACTTTTCTCGTAAGATAATCTGCTGAGTAGCGGTCGAATAAAATTTCGCCGTCGCCGCGTAAGAAGTCGTCTTTGGTTTTCCCCATGTTATAGAGGAATTTTTCGAGGTCTCCCCACTCTTCGGAGTTTTTAAGCCCCGAATATTTACCGCTGTCGGGGTCTTTTACCCCCGCGTTTAGGATAACAAACTGCATATCGCCCGGATCGGGATTCGCAAGTTCCGCCGCCTGTACATCGTTAAGAGGAGTAGAGCCGTCCACGCGCGGCACTGTCGGAATATCATAGCTTTTATCGCGCAAGGCAACCTGTGCGTACTGGTCGTTTGCAACAACAACTCTTCCGCCGAGGGTAACGGTGTGACCGCCGTCTTCATGTTCGGTAACGCTTACGTCGCCGTATTCTGAAAGCTGGTCTATAAGAAGGTGAAAGCTGTCCTTAAGTTCAAGCGGTCCGTAATTGTTTTGAACGGAGTAGTTATTATTATCAAGCTTTATATAACCCATATTAATATATGAGGTTTTAATCGACTTGTTGAGAGCGGCAAGCTGCGTTAAGATAGTATTAACGCTGTCAACCGAGTGAGTAGCTTCGGAAAGAGTTTGTTTTGAAATATCGGTAATACGCGAATCAAGCGCACGGAGCATATCTGCAACCGAACGCGCATTATTCATAACTATTGTGCCGAGTTCGCGCCTGTCGGCGTTGTCGGAGGAATACCCCTGCAAAGCGGACTTAAGGGAAGCGATAACGCTCATAAATCCGGTGTCTTCGGACTCAAGGTTATCGAGAGCATCTTCAAGCTGTTCAAGCATGGTAGATTTTGTGTTTGAGTTGCCGTAATCGGAGGTGTAGTTACGAAATTTAGTGTCAAGGAGAGCATCTCTCACTTGGGCAACGCCTACAATTTCCGACCCCTGTCCTGCAAGGCTTCGGGCGGAGTTATAGCCGAGGTTTGAGCGGCTGTTCGCTATGGAAGCCATATCTACGCGCTGGCGAGTGTAACCCGGCGTTTCGAGGTTAGAAAGGTTGTTTCCGGTTATATCTAAAGACTTTTGTGCAGAAAGGAGTGCTTCCCTCTGAACATATAATCCCATAAAACTACTCGGCATGATAATCTCCTAAAAACTAAATTTGCAGACTGTCCTAAAAACGTCTTCGCTGTCCCCATGAATAATGCCCCCGCTGTCCCCCGATAATGCCCCCGCTGTCCCCCGATAATGTCCCCTGCTGTCCCAAATGCTCCCGCCGTCTTTATGCCTTAATGTCCGGCAGATTATTGCGGTACTTAGTGCTGACCGAACCGCGGTCATTGTAGGTTTCAAGCTGTTTGTTGGCTCTTTGAGCGCGTTTTAGCCGCTCTGAAGACATAAGCCTTATAATTTCGTTGATTTTTTGTATCTGGCTGACCGAAGCCCTAATCCGTTTGCAAAGGCGTTCAATGTCTTTTTGCATAGCTTCGGGCGCGCCTTCAAGGATTTGGTTAAGATTTTTCCTGCCGAAAAGTTTAAGCCTTTGACGTTCGAGGAGGTCTGTCTTCATGATGAACGCCTGTTCATCGGGGATTAAAGCGGCAACTGCTTCGGGCTTGCGCTCGTGCATAAGGCGAAGCTTTATAGTTTCCTGCTCTTCAAGCCTCTCAAAATGCGAAGCGTAGTTTTCGAGAAAAGCCTTTCCGGCTTTGTAATCTATCTTAATTTCAGTTATATTCATAAATCTATACTACCATAACAGAGGGTAAATAGCAATGCATAAATTATACCACTGCCGCTTTGCTGTCTGTCTGCTCTCCTGCTCCCCTGACGTCTGCTCCCCTGCTCCCCTGCTCCCCTGCCGTCTGCTCCCCTGCTCCCCTGCTCCCCTGCCGACCGGGCGGACTAATTAATCCCGAGGATAGCCTTAGCTACATCTTCGGCGGAGACGTTATAGGTGCCGGCTTTAATTTTTGCGGCAATTTCTTCGGCGCGAGCAGAGTCGTCTGCGGCGCGGATACCGGAAGCAATGTCGGAAGCGGCGTAGGTAATTTTATCGGTAAATTCTGCGCGTGAAGGCTCTAAAACGAAGGAGTCGGACTTTTTAGCCGCACCGGAAGAACGCTCCGGGCGTTTCGCGGAAACCTTGTTATAGCTTGACAGAGCAGAGTTTATAAAAGCATTTGTTATAGGATTATTTTGCATAATATCACATCCGTTTTTGAGTCTTGGCGGTCTTGGCGGCTTTAGTGTTCGCAACACTCTTAGTTATATTGTCGTACAATGGGGGAAAAACTTAAATAAAAATTTTCATTTGTGATATTTAGAGCCGGAGTTAATCATAAATGCCCTGTATAGCTGTTCTGTAAGGATTACTCTCATCAGACTGTGCGGATAGGTAAATTTGCCGAAAGACAGGCGAAGGTCTGTCTTTATACTGCTGTCAAGCCCGTGGGAAGAGCCTATAATAAAGCTTATTTCAGATTTAGAAGCAATAGTTTTCGCGAAATCTTCGCTTGTGAGAGCCTTCCCGTCAATAGCAAGTGCTACAGAAAAGCCTGCTGTCTGCTTTTTTATTATTACTGCTTCCGCCGCAAGAGCCTTCTTTATATCGGCGTCGGAAGGGTTTTCGGGAAGGTAGCTTTCGGGAATTTCTATAATTTCAAGCTTACAGAACCTACCCATTCGCTTGGTATATTCTTCAAGCGCAGGGGTAAATTCAGACTTCAGCTTCCCCATGCAGATTATTTTTATTTTCATAAGCCGCAAAACCAGTTATCATTAACGGGAGAAAGAATCTTTAAGAAATAGTCTTTCCCCTCGGTAAATTCGGAAGTTCCGGCGAGGAAAGCTTCACGCGCAAGTTCGGGAGTGTTATTATTTTCGGAAAGGTGAGCAAGGAGGATATTTTTCGCTCCCCCTTTTATGAGTTCACGAGCAAATTTTGCGGAAACTTCATTCGCGAGGTGTCCGAAACGCCCTGTTATACGCGCCTTAAGATATGGCGGATAGTCCCCGTGAGCAAGAGAAAACGGGTCGTAGTTTGATTCAAGCACTATCGTTTCGGAAGAGATTGCTTTACCGAAATCGTCGGTAATAACTCCGCTGTCGGTTAAAAACGAGACGGAAGCACCCTCGAAATCGAATCTGTAGCCGCAAGGCTCTGCGCTGTCGTGGGAAGTTTTTATTATAGTTACTTCTCCCGAAATATCGTCGATATAAATTCGCTCCGAAAAGCTTCTGAGTACTGCCCCCGAGAGGTTTCGCTCAAGCATCTTTACAGTTCCGGGCGTGGCAAAAACAGGCACATTCACCCTCTTTAGCAGTACCGCAAGCGCCTTCATATGGTCGGAGTGTTCGTGCGTGATAAATATCGCTCTTACGGCGGCGGCAGGAATACCGTTTGAAGCAAGCGCAGAAGTAATCCTTCGCGCAGAGCCGCCCGCGTCAATCAAAACACCCGCAGTTTTACTGCCGAGGTAGTAAGAGTTGCCTTTTGAGGAGGAAAATAAGGGGTATAGGCGCATAGGAGTTTTTTCTTTCTGTAAAAACTTTAACCTTCTAAAACAGAATTTTCAGTCCGTGAATTTAATTTTCTAAATACCCCTCAATAATCTGCCGTATCATAAGCTTAGACCACTCGCCGTGTTCGATAAAGCCTGCGAAGGCTATTTCGGGGTTATCTGCCGGGTAGTAGCCTATGAAGGCGGAGCCGGTGTCTTCGGCGGAGGTCATTTGCGGAGTACCCGTCTTAATTGCAAC
>JAISHJ010000121.1 GCA_031262625.1 Ruminococcus sp. | reverse complement strand
TATCTGTGGCGGAGTTCGCGCTGTCTGTCGGTGGGGAGATAAGACGAAGCGATTTCGGTTAATTGCCTGTTCATATCCCACTTAATGTATTCAATATTTGCGGAATCAAGGATAGCTTTCATCTGTGCCTTGATATTTTCGCGAACGTCGGGGTTAGAGAAATCTAAAACATATTGACCTCTCGACTGTGTAAGTTCTCTTCCCTCTATATGAATAGCCCAATCGGGGTGCGCGCGATATAGGTCGCTGTCTGGGGAGACCATCTCCGGCTCAAACCACAACCCGAACTTCATTCCGAGAGCGTTGACTTCGCTTACAAGCTTACTAAGTCCCCCGGGAAGTTTCTTTTCATACACTTTCCAGTCCCCGAGGGAGGAATTATCCGAGTCGCGATGCCCGAACCAGCCGTCATCCATAACGAGCATATCAATTCCGCAGACTGCCGCTTCTTTAGCAATAGCAATAAGCTTATCGGTATCGAAGTTAAAATAAGTAGCTTCCCAATTATTGATAAGTACAGGGCGAAGCTTTTTATTCCATTTGCTTCTGATTAGATTATTTCTGTAGAGGTCGTGGTAGGTCCTCGACATCTGCCCTAATCCGGCAGAGGAGTAAACCATTATACATTCCGGGGCGGTAAAAGTCTCACCGGGTTCAAGTTTCCACGAAAAATCGAAGTAGTTAAGCCCCATAACAGCGCGTGTGAAATCATGTTGGGTAACTTCTGCACCGCCGTAAAAATCTCCGCTGTAGCAAAAATTAAAGCCGTAGACTTCGCCGTTTTCCTCGTCAGCGTTATGAGAAAGAAGCGCGAAAAACGGGTTCGACTGGTGACTGCTCTCACCCTTTACGGATTCGACCGATTGTCTGCCTTTATGAAGGGGAGCGCGGGAAGGGATACGCTCACGCGCCCACGAGCCGTTCACCGTCAGCATATCGAAGTCTGCGCGGTTAAAGTCTACAGAGCTGCTTAGTACTCTCGTTATATATATAGTGTCGCTTGAAAAATTCGTAAGCTTTACGCTTCGGGTAATAACATCAAGATCATCAAAAACAGTATAGAGGAGTTCTGCTCGAAGTTTAAGATAGTCATCTTCAAGAGTTACTACCGCCGTTTCGCAATTGTCGCCGAATGTAGCCGGAAGCCCGTCAAGTTTAGGCTTTCCGGGTATAACTTCTACACCTTTAAATTTAAGGTCAACCGTTGAAGCGTTATTCTTGTCCATAACCATAATACTTGGCTCTCTGTAGTCGCCTGTGCCGTGACAGGGGTACTCGAAAGGCACGCTGTCCATAAACGTACCCTTATCGCGAAGATTTTCCGCAAGGGTATAGGGATTTTTCCCGAAAAGTATGTAGGAAAGATCTCCGTTAACTTTCGCCCCCCAGTGAAGGTGCAAAAGATAATCATCGTCGGTAACAGCCATCGCATAGGTTGAAGCTTTAGACTGTAGAGTAATCGTCGTTAAGTCAGTCTCAAGGGGAACGTCTTCGTTTCTCTGCCAAATATACTTGCTGTATTTTTTGTGAGATTTATTTATAATTATCGGCATAAATTACCCCTGTAAGAAATCTTTGTACATGAGAGAGGGCTGAATACCCGTGTTGTTTTGGTACTTACCGGATTTGTAAAGGTCGTAATCGCCCTTTATTGTGTGATAGTATATCTGGCAAATATCAACATTAGGGTAAATTTTTATAGGCTCAATGCAGAACATTTCGAGTGTCCAGAAGCCTTTGAAGCCGACATCACCGAAACCTGCGGTAACGTGGATAAAAAGCCCGAGCCGCCCGGTAGAGCTCCGCCCCTCAAGCATAGGTACATAGTAATCGGTCGAGGTAAATTCGTTCGTTCGCCCGAGATAGAGTTTATTCGGCTCTAAAATTATCCCGCTTTCGGGAATTTTAAGGCTTACCGTCTCGTTAAGCTTCTTCATGTCAAGCGTGTCATCTTTATAGTACATGAGTTCGTCCGACAGCGTAAGGTTAACGCTGTTCGGGTTAATTTTTTTTTCATCATACGGCGTTATTATAATCTCGCCGTCCGCTATTGCCCTCTTTATCTCTCTTCCCGAAAGTATCATATCATTCACCTTGTATATTTATATAGTATTCGCCGACAGTAAAAGCCGTCGGCGAATGGTAAGTATTAACTTAAAGTGCTTCTGAGAAAACTCTGAAATAGCTTTGCGGATGAGCGCAAACCGGGCAAACTTCCGGCGCTTTTTTGCCTACATGGATATGTCCGCAGTTGGAACACTCCCATATAGCGTCGCCGTCTTTTGAAAAGACAAGACCGCCCTCAACGTTTTCAAGCAGTTTACGGTAACGCTCTTCATGGCGTTTCTCAATATCCGCAACCTTTTCAAAGAGGAAAGCAATTTTTGTGAAGCCCTCCGCTTTAGCGGTTTCGGCAAAACCTTTATACATCTCGGTCCACTCGAAGTTTTCGCCGGCAGCCGCGTCCGCAAGGTTTGAAGTTGTCGCGGGTACAGCACCTCCGTGGAGTTCCTTAAACCACATCTTAGCGTGTTCTTTTTCATTGTCAGCCGTCATTTGGAATATGTCGGCAATCTGAACGTAACCTTCCGAACGTGCTTTGCTTGCGTAGTAAGTGTATTTATTGCGAGCCTGTGACTCACCTGCAAATGCCGCAAGAAGATTCGCTTCTGTTTTACTTCCTTTAAGTTCCATATCATACCTCCGGAAAATTATACTGAATACTATTATAATTATAACAATTTTTAATCTTAATGTCAAGAAAAAATCTAAGATTTTCATAAAACGAAATTTTCATATTAAGTTATGAATAAAATGTAAAAAATAGTGCTAAACTCTTGACAAGTTTAAAATGCAAGTGTATAATTAATAAATGTATCATTATGCGTCAATGTAAATAGTTTAAATAAATTTCCCCTTTTTTATTAATTGCGAGCAGATAGGCAGACATTGAATTTGTGCTGTGTATTCTGTTTCGGGAGGTTAAATCGCCTATGGTGAATGTCAAGCCGGTGAACCTCGGAAAGACAAAGCGTATGAGTTTTGGGAAAATTCCCGAAGTGCTTAATATGCCGAATCTTATCGAGGTACAAAAAAATTCCTACAAGTGGTTTTTAGAGGAGGGTTTAAAAGAAGTATTTCGCGATGTTGCCGCTATTACTGACTATAACGGTAACCTCGTATTAAATTTCAACACATACAGACTGGACGAGACCCCGAAGTATACCATAGCCGAATGTAAAGAACGCGACGCAACCTACGCCGCGCCGCTTCGCGTTAAGGCAACGCTTTGGAATAAAGAAACAGGCGACGTTAAGGAAAACGAAGTCTTCATGGGCGATTTCCCGCTTATGACAGACTCCGGAACATTTATAATAAACGGCGCGGAACGTGTTATTGTATCACAGCTTGTTCGTTCTCCGGGCGTTTATTATGCTGTTGAAAAGGATAAAACGGGTAAGGACCTCTATTCCGCAACCGTTATCCCTAACCGCGGCGCGTGGCTTGAATACGAGATGGACTCACAGGACGTGGTCTACGTTCGTATTGATAAAAACCGCAAGATTCCCCTCACGACCTTTATAAGGGCACTCGGAACCGGTACGGATGAGGAGATTATTGCGCGTTTCGGCGAAACAGAGCGTATAACTCAAACCATACTTCAAAAAGACCCGACTAAAAATACCGAAGAAGCGCTCCTTGAAGTTTATAAGAAGCTTCGTCCGGGCGAACCTCCTACGGTTGAAAACTCCCTCCAGCATATAAACAATCTGTTCTTTGACGCAAAGCGTTACGACCTTGCGCGTTTCGGCAGATATAAATATAACAAGAAACTCGGCATAGCTTCGCGCATTACCGGGCATTATCTCGTTCACCCTATCGTGAATCCTGCGACAGGGGAGATTATGGCGGAAGCGGGAGAACTTATCCGCTATGACAAAGCCCTTGAAATCGAGCAGGCAGGCGTTTCGGAAGCTTGGCTTAAGGTTGAGCGGAAGGAAACTATCACAAGCCCCTTGGGCGAAGTAACAAACAACGTTTATGAACTTACCGTTAAGGTTATCTCAAACGGAATGGTTGACATAAAGCCTTATATCGGCTTCGACCCCTCCGAATTCGGGATAAATGAAAAGGTTTCTTTCACCGAGTTACAGGCTATTTTAGAGCAGACCTCCGACAAGGCAGAAATTTTAGAACTTCTTAAGCAAAACTCGGACAAGCTTGTTCCGAAGCATATTATAATAGACGACATCTTCGCTTCAATCAGCTATTTCCTCAACCTTTGCGATGGTGTAGGAAGCGTTGACGATATCGACCATCTCGGAAACCGCCGTATAAGAAGCGTAGGCGAACTATTACAGAATCAGTTCCGCCTCGGTTTCTCCCGTATGGAGCGCGTTATCCGCGAGCGTATGCAGATAGGCAGTCAGGATAGTGAGACTGTTACCCCCTCGACTTTAATTAATATACGCCCGATTACGGCGGCTATACGCGAATTTTTCGGTTCGTCTCCTCTTTCTCAGTTCATGGACCAGACCAACCCCCTCGCGGAACTTACACATAAAAGACGTTTGTCTGCACTCGGTCCGGGCGGTCTGTCAAGAGAGAGAGCAGGATTTGAGGTTCGTGACGTTCACTATTCCCACTATGGGCGTATGTGTCCTATCGAGACCCCCGAAGGTCCTAACATCGGGCTTATCTCCTACCTTGCTTCTTATGCAAGGATAAATGTTTACGGATTTATCGAAGCACCCTACCGCAAGGTTGATAAGGCTCTCGGCGTAGTTACAGGCGAAGTGGTTTATATGACCGCCGACGTTGAGGACTATTATACAGTTGCACAGGCTAACGAACCGCTTGACGAAGAGGGGCATTTTACACGCCCGATCGTTAAGGCAAGATGCAGAGACCAAATCCTTGAGTGCGAACGTGAACGTATTGACTACATGGACGTTTCGCCGAAGATGGTTGTTTCTGTCGCAACGGCAATGATTCCGTTCCTTGAAAATGACGATGCTAACCGTGCCCTCATGGGCTCGAATATGCAGCGGCAGGCTGTCCCCCTCCTTAAGACAGAAGCACCGATTGTCGGCACAGGTATGGAATATAAAGCGGCGGTTGACTCCGGCGTATGTATTCTTGCTAATGAAGACGGCGTTGTAGAACGCTGCTCTGCCGACGAAATTGTAATAAAAGACGGCACAGCATCGCTTCACACCTACAAGTTAACTAAATTCAAACGCTCCAACCAAGGAACCTGTATAAACCAACGCCCCACCGTTAAAAAGGGCGAAATGGTTATCAAAGGTCAGGTTATCGCTGACGGTCCTGCTACCGCAAACGGCGAAATCTCTATCGGTAAAAATGCTCTCATCGGCTTTATGACATGGGAAGGCTATAACTACGAGGATGCTGTTCTTCTCAATGAAAGAATGGTGCGCGACGACGTTTATACTTCTATCCATATCGAAGAGTACGAGATTGAAGCGCGTGACACCAAACTCGGTCCCGAAGATATTACCCGCGATATTCCGAACGTCGGCGAAGATGCTCTCCGCGACCTTGATGAGCGCGGAATAATTCGTGTCGGCGCAGAAGTCCGCGCAGGGGATATCCTTGTCGGAAAAGTTACTCCGAAGGGCGAAACTGAACTTACTGCGGAAGAACGTCTCCTCCGCGCAATCTTCGGCGAAAAAGCCCGCGAAGTACGCGACAACTCCTTAAAAGTACCTCACGGCGAATCCGGTATAATCGTTGACGTTAAAGTATTTACCCGCGACAACTGTGACGAACTCTCCCCCGGCGTTAACATGAAAGTCCGCTGCTATATTGCCCAAAAGCGTAAAATCCAAGTGGGCGATAAAATGGCGGGGCGGCACGGTAACAAGGGCGTTGTATCAAGAGTACTCAAATCCGAAGATATGCCATATCTTCCCGACGGTACTCCTCTCGATATAGTACTGAACCCTCTCGGCGTTCCTTCCCGTATGAACATCGGGCAGGTACTCGAAGTTCATCTCGGTATGGCAGCTTCAAAACTTGGCTGGAAGGTCTGCACCCCCGTATTTGACGGCGCACACGAGTCCGACATCCGCGA
>JAISHJ010000079.1 GCA_031262625.1 Ruminococcus sp. | reverse complement strand
ATTAATATAAATACAACGAAAAATACCGGTTTTTTTACTCTTTTCACTTTATCCATCCTAAAAGAAAATTAATCATTTTATTATACCATATTATTAATCACATTGTCAATAGTTATGTTTAGTTTTTTCATTATTTTTCATAATATCTATTTGTTAAGAAATTATCGTTTATTTTTACACATTTGCGGTATATATTTGTAATAGGGGTGATTACTATGAAGAAATTTTGCAGTTTAGTTTTGGCGATAATATTAGCCCTATCTTTAGCAGTGTCGGTAAACGCGGAATATTATGACGAAAAAACCATATTAGTAAGCGGAGTAACTGCAAACGTTAATAAAAACGGAAGCGTAACCGCCGGAGTAAACTTTATGGGAACGGTTGACAGCCCCTCCACGGAAGAAGCGGTGAAATCTGCCGTGAGCCGCGCCGATATAGTCGGGATGGACATAATAATCCTGTATATTCCGAAAGGAACGGTAGGTTTGTCAGGCAAAGCCGCAAAGACAATTTGCGAAGCGGCAGGAGAAAAGACCGTGAGAATATGCTTCCTTATTTCCGACAGCCCCGCAGACCGAAAGATTTTCAATCTAACCGCTAACCACGGACAAATTTTAGCAGATAAATTATAATAGCAACAGAAACCAAAAAATAATAACGTAAAAGCCGCCGAAAAAATTTTTTCGGCGGCTTTATTAACCAAACGGATGAGTTATTCACTTTAGAAAGAACAACTAATATTCCCAAACGGACAAGTTATTCACGAAAAATCAACCTAAATAACTGAATTCCAAACGGAAAAGCTATTTACGAAAGAATCAAACAAGAATAATTTTAAAGTCCGGGAGAGGGGGGTTTGGGGGGAGGGGAGGGGAGTGTGGCGCAGCGCCACACTGTCACCGCTCCTCCCCTCCCCCAGCGTAACCCCAATTATTCAGCGGCAACAGCTGCTTGGAGGTTGGTGTTAACTTCTTCTACGAGCATAGTAACAGCATCGGCGGTAGCTTCGCGGGTAGTAGCCCAGTCGGTACCGTGGAAAGCAGCGCGGATGCCGACGGTTTCGCCGCCGTCTGTTGTAAGCTGCATGATGTCGTTGGAGGAACCAGCAGCGTACTCAACTACGGGGTTATCTGCGGCGATTTGGTTGATGGTGTCGTTCATATCTAAAACTTGGTCGGTGAGTTGATAGTCTTCCTGCATTTGACGGCGAGCAACAGCGGCAACGGCATCATCTTCTGCGGCGAGGATAGAGCAGTAAGTGTATGCTACAACGCCTTCGGGGTTAGAAGCGCCCTTGAGGAGCGAGAAGCCGTCGATACGGGTAACGGTGTAGGGAGTTTCTTGGTCTGCGGGGCAGGGAACGGGAACGAGACGGAGATCCTCGGGAGGAATTCTTGTAGGCCAAACCTCGGGAACTTGGGTAAAGTCATACATACCTACTATGTAGAAGAGTTCCTTGCCTTCGCCCATGTACTCAGGGTGAGTAGACCATGAGAAGAGGGATTTATCGAGAACGAGACCGTTCTGCCAGAGGTCGTAACCGAAGTTCATAACCTTTTCAACTTCGGGGGAATTGATGTTGCAGACAAGCTGACCGTCAACTGCGCCGACCATAGGTTTACCGGTTGTGCAGAAGAGACCGCGCTCAAAATACCAGCCGTCGAGACCGTGCATATCGTTCTCTTCGTCAACGAAATCGAGGAGGGAAGCCTTGAAAGTATCCCAGTTCCATTCGCCGTTCTGCCATTGCTCGTACGGATCTTCAAGACCGTTGTCTTCGATAGTTTGAGCGTTATAAGCGAGAACGAAACGAGAGTTAACGCCGGTAACGAGTTCAAAGTGTTTGCCGCCGAAGTTAACGGCTTCCATACCGCCGCGAACACTGTCCCAAATGGGATCGTCAAGGTTGATGTATTGGTCAACGGACTGGAACATACCGTTAACAACGCCCTTGGGGTAGTTAGCTTCATCATCGCCGGGGAAGAAGTCTAAGCCTTCGCCGCCGAGAACGTATGTAGAAAGGTCGTCAAAACGAGTATTCCAAGTTGTTTCATACCATTTAACAGTACCGTTGTATTTTTCTTCAAAAAGCTGTAAAACTGGTGATTTCGGCTGACCGGCTGTATTCGGGTTAACGTCGTAGTGAGCGAGCCACTTAATTTCGTTGGTTGACATTTCAATGTCGGGGAGATTTTCGGCAGCAGCAGCGATAGCGGCAGCTTCTTCGTCTGCGAAAGTTGTTGTTACGATTTCAACCGTAGGAACGGTAGTAGTAACCGTCGTAGCAGCGGTTGTAGTGGTTTCGGCATCAGCGCCCGGAGCAGCTGTTGTGCCGGCATCGGTGGGAGTAGTTCCCGCGCCGCAGGCTGAAAGAGCCGCGATAAGGGAAACGCTTAATAATCCCGATAAAATCCTGTTAACTTTTTTCATTGTATTTGGTAAATCCTCCTAAGATTTATTTTTGCTAAATGTATATAAACTAATTGTAGCCAAAATGGGGGTGCACCTGTCAACACTCATCCGTACCGCACCTGTGTCGAACCTGTCACCGCACCTGTACCGTACCTGTCACTGTACCTGTACCGCACCTTACTGCACCGGGGGTTATTCTGTGGCAACGGCGTTTTGGAGAGCGACGTTTACTTCTTCAACGAGCATTTCGAGGGTGTCGGCGGTTGCTTCGCGGGTTTGAGACCACTCTACGCCTTTGAATGCCGCACGTGTTCCGGCAGAATCACCGCCGTTTGTGGTAATGTTGAAGATGTCTTCGGATGCGCCCGCAGCAAGGTCAATTACAGGATTGTCTTTAGCAACTTGGTCGATTTGCTGATTTATACGGATAAGGTCTTCGGAAATCATATATGTATCAGCGAATTGACGAACGGAGATTTTTTGAAGTTCGGGGTCTTGGTTAGCTACCATCCAACAGTAAGCGAAAGCGGCAACTGCTTCGGGGTTAGAAGCACCCTTACAGATTGCGAAACCGTCAAGGCGTGCTGCTGTAACAGGGTCTTGATCTGCCGGAGAAGGAACGGGAACGATTCCGAGATTTTCGGGAGGAATTTTCGTAACCCATGTGTCCGGATGTTGAGTATAGTGCCACCAGCCGCCGATATAGAATAACTCTTTACCTTCGCCCATGTAATATAGCGGAGGATTCCAAGCATAAAGTGCTTGGTCAACTATAAGCCCGTTCTGCCAGAGTTCGTAGCCGTAGTTCATAGCCTTTTCAATCGTCGGGCTGTTAATATTTGAAACGAGGTTGCCATTCTCCGAACCTACGATAGGAACGCCTGCCGACATATAAATCGCGCGGTCGTTGTACCAGCCGTCAAGCCCTAACATTTCGTTTTCGGGGTCTACATAGTCAAGAAGAAGTTCTTCAAATGTATCCCAGTTCCAGTTACCAGCCTGCCAGAGTTCGTACGGGTCGTCAAGACCATTGTCTTCAATGGTTTGTTTGTTATAAGATACAAGGTAAAGAGCAGCTACATTATAGATAACTTCGTAATGTTTGCCGCCGAAGTTAAGAAGTTCCATAGCATCGCGTGTAGGGTCGAAAATTTCAAGCGAAAGGTCTATGTAATCGTCAACCGGCTCAAACATTCCGTTGACAACACCCTTAGGGAAGTTTTCTTCGTCATCGCCGGGAACAAAGTCGATTCCTTCGCCGCCCAAAACATAACGTGAAAGGTCGTCAAAACGAGTTTCCCACGTGGTTTGATACCACTTAACAGAGCCTCCGTACTTAACTTCAAAAAGTTCAAGCGCAGAAGTTTTCGGCTGACCCGAAGTAGTCGGGTTCTGGTCGTAAGTAGCAAGCCATTTGAGTGCGCCGCCGTTCGGCAGGTCTACGTCCGGGAGTTTCTCCGCCGCTTGGTCGATAAGTGTCATTTCTTCATCGGCAAAACTTGTTGTAACTATCTCAACGGTAGGAATAGTGGTAGTTACAGTCGTAGCCGCAGTGGTAGTGGTCTCTCCCGCGGAAGCGGTGGTGGCATCGGTCGGAGCAGTTCCTCCGCAAGCAGACAGTGCCGCAATCAGCGAAACGGAAAGTAACCCGGCAACAGCCTTGTTAATCTTATTCATCGGCAAAAACGCCTCCTGAATTTCTATAAAATTTCTCTGCAAGACAAAGCTTTACAGTAATAAGTAAAAAATATATGACAATTCGTTAAATTAATTATATCACAGAAAATTACGAAAGTAAATGATTAAAATTTAACAGTAATTTCACACTTATTTTGTGAAATATAAACAAAAATGAGGGGGAAAAGACCGATATTATTCAGTGGGAGCGGTTGTTGTCGTCTCATAGGAACTGTTTGACGGCAGATCAATCTTCTGCGTAAGGACAAGCGGCATTTCAAGTTCCTCAATTTCGCCTGTAACTTTTTTGCGCGAAACAGAAACGCTTATGGTGTCGCCCGCGATTTTTCCGTCAAGCGCGGAGTCAATTGATTCTTCGGTTAAGACGGGATTTCCGTCAATTGCGGTAATTATATCATTCGGGAGGATTCCGGCGGCTTTTGCGCCGCTGTCTGCTACAACAGATGCTACAAGAAGCCCGGAGGGAAGGTCATAATACGAAGCGGTGAGGTTGTCGAGGGGCTGATACATTATGCCGAGTTTAACTTCACCCTCAACATAGCCGTTTTCGATTAAAGCTTCTGCCGTACGGAGAACATTATCCGCTTGTAGCAGAAAGCCTACGCTTTCGGACATTCCGTAGGTAACGTCAACCTGTTTTCCTACGACAATCCCGATAACCTGACCGTACATATTAACGGCAGGTCCGCCGGAAGTTCCGGCATTAACAGCCGCATCTGTCTGGAAACACACAAGGTCTTTTGAATATGATGTTGAGACAATCTGCTCCGTATTAGAAATATAGCCGAATGTAGCAAAGTTCATGAGTTCTTCGCCGGCACTCGCGATTATAGCAACTTCATCGCCGGCTTTTACGTCGGAAGTTTTTCCGAAAACCGCCGGAGTAAGCCCGGTAGCATCAATTTTCAGCACCGCAACGTCCTGCGAAAGGTCCATTCCGATAAATTCTGCTTCGTAAATCTCGCCGTCAAGGGTAACCCGATAAGCAAGCCCGTCCGCGACAACATGAGCATTCGTGATAATATAGCCGTTTGAAGACATAACTACTCCCGAGCCGTAAGACTGCGGAATAAAATATTGGTCGCCGAAAACCGTAATAAGCGCGGAGGTGGGGAGAACATAGTCCACAACGCCTTCGTGAGTCATAAGCCCGGAGGCGCGGTCGATATATTCGGCATCGGAGAGCGCAGGGCGGTCTACCTGTTCAACATTTACTTCTATAGGGCTCTTATTCCCGCCAAATAAGCTATTCCCCTGACTGTTTGAGGAGGGGCGCGGTGTTTGCGGAGCGGCAGGATCTGAGGCGGAAAAATCGGTAAATATAAGCACAGAGATAATTATCGCCAAAACCGCAATTACCGAAAAGATAATCACGACAGAAGTTTTCGACAAACCGCGCTTAGAAGCCGCGCCGTTTGTGTTGGGGTAAGGATTGTAGCCGCTATTCGGAGGCGAGAAGCTATTCGGCGGCGCGAAATTATTCGGCATATGCCCCGGAGCAGCACCGTAATTATTCGGGGGCGGCATATAACCTTTCGGCGGCGGTATATAACCGTTTGGCGCAGCTGTATACCCGTTAGGTGCGGCTGTATACCCGTTTGGCGCGGGCGCGAAGCCTTGCTGACTGTATCCGTTGGGCGCAGGTGCGAAGCCTTGTTGAGTATATCCGTTAGGCGCAGGATTATAATTCGGCGCAGGAATCGTCTCGGGCGCAGGAATCGTCTCGGGTACAGGAGCCGTCTCGGGCGCAGAAGCCGTCTCCGGCAAAGAAGATGTCTCCGGCGCAGGAATCGTCTCGGGCGCAGGAATCGTCTCCGGCGCAGAAGCCGTCTCCGGCATAGAAGCCGTAACCTCCGGCGCAGAAGCCGCACTCTCCTTCACACTCTCGGTGTTCTGTACGATGTCCCCGGTATTGTGTTCGTCCATGAAAAAATCTCCATTCAAACAAGCTGTAAACTATTTCTTAATCGCCTTTTCGAGTTCGTCGGCGACTGTTTTTATAATCTTTGTCCGTGCAAAAAGCTTGTCGTTAGCTTCAATTATATTCCATTTTGCTTCGGAAAAGCTTGTAACCGCAATCATCTTTTCGATGTAGCCTTCGTATTGCTCCCATTTTTCGCGGTTGCGCCAGTCCTCATCGGTAATTTTCCACTTTTTAAGCGGGTTCTGCTCACGGTCGTTAAAGCGCGCAAGCTGTTCGTCTTTGTCGATTTGAAGCCAGAATTTTATAAGCAATACGCCGCTGTCGCAGAGTTCGCTCTCGAATTCAACAATTTCGCGATATGCTTGGTCGATACGGTGAGGGTCGGTGAGATGTTCAGCCGCTTCAACCATAACTCTCCCGTACCATGTGCGGTCGAAAATAGTTATGTGTCCGGTTTTAGGAATCTTCTGCCAAAAACGCCAGAGAAAATGACGGTTTTTTTCGGGCGGAAGCGGTGCGGCGATAGGAACAGCTTCATATCCGCGGGGGTCGAGGGAAGAAGCAAGGCGTTTTACCGCGCCGCCTTTTCCTGCCGCATCCCAGCCTTCAAAAGCAATTACAACCGGTATTTTATGCTTATATATTAACGAATGTAAACGCGAAAGCTCTTTTTGAAGCTTCTTGAGTTTCTGTTCATATTTATCTCTTGCTAAAACTTTGTCCTTAAGGTCAACGGAAGAAAGCTTAAATCCGGGCTTGTCGAGCGAGACAATTTCTGCTGTTTGAAGCACGGGAGTCTTTCGCTTTTCGGAGTTCAGCGAATTATTAATCTGCGAAACAAGCACATTAAACATCTGAAAGCGAGTAAATTTACGGTCTGAGGTGTCTATAACCTTCCAGTGTGCATAAGGGAAATCGGTCTTTTCAAGCATATGGTCAAATTGTTTATAGTAGCTGTCGTAATTTTTATTCCGCTTCTTGTCTTTGTCCGTTACTCTCCATTTTGTCGCATCATCTTCGCGAAGTTTGAGAAAACGCCGCTTTTGCTCACCCTTAGAGATATGGAGGAAGAATTTTATTATAAGGTAACCGTCGTCGGTAAGCTGACGTTCAAAGGTATTTACCTTCGCAATTCTCTTTTTATATTCGGACTCGGAAATATCCTCTTCAATCCTTGCGATAGCGAGTTCTTGATACCAGCTTCTGTCGAGAACCGTTATCTTACCCTTTTCGGGAATTTTCTCCCAAAAACGCTTCATAAGCGGATAGCGTTTTTCCGAATCACTTGCGGGGAGGGTTGAGTAGACGGAGAAAAACCGCGGGTCAAGCTTTTTAATCATATCGGCGATAAGCTGCCCCTTGCCTGATGCGCCCCACCCCTCAAGAAGGATTATTACCGGAAGCCCGGCATCCATAATCTGATGTTGGAGCGTGCCTAAATCCTGTTCAAGCTGTACCGTCATGTCGCGGTAATCGAAGGATTTATTATTATTTTTAACCGCTTTTTCGAGCATGATATTCATCCTACTATATATATATTAATTTTACACAAAAATTCACTCATATTAAGTATATAGCATTTCACAGAAAATTGCAAGCGAATTTATTAAAAAAGTTATGTGAAAGATTAAAAATATGCTTGATTTATGAAAAGTTTTATAGTATAATTATTATATATATCTATGAAAGCGGTTTTAATATGCTTACAAAAAGACGGTTTAAATTTAACGAATGTTACTTTGCGGCATTTCTTCTCCCGGCAGTAATAGTTTTAGTCGGATATTTCATTTTCGGGATAGAACCATTCGGGGATGAGTCTGTTTTGGCGCTTGACCTTAACGGACAGTATGTATATTATTTTGAAAACTTAAGAGATGCCTTTTGGGGAGACGGAAGCTTTATAAATTCGTGGAGCAGAAACCTTTCCGGGGAATTTGTCGGAATATTCGCTTATTACCTTGCGAGTCCGTTTACTCTAATCGTAATGCTTTTTCCCCGCGCATATATAACCGAAGCCATTCTTGTTATGCAGCTTGTGAAGGTCGGCTGTGCAGGGCTTGCGTTTTGTTTTTACCTTGTTAAGTGCCGTAAAATCGAACAGTTCACCGCCGTCATCTTCTCGATAATGTACGCGTGCTGCGCATATATGATAGTACAGCTTATGAACCCCATGTGGATTGACGGGCTTATCTATCTTCCGCTTATCTGCCTTGCGATTGAAATTGTCGTCGATAAGGGGAGGTTCGCATTCTTTGCCGCTGTCCTTGCACTTATGTTTATAGCGAATTTTTATATCGGTTGGATGGTCGCGATATTCTGCTGTCTTTACTTTTTGGGGTACTTCTTCTTCATCTCCGATAAACAGATTGGAGGAGAGCCTGCATACCTTTCAAAAGCCTATCTTTTTAAGTCCGGAGTAAAGTTTGCTGCCGGAGGAATACTCGCCGCCGGAATCGCCGCGTGGCTTCTCTTTCCGCTCTATTCGAGCCTTTCTCTCGGTAAATTTGATTTTACAGAGCCGAATTATTCACCGAAAACATACTTTGATATGCTCCTGTTCTTTAAGAATATGCTTCCGAATGTCTACGACACCTGCCGCCCCGAAGGTTCGCCGGTGGTGTACTGCGGAATCGCCGCTTTAATCCTTGTTCCGCTCTACTTCATGAACGGTGAAATTGCCTTTCGGAAAAAATTAGGCTTCGGGCTTCTTGCCGCTTCCATCCTCATATCAATGTACGTTTCGACCATTGACCTTGTATGGCACGGTTTTCAGCTTCCGAACTGGCTTCCCTACAGATATTCGTTCCTCTTTTCCTTCCTCTGCCTTATTATGGCGGCGGACTCGCTCAAACACATCAAAGGAGTTAATGTCGGCAAAGTCGGTGCTTCGCTTTTCGCAATAGTAGTGTTTACACTTTGGCTTGACTATCTTGAACTTGACCATGTTGAAAAACTTCCTGCCGTATGGTTTACGATATGTTTCGCGGCACTTTACGCTCTCGTTCTCTACCTTCTTATCAAGGGCAGAAACGCAAAGAGTATGCTGACTATGTTTGTATGTCTGACGGCAATTGAATTCGGTGTTTCCGCATCCTACAACATCTTCCGCATAAACGCCGATATCGTCTATTCAAACCGTTCAAGCTATAACCGTTATATAACCCTCGGCAGGAATACCGTAGAGAAAATTCACGAACTTGACCCGTCACCGGTTTATCGGATCGAGAAGAATTTCAGACGTACCGTTAACGATGCAATGGCTTTCGGCAATTTCGGCGTGTCTCACTCAAGTTCTACTATGAATAACGCTCCTATACAGCTTCTGCGCCGTTTAGGATATGGCTATGGCGGACACTATGTTGACTATAACGGCGAAACATACGTTACGGACGCGCTTCTCGGGATAAAATATGTTATGGAAAAGGGTACGCCGGAGGAATATATAAAAGACGAAGAGGGGATTATTACAGGGAAAGAGCCTGCTGAAATTAAGGCTTCAAAGCATTATAACGACCTTGTTTTAGTTAATGCAGACGACACGGAGATGTTCTGTGTTTACGAAAACCCCTACGCCCTCCCGATAGCTTATATGGCAAATAATGCTATATCGAATGTTTCTACCGAAAACACCACAAACCCCTTTGAGGTACAGAACCAAATCCTCTCGAAAATAGTCGGGAACAGCACAAAGCCGTTTTTCAAACGCGTTCGTATGGATGAAATGCGCCCTGAGAATCTTATCGAGGGGAACTACGGCGCGCACGATAAATATACGGTAGACGACACAAGCAATAATGCGCAGATAAAGTTTGAATTTACTGCACCTACCGACGACCTAATATATGCATATTTCCCGGCGGTTTATGAACGTCAGGTTAACATTTGGATTGACGAAGAATTTTTACAGTACTACTTCGAGGGCGGGAAGATGTGCATAATGACCCTCGGGAGATTTGAACCCGGCTCTAAGCACACTTTAATCATGACTGTTGACAACGAAAAAGACGAAGTACTCTTTACGGACGAACTTTTCTACTATCTCGATATGGATATGTTTACCGAAGCGATTGACAAAATCCGTCCCGGCGGACTTAACGTAACCGAATTTTCGGAACATCATGTTGTCGGAGAAGTTACCGCAAGAGAAGACGGAATTCTCTTTACTTCCATCAGTTATGAGCCGGGCTGGACAGTTTACGTTGACGGCGTAAAGACTGCGATAGAGCCGCTTTGTAACAATGCTCTCATCGGTGTGCCTTTGACTGCCGGAAATCATCTTGTTGAATTTAAGTTCTTCCCGCAGTATATGCTTGTCGGAATTATCGTAAGCATTATGTCGCTCATTATCGTAATTACTATCGCATATTTCGAGATGCAAAAAGCAGGAGCAGAATCCGCCGAACGTACCTTTAAGCTTAACCAAAAAGGTATCTTCAAGATGCTTGAAGAAGTTACCGTAAACCCGGAGGATAAAGCTTCCGATGAGCCTAACCCGGCGGAAATATTTGAAACACCGCCGGAAGCGCCGGACGAAACTGCACCGGAAGCTACAGAAGCGGTTAACGAAACTGCGCCGGAAGCTACAGAAGTAGCGGACGCACCGGAAGCTACAGAAACATCGGACGAAACTGCACCGGAAGAAATTGAATACAAAGTAATCGAGCCCGAAAATACCGACCCCGAATCAAATTCATGAACGAAAATATAAGTCCTGAAATTTCAGAGGAACTATTTAAGCTTGCAGAAGCCGCCGCTTTTGACGGCGATGTCCCTGTAGCGGCGGTTATCACTCATAACGGCGAAATTATAGGACGTGGGCGAAACCGCCGTGAATCGGCGCGAAACGCTCTTGCTCACGCCGAAATTGAAGCTATCAACGAAGCCTGTAATACCCTCGGCGGTTGGCGGCTATGCTCTGCTGTTATGTTCGTTACAATGAAGCCCTGCAAAATGTGCGAAGGTGCTATACAAAATGCACGGATAAAGAAAGTTATTGTCTGCGAAGATATCGTGAGCAGTATAATTAACGATTTTTTTGAAAAACTAAGGGAAAGAAATAAAATGTTCAGCATTACTTTTATCGAAGCGAAGACTGCTTCACAGCTTAAGCGTACCGCAACGCTTGCCGCCGAAATCTGGCGCGAATGGTTTCCCGCTATTATCGGCGAAGACCAAACCGAATATATGATTGAGAAATTTCAATCACTCCCAGCAATGGAGAAGCAGATTAGAGATGACGGTTATAAATATTTCATCCTCCAAAAAAACGGCGTTGATGTAGGTTACACCGCAATTGCCCCCAAAGTAGACTCCCTCTTTTTATCGAAAGCATATATAAAGAAAGAGCACCGCGGCAACGGCTATTTCCGTGAGTTGGTAGCTTTTCTTACCGAATACTCACGCAAAGCAAGTCTTAACGCAATTACTTTAACCGTCAACAAATACAACGACAAAGCAAACGCCGTGTATAAAAAATGCGGATTTATACAAACAGGGGAAGGCGTAACCGACATCGGCAACGGCTTCGTCATGGACGACTTCTTTTACACTCTCTATTTAGATTGAACACGAGGTTATTTTATGGGAATAATTAAAAAAGCCGCTCTCAAAGCCACCCGAAAAGCCGCCGCCAATGCCCTTAAATCTACCGCCGGCGACGTAATATCTACTCTCGGCAGCAAATTCCTCTCCGACTTCGAGGGTGAATTTGAACTAAAAAACGGTCGCTTCGTAGTAGTAAAATCTGTAGGCTCTCCCGATAACCCTACCCTCCAGTTCTCAGTCCACCGCAAACCCGCCGCCGCCCGCGCCAAAGAATTAATCCTAAAGTCAATAGCTATTTCAATAGCCATCTCCCTCATCTCCGTCTCCATCAGCAAACTCTTTTCAAATAACCGCCGCCGCTGATTACAAAGCACACCGAACACCACACCCTGCCCAAACCAACACCCCATATAACCTTCTCACCACACCAAAAAAATACTCCACACTCCCACTCCGAAAGGCTTACTATGAAAAATATCGTGAAAACTAACCTCCGCCTCCGCGAACTCCGTAACGAAAACGAACTCCTCCAAAAACACGTAGCCGAATACCTCGACTGCACCCAACAAACCTACTCCCGCTACGAAACAGGCGAACTCGAGCCCTCCCTCCTCATCCTCTCCAAACTCTCCGTCTTCTACGACACCTCCATAGACTACATACTCGCCCTAACAGACGAGCATAAACCTTACCCACGAAAAGCTGAATGACGAGTACGCTGGGGGTACGTTGGGGGAGGGGAGGAGCGGTGACCCGCCCCTCCCCTCCCCCAAACCCCCACCCCTCCCGGACT